>JAHCML010000006.1:0-300000 GCA_019192455.1 Alphaproteobacteria bacterium SS10
ACCGACGGGACCGAATTTAAGACCAAGAGCACCTATGGTGAGCCAGGTGCCACCTTGCGTCTCGACATTGATCGCACCACCCACCCAGCATGGGTCGGCGGTAGCCAGCGCGCACGGGAAGGTGGCCAGCTGGCCAAGTTCCGCGATCGTTTTGCTGGTTTTGGTCTGGAAACCTAATAGGTTCCAGGGCTTACGCCCGCATTTCTTGATCAAGCCGTGAAATGCGCAGATAGAGCGCGCGGCTGCGATCCATCAAATTGGCCAGGCGGTCTGGGGTGAAGTCCCGGTCCGCCTGTTCTCTTTCCAGGGTATCGGCATCGCCGCCGGGCATCGCCCCATCGGTGGGCAGGGCATATTCCTCACTCTGCAGCGCCTCGGCCGGGATTTCACCGGCGGCCACCGCCTTACTCGCCATTAGCCAGGCCATTATCTGGGTCAACCGTGCCGTTACCTGCATAGTGTAATGGCTCAACCGCAGCCGCTGCTCTGGCTTAAGGTCACTACCCAACTCCCGATAACTCTTCGCGAAGTCTTTCGCATCGAGAAGCATCTCCATCGCCTCATCATAGGCGCTGTCGAGGGGCAGCATGCTTGCCGCTGCTGGTTGATCTGTATCCGCCATGAAGGCTCCTTCCGCACAGCTTACCCGGGGCGTTGGTTGGGCCTGTTCTGATCACAAATGATCGGGCCAAAGATTGCGCCCAGCCTACGATGGCCAAACGGTGATTGATAGCGTGGCAACGGTTAAGGATCCCGAAATTCAAGGCCGCAAAAGGCCAACCGGGTTTCATGGGCCCACCCTTGAAAAGCCAAAAATCCTCACTTTATCTAGCGTGTAGGCGATGCCGCTTAGCGGGTCGTGACTACACACCAAATGACCGGTGCCGAATGGTCGGGCCGGCCTTAAAACTTTGCTTCTTATGAAGGAGGTTACCCATGCGTACCTACGATCTATCCCCCCTATTCCGTTCCACCGTTGGATTCGACCGGCTCAACCGCATGCTGGAAAGCGCGGCTGGCCTTGATGAGGCCCCATCCTACCCCCCCTACAACATTGAGCGGCTGGGTGAGAATGATTACCGGATCACCATGGCGGTCGCTGGCTTTGGCCGCGACGACATCGACATCACGGTGAAAGAGCATTCCCTGACTGTCACCGGCAAAGGGAAGAACACCGGCAATTCTGACGGCGTTACCTACCTACATCGCGGCATTGCGAACCGTTCGTTTGAGCGGCGGTTTGACCTCGCCGAGCATATTGAGGTGGTCGATGCCGACCTTACCGATGGCATGCTGAACATCACGCTTCAGCGTGTGGTGCCAGAGGCGCTGAAGCCTCGCACTATTGAGATCAAAACCGACACCCCACAAAAGGTGCTCGACAATGATGGCGGCAAAAAAGCTGCCTAATCATCGATAAGCTAGAGACAGAAACGCCCGGGTCATGCCCGGGCGTTTTTCGTTGATCTCATGCCGTCGACTATCAGGCCACGAGCCCATCGATCATGGCGTCCAGGGTGTCATCTGGTGCCTCAATCATGACCATATGGCCGATACCTTGAAGCGTGGTGACCTTGGCCCCGCCAGGCACAGCTTCCATCGCTTTCGCCAGTTTCTGCCCTGCGCGGGCCGGGGTCATCTTGTCCTCAGTGCCTAGAACCAGGAAAGCGGGCTGGCTAACCGCCGCTGCCTTATCCATGCCACCTGAAAAATCGTTGCAGGCTTTGAGGTCGTGATAGAGCACCCCGGAAGAGGCACCGATAGTGTTCTGCATCAGACGCTGACCACCGCCCAGCATCCATAGGCCGGGACCACGATGGCCACCGAACTGCCCCGGCGGGCCAAAGCCCCAACCGGTGACCATATCGATCGCCTCTTGCTTATCCTCAGCCGCCGCATCTAAGAGCGCCTGGTTCACCGGCATATCCGCTGCCGTACCAACCAACCCAATTGCCGATACATGCTCTGGTTTCCGGGCTGCCAAATCCAGTGCGATGAGAGAGCCCATGGAGTGCCCAATCATGGCGCCCTGATCGATGCCAAGGGCCGCCATGGCACTAACAATCCAATCGCCCATCGCCTCAATCGAGGTTAATGCGGGCCCCTCACTCTTGCCATGCCCGGGCAGGTCCAGCGCCAGCACGTTGCGACCACGATGGGCAAAGTAGCGGGTCTGCAGCGCCCAAACGGAATGGTCCATGCCAGCACCGTGAATGAACACCACGGTTGGCTGCCCCTTCACAAGGTCACGACCGCCAGTGGCCGCGAAGGCCTGCTTGTTATCAACCTCAAACAACATGGCCGCTTACCCTTTCAACGCGGCGCGCAGGCCGTTCTTAAGGTCGGTGATGATGTCGTCTGCATCCTCAAGGCCCACGGATAGGCGGATCATCTCTTCACCGATACCGGCCTTCTGCAGCTGCTCTGGCCCCATCTGGCTATGGGTCGTGCTGGCCGGGTGAATGACCAGGGTCTTGGCATCGCCAACATTGGCCAGGTGGGAGACAAGCCGCAGCGCCTCAATAAACCGGCGACCGGCAGCACGGGCATCGCCATCAGCACCGGCCTGGATGCCAAAGCTGACCACCGAGCCCGCACCTTTCGGCAGCAGCTCTTGCGCCAGTTTGTGATCCGGGTGGTCAGGCATGGTTGGGTGCCAGACCCAGGCCACACCCTTCTCATCCGCCATCGCCTTGCTCAAAAACTCGATCACCTTAGCGGTATTGGATTGGTGGCGTTCCATTCGCACCGGCAAGGTCTCAATGCCTTGCAGCAGGGTGAAGGCCGCATGGGGGTTCAGCGCTGGGCCAATATCGCGGAGGCCCTCAGCACGGGCGCGCATGCAGAATGCCTGGGGTCCAAACTCTTCCCAGAAATTGAGGCCGTGATAGCCGGCGTAGGGCTCGGTCAGGGTTGGGAACTTACCGCTCGCCCCCCAATCAAAGGTACCACCATCAACCAGCGCACCACCCATGGAGACGCCATGGCCACCCATCCATTTAGTCAGCGAGTGAACCACTAAATCAGCCCCCAGCGAGATTGGTCGCTGCAGGTAAGGCGTCACAAAGGTTGCATCGACCATCAGCGGAAGGCCGGCATCATGGGCAACTTCTGACAGGGTCGGGATGTTACTAACCTCGAGCCCCGGGTTACCGATAGATTCCGTGTAGACTAATCGCGTCTCTGGCTTAATCGCCGCCTTAAAGCCCTCAATATCATGGGGGTGGACGAAGGTGGTCGTGATGCCAAAGCGGGGCAGCGTGTGGGTAAAGAGGTTATGCGTCCCACCGTAGAGCGCATGGGATGACACGATGTGCCCTCCCTGGCCCATCAGGGTCATGATGCCAAGGAACAGGGCGGCGTGACCCGTCGCAGTACAGACCGCACCAACACCGTGATCTAGGGCGGCAACACGTTCTTCCAACACTGCAACGGTCGGGTTTGAGATGCGGGAATAGATGTGGCCAGCACGCTCAAGATTGAACAAGGCCGCGGCATGATCCGCATCCCGGAACACATAAGAGGCGGTCTCATAAATCGGGACGGCGCGTGCACCATGCACCGGGTCTGGGCGCTGGCCCGCATGCAGGCTCAGTGTCTCCATTTTGAGGAATTGGTTGGCGGTCATTGGAACCCCACTCTTGGCTTGTTCGATGTTGCCCGCACGCTAGGCGGCAGGGGGCAACAGCGTCAAGCACAGACCAGCGAAACCAACCTGGGGACCATGCAGCGAACGTCAGAGGGGGTAGGACGACGCACCATGATCCTTGGGGGTGCAGGAGGGGGGATAATGCCAACCACGGCGCGTCGTCTGATCACAGGCTAAGACGCAACCCATTGATGATTGGTAAATCACCACACGAAAAAGGCCGGAATGTAAGGCTGGGGTACTCAGCGGGCCGTTTGAGTGCCTTGTCTAGGCAGCGCCGATCTGCTCATGCGGCGGACCAAAGGATTGGAAGCGGAGGCGTCGCTCATCCTCATTGTCTTCCGGTGGGTTGTCCCGCAGCTCTTCATACTCAGCCAGGGTGGTCTTATGACCCGACCATTGCTGGTCATCCAAGACGGGGAGGTCATCCGTTGCCACGGCCAGCTGAGGCGCCAAGGTGTTAAAGAGGCGGAAGACAGCCGCATAGCAAAGTTTCGCCATATCATAGCGATCGGCACCGGCCGGTACCTCAAAACGCTCAACGCCGATAATCGGCCCTGCATCAACCAGCGCCTCAACCTTATGCGAGGTCGCACCAAACCACCGGGCCTTACGATAAACACCCCAAGCCTCTGGATAGCGGCCAGGGAAATTTGGTGGGCCGGGGTGGAAGTTGTAGGCGGTCTTCTTGAACTTATTCAGCAGGTCACGCTTGATAATCACACCGGTGGTGAAAGCAATCACCCGTGCCTCATAACCCGTCTGCTTAGAGAGATGCTCAAGCTCTTCATGAGTCTCGGCATGGTGCAGCTTAACCTTTGGGTTCAGCTTGGCCAGATGGTTTGCCAGCGCTTTGTATTCGCGGCTGCCGGTGAGGAGGATGATATCGGTCAACATGATGCCGCTAGCAACCATATCCGTATCCCGGGTTCAACCGAGAAACCGATAATGGTGTCGACTTTCTGATAACGGTTTATGGAAGCGCGCGGCGTTGGACCGGTGCTTCTTCACCTGGGGCGACAGGCTCGGCCCCGTTCTCGCCCAACCGAACTGTGGGCAAACGTTTCGGCTGATCACCCAGTGCTTCAGCAGCAGCGCCGCGCAGGCGGCCCCAACGATCATTATCGTTGCCGTTCTGATCAGGCTCGCCGCCCTCATTCGGGCCCATAACCAGCTTGGATCGGCCAAGATGCTCAATCGGGTTAGCCCAGTTGGCTTCCCAGGTGCTCTTCTTCCCGACCTGCGGCGCATCTTCCTGCAGCCAAGCATCAGCAGCGCGGCGGCCCAACATCTTGAGATCTTTTAAGAAGCTAGGGCCCGTATTGCTCTTCGCTGTACGGCTGTACCGGCGCATTTGTTCGGCATCAATGATGCGGTGCATGCGTTGTGGGCGCACATCTTTCGTGGGCTTCAACATGCCGGCATCAAACAAGTGATTCAGCTGCTCAATGGCGCGTAGCTCGGCAACCAGCGCCGAGTTGAACATCAGCCTGTTTGCCGTATTCGCAATATCGCTTTTGCTGGTTGGTTTATCATCCAACCGGAACGAATTGATCTGAACTAAGACAATATCGTCGGTGTCATCAAAACGGAGCGCTTCCAGGGGTGGGTTAACCATGTACCCGCCATCCCAGAAATACTCGCCGTTGATCTCAACGGGATGGAAAACGTCAGGCAAGGTTGCCGACGCCATAACCGCATCAACGGAAATTTCATCCCCGTGGAAAACCTTTGGCTTGCCCTTGGTGACATTGGTGGCACCAACGAAAAGCCGGTCGCTTCCCTCTTTGCTCAAAGCATCGCGAAGCACATCGAAATCGATCGTGTCTTCCAGCAAGTCGCGAAGCGGGTTTTGGTTCAGCGGGTTGAACTGTTGGGGTGACAGCACGCCCTGCCACATCTCAATCCATTGATGGACCGGGTTGTGATCCAGATCCGGGCTGCCCGTTAGTTGGGTTGAGATCTCATGCAGCGTGCTGAGAATGTTGCGCCGGGACACGCCCGTCCAGAAATCGTCGAGAAGCTTGCGCGTCCCCTCTGGGCCTAGAGTTTCAAGCCCGTAGACCAGAACCGCGGCGTTCATGGCGCCTGCGCTGGTGCCACTAACGGATTTGATATTGATCTCGCCGTTTATCTGCGCTTCCAGCAGGCGATCAATCACCCCCCAGGTGAAGGCACCATGGGAGCCACCGCCCTGCAGTGCGAGGTTTACGTCGCGCGCTGTGCTTGGCTTATCGGCGATCGCCTTGCGGACTGTCTTGCGCTTCATGCGCGCACCCCGCCTGTCGCGGGCTGGTTGATGCCGGATGGCTCAACTGAGATTCCTGGTGCGCCAATAGCCACTGGGTGGGCTTCCTTGCGGATCCGCGTTTCCTCCAACATCCAAATCAGCGCGAGATCGAACGCGATAAGGATGGTCTGCCAGGCCGGTTATTTTTTTGTGGGGGTAGGCCCGGGCCGACAGTCCCTACAACCTATCGGGCTAAGATGAAAGAGCGCATGATCAAGCCCAGCAATCACGCAAAAATGTGAACAAAGGCGAGGGCCAAATCAGCTTTTGAAAAAGGCGTCGGCCGCTGATTTTTGCGAGCGTTTCTTGGTGATCTCTGCCTCCAGCCGCTCAATCTCAGCCTTGAACTCTTCAACCATCTCTTCCAACTCACCGACTGAGACGGTGTCTAACGGCATGCCAACGGTGAGGGTTGGCTTCGGCTTTGGCGGTTCATCCCAGCTCATGGATCGCGAGTCCTGTTGTTCATATTGGTCATCTGACGTCGAGAAACTTGATCTTATCGTCGTAGATGTCGATAACAACCGCCATCCATGACAGCTCAACCAAGCGCTGTTTTAGCGTAAGCCGGTGGCACCCCCGCCGGCGGCCCTGGAATTTGAAGGAATGACAGCAATGTCCAAACCACTTATGCCGAAAGCGACGGCCGTTTGGCTGGTCGACAATACGACCCTGACCTTTGATCAGGTTGCGGCATTCTGTGAGCTACACCCGCTGGAAGTGCAGGCCATCGCCGATGGTGATGTGGCCGGTGGCATTAACGGCGCCGACCCAATTGCCAATGGCACCCTGACCGCTGAAGAGATTAAGCGCTGTGAGGAAGATCGCGCGAACCGCCTGGTGATTGCCAAGCGTGACCTGCCCAAGCCATCCAGCCGACCAAAGGGTCCGAAATACACCCCGGTTGCCAAGCGCGGTGATAAGCCCGATGGCATTGCCTGGTTGGTGAAATTCCACCCTGAGCTGAAGGACAGCCAGATCGGCCGCCTGATTGGCACCACCAAGCCAACGATCACCGCCGTTCGTGAGCGGACCCACTGGAACAGCCAGAACATCAAGCCACGCAATCCGGTTCTCCTAGGCCTTTGCACCCAGGCAGACATGGATAAAGAGGTGATCAAATCCGGTGGCAAGACGGATGCTGAGCAGCCACCAGAAGATAAGATCGATAACTATGTTGAGGATGTGCCGATCGATTACTAATCGGCACTTGGCCCCTAAACGGGCCTGAAAATTCGATCCAGAAAAGCAAATGGCCGGTCTCCGAACCGGCCATAGGCTTATCTAAACCTAGTCTTGAGCGATGCCCGTCAATGGGTCCCTAGCCGCTCTATCTCATCTTTAATTCGGAGCTTTTCGCGTTTTAGTCGACGGACCGTCGTGCTGTTTGGCCATGGGCGCTGTACTTCCGAGGATAGTTCCTGATCCACCACAGAGTGCCGTGACCGCAGAGTCTCGATCCGTTGAGCAATCGACATTACGCGCCTCCTTCTCGTTGTTGACGACAGTTTATTCTTGCTGGCGCGGACGCGCCTGGATGGCATTTGTTTCCCGCAAAGACCATCTTGCGAAATAGTATAGCTACAGATTGGGTATCGACGCCATATTCACAATGGCGACTCGGCTTTTCGCACCCGCGAAGGATTGGGGATAAGCTGTGGATGGAATCCAGGCGCAAGCAGCTGGACCGCTGCCTTAACAGGCGCAGATGCCCATTGCTGCACCGCCCAATACGACCGGGATTACAGCAAGATATAGCAAAAAATTAGCGGGACTGATTTAGCCAGTTTCGGCCAGTGGCTTTGATGGCGCCATATCACCCAGGCAGATACCAAGGCCACGGGCGGTCTGTACTAGGCCGCTTTCTGGGTCGACAGCTTGGTAATGGGCGATGGCATCTTCGATGGCCACATCTATCACCTGACGGTTTTGCCAAGCGACCATGCGGTCCTCTTTACCCTCGGCGATAAGGTCGACGGCGCGGGTACCAAAGGCACTGGCAATCATCCGATCCTGCCAGCTTGGCTGGCTGCCACGTTGAACGTGGCCGAGGACGGTAACCCGGGTCTCTGCGCCAGTAGCGGCGGCAATCTTCTCACCCAGATAATCACCGATGCCGCCCAGGCGACGCTCACCGCCGGTGTACTCGACTTCCAGCTTCTCGCCCTCAACGGTTTCAATCGCCTCAGACACGACAACCAGTGAGAAGTTCCGGCCACGCTGGCGGACTTGCGCGATCTTCTCGGCAATATGCTCAAGCTTGTATGGGATCTCTGGGATAAGGATCACATCTGCACCACCGGCGATACCGGCGGATAGGGCGATGTGACCGGCGTCACGGCCCATCACCTCAAGCACCATCACACGGTCGTGGCTGGCAGCGGTTGGCTGCAGACGGTCCATTGCTTCGGTCGCAACGGAAACTGCGGTATCGAAGCCAACGGAAACTTCCGTCAGGCCAAGATCGTTATCAATGGTCTTTGGAATACCAATCAGCTTAATGCCACCTTGCTGGGCCAGCTGACGCAGGATGGCGAGGCTACCATCGCCACCGATGCCAATCAGGCTATCGAGGCCAAGCTCTTTAAAGCCCTCAATGATCTCACCAGAACGGTCCTTCTTGCTGCCATCAGGCATTGGGAAGGCAAAAGGGTTACCCTTGTTGGTGGTGCCGAGAATGGTCCCACCGAGGCGCATAACATGGCCATCAAAGTCACGGATGTTCAGGTTCTCATGCCGCGTTGGGCGGTCGAGGAGGCCGGCGGTGCCGTTATGAAGGCCAATCACATCCCAACCATAATGGTAGGCGCGATACACCACGGCGCGGATCACCGCGTTCAAACCGGCGCAATCGCCACCACTGGTCAAAATTCCGATGCGTTTCGGGGCCGACATCTTGTTGCTTTCCTCGATTAATATTAGGCAAGCGCATTGTTAAACACTGCCGCTTTAGACTGGGCAGAGGGCGCGCCGCTTGGCTTGTAAGAGGGCGAGCCGGATGGGTCAACTGCCGAATGGCTTGATGGCCCCAAGGTTTAGCAGAACTGTTTCTGGCGTTTCGGCCGATTTTTCACTATATACCGGGCACCCTTTTTTAGAGCGCATCATGACCCACCTAACGCCAATCGACACCACGGACGAGCAGGACAAAGTCCATGCCCGCCTCGAGGAACTACGGTCTGAGCACCGCGACCTCGATGATGTGATTGAGCAGCTGAGCGCGGAAGGGCCGTTCAACCAGCTACAAATCCAGCGGCTTAAGAAGCGCAAGCTGATGCTGCGTGATCTGATCGCCCGCCTGGAAGATAGCCTCGTCCCGGACATTATTGCGTGACATCCGACAATCTGAATCGCGATCCGGTGCCCTCCCCCGACGGCGCGCCGCAGATCGGTATTATTATGGGCAGCCAATCCGATTGGCCGACCATGCGTGCCGCCGCCCTCTCACTCGCTGAGCTGGGTGTGCCGTTTGAAACGCGGGTCGTGTCAGCCCACCGCACCCCTGACCGTATGTTCGACTACGCCAAAAGCGCGAAGGAACGCGGCCTGCAGGTGATCATTGCCGGTGCGGGTGGCGCCGCCCACCTGCCAGGCATGGTGGCCAGCATGACTACCCTGCCCGTCTTTGGCGTGCCGGTGGAGAGCAAGGCTCTCAGCGGCCTCGACAGCCTGTTATCAATCGTTCAGATGCCCGGTGGCATTCCGGTTGGCACCCTGGCCATTGGTACAGCAGGCGCCAAGAATGCGGGCCTTTTGGCAGCATCAGTGGTCGCACTCAATGATGAGGCGGTCGCCGCCAAGCTTGAGCAGCATCGCGCCGCCCAGACCGCCAGCGTCGGCGACGATCCAGCGGGCTAAACCCATGGCCAACACAATGGGGCACAAGCATCTAGCCCCCAATTCAACCATTGGCATTCTAGGCGGTGGCCAGCTGGGCCGTATGGCTGCCCTAGCCGCGGCCAATCTTGGTTACCGCTGCCATATCTTCACGCCTGAGGCTGATAGCCCAGCCGCCCAAGTCTCAGCCGCTGCGACGGTTGCCAGCTTCGATGACCACAATGCGCTAACCGCCTTTGCCCAGGCGGTCGACGTGGTGACACTTGAGTTTGAGAACGTGCCACCGGCAGCGGTTGAATTTCTGGCCCGCACAACACCGGTTCGCCCAGGCGCCGATATCCTCCGCCTAGCCCAGCATCGGGCGCTTGAGAAAACTGCGGCTGTTGAGCATGGCCTGACCCCCGTACCATGGAAGCCAGTCACAAGCCTGGCCGAGCTTGAAGCCGCACTGACCGATATCGGTGCACCGGCGGTCCTAAAGACCTCCCGCCTCGGCTATGACGGTAAGGGACAGCGGATGATTGAGACCGCTGAACAGGCCGCTGACGCTTGGCAGGCACTCAACACCGATGATGCTGTGTTGGAGAAACGGATCGATCTTGCCGGTGAGATCTCTGTCATCACTGTCCGTGGCCTCGATGGGACGGTGCTCGCCTACCCGCCTGGTGAGAACATTCACAAAGACCATATCCTGGACACAACCCGGGTCCCGGCACAGATCCCAGATGCGCTGGTAAGCAAGGCAACTGAAGATGCCAAGGCCCTGGCTGATGCCCTCGGCTACATCGGCGTTTTGGGTGTTGAGTTCTTCATCGCCCAGGATGGGTCGCTATACTTCAACGAAATGGCGCCACGCCCTCATAACTCGGGCCACTGGACCATGGATGCCGCCATTACCAGCCAGTTTGAACAGCAGGTTCGCGCGGTCGCCGGACTGCCCTTAGGGCCGGTTGATCAGCGCTGCCCGGTGATCATGGAAAACCTGGTCGGTGACCCCACCGAGCGGGCCGAGGCAGCAACGGCAGACCCACGCGGTAAACTGCACCTCTATGGCAAAGCCGAGGCGCGGGCCGGACGTAAGATGGGGCACATCAATTGGCTCGATTGCCAAACCGTACCGGACACGCCAGGCACGGAATAAGCGCCATGCGCACCGCCCGGCTGGGCAAGGGCGCAGGATTGCAATAAGATTTCGCAATGCAGCACATGAATGCAAACACGTTGAGCGGCCAAGATCCGGCCATTGCCGCCGAGATTGGCGAGACCCGCTCCGTCTGGATTTCAGACCTTCACCTTGGCACCAAAGGCGCCAAGGCTGAGGCCGTGCTGCAATTCCTTAACAACCTAGACGGGGTTGAGCGGCTTTATCTTGTCGGCGACATCGTTGATGGCTGGCAGTTGCGCAAGCGCTGGTATTGGCCAGAAAGCCATGAGGCCGTTATGGCGCGCATCCGCGATATGGCTACCGCCGGTACTGAGATTGTGTACCTGCCTGGCAATCACGACGATTACCTGCGTCGCTTCCAGCGTGACCCTAACGGGCTGTTGGTGGCCGATGAATACGTGCATGAGGCAGCCGATGGCCGCCGCTATCTGATCCTGCATGGTGATCAGTTCGACCTGATTGTCCGCTATGCCAAATGGCTCGCCCATCTTGGCGACCGCGCCTATGTCTTCCTGCTTTGGTTCAACCGTTGGTTTGAAACTGGGCGGCGACAGATGCAGGCCAGTGCCCGCTGGTCTCTCTCCGCTTATCTCAAAGGCCAGGTGAAATCAGCCGTTGAGTATGTCAGTCGCTACCGCAAGGCGTTGAAGCTGATTGCCAAAGACCGGCAGGTCGATGGCGTGATCTGCGGCCACATCCACCGCCCTGAAATTCGCGATTTGGGCGGTGTCCTCTATTGCAATGACGGCGACTGGGTGGAAAGTTGCACCGCCCTGGTGGAACGCCCAGACGGCCAAATGGATCTAATCCGTTGGCATGAGGTGCTAAAACAAGCGGCAAAGCGTTCAGAGCAGCTCGCCGCGTAAACGCCGACCGGCAACACACTCGTTAGCACCAAGCATCTCTTAAAGGCCCCTGATCCCGTGCGTATCATCATCATCTCCGATGCCTGGCGACCGCAGGTCAATGGCGTGGTGCGCACGATTGAGCGCACCATCGATGTGATCGAAGCTGAGAGGCATGAAGTGCAGGTCATTGGCCCCAGTCTGTTTAAGACAATGCCAATGCCAACCTATCCTGAGATTAAGTTGGCGCTGTTCCCCTACCGCAAGCTTGCCCGCATGCTGCGCGACATGCCGCGCGCCTATACCAAGATCCATATCGCGACCGAGGGGCCGCTGGGCTGGGCGGCGCGCCGGTTCTGCCTGAAACACGGCGTGCCGTTCAGCACCGCCTATCACACCAAATTTCCTGAATATGTTGCCGCCCGCATTCCGGTGCCACTCGCCTGGACCTATGCGCTGGTCCGGCATTTTCACCGCGCCTCGGTCAGTGTCATGGTGGCGACGGACACTCTTTGGCGCACGCTGGAATCCTATCGCTTTAAGAATCTTAAGCGCTGGACCCGCGGCGTTGATACCGAGATGTTTCGCCCGCTACCGCCGGTGGATGGGTTGGACCTACCCCGTCCGATTGCGACCTATGTTGGCCGGGTGGCGGTTGAGAAGAATATCGAAGCCTTCCTCGATGCCGAGTTTGAGGGCAGCAAGCTCGTTGTGGGCGATGGCCCCGCGCTTGAAGATCTTAAGCGCCGCTACCCGGACATCACCTTTGTTGGCGCCAAACATGGTGAGGAACTGGCGCGCTACTACTCCATGGGCGATGTGTTCGTCTTTCCGTCCCTGACCGATACATTTGGCCTTGTCATGCTTGAAGCTCTGGCCTGCGGTGTGCCGGTGGCTGCCTTCCCCGTCACTGGCCCGTTAGACATCTTGAAAGACAGTGATGTGGCCGTCCTCAACGACGATTTAGCCCTTGCGATGCGCGAAGCACTGCCACTGGACAAACAAGCCTGCCGCGACTTTGCCATGGGATACTCCTGGGAGGCGGCGACGGCACAATTCCTGAGCAACCTTCCACCCGCCCAACCGATTGGTGAAGGCAGTCCATGACCGCACTTCTGTCCATCTATCGCGGTGCGACCAGTGCCAGCGCGCCAGCGCTGAACTGGCTGCTACGCCGTCGGGTGGCGAAGGGAAAGGAAGTGCCGACCCGGCTGAACGAACGCCGGGGCATTAGCGACAAGACAAGACCAGACGGCCCGCTACTCTGGTGTCATGGGGCCAGCGTTGGTGAGGCGTTATCGGCCCTACCCCTGCTGCACCGCCTTGCTGAGGCACACCCACAACTGACGCTATTGGTGACCACCACCACCGTGACATCAGCTCAACTGATGGCTGAACGGCTACCAACCAGCGCTATTCACCAGTTTGCCCCTTGGGACCACCCGACTTGGGTCGCCCGCTTCATGGATCACTGGCAACCCGATGCCGTGTTGTGGCTGGAGTCAGAGCTCTGGCCAAACGCACTAGCCGCGATCAAGGCGCGGCAAACGCCGGCCATGCTGCTGAACGCGCGGATATCTGACCGCTCATTCTCCCGGTGGCAGTACCTATCGGGCACGGCATCAGAGATGTTGAGCAGCTTTAAGGAATGCCTGCCCCAGTCCGATGCAGATGGGCAGCGGCTAGAGGCGCTTGGGGCCCAATCAGTATCCAGCCTGGGCAACCTCAAATTCGGCGCCCCGCCATTGCCCGTTGATATGGCCGCACTGGACGCCATGCGCGGGGCGATTGGTGGGCGAACCATCTGGCTTGCGGCCTCAACCCACCCAGGGGAGGAAGAGGCGGTCATCGCCGCGCACAAACAGCTGGCGAAGAAGCATAGCGATATCCTGACAATCCTGGCCCCCAGACACCCACAACGTGGTGGTGAGATTGCCAACCTTGTTCAACGCTCCGGTTTGACCGTTGCCCAACGCAGCACCGGCGCCCTCCCCCAACAAGACACTGGTATCTACCTCACCGATACGCTGGGCGAGATGGGCACGCTGTTCACCCTATGCCCTGTCGTGTTTATGGGCGGGTCCCTGGTTCCCATTGGTGGCCACAACCCGATTGAGCCAGCGCTGTTTGGCTGCGCCGTTCTACACGGCCCGCATATGGAGAACTTCCGCGCAATCCGCGATGCAATGGCGAACGCCGATGCCGTGGAGGCCGTGGCCAACGACACCGCGCTTGGTAACAGCCTGGCTGCCCTCCTAGACAATCCCCAGGCCGTCGCCGATCTCGGCAAGCGCGCCAAGTCGATGGCACAGGATGAGGCCACCGTACTTGACCGGGTTGAGGCCCGCGTCACCTCAATGCTTGCCCCATTGCTGCTGAAGACGGCGGCAGCATGAGCCTGACCACCCCATCCTTCTGGTACGCACCACCTGGCCTGCTAAGCACCTGCCTGGCCCCTTTGGGTTGGATGTATGCCAGCGTGACCGCACATCGACTGAAGCGCCCAGCACAGCGCCTAAGCGTCCCGGTTATCTGCGTTGGTAACCTAACCGCCGGTGGCGGTGGGAAAACGCCCCTCGCACGTTTTGTGTATGGGCGGGCTAAGGCGTTGACGCCTGATGCGACGCCCCATTTCCTAAGCCGAGGCTATGGCGGCACCCTTCCCGGTCCAGTCCAGGTCAATACCGAGCGGCATACCGCCGATCAGGTGGGCGATGAACCACTACTGCTCGCAGAGAACGGCCCTTGTTGGGTCGCAAAGGACCGTCATGCCGGCGCGCAAGCGGCAATTGACGCAGGTGCCTCACTGATCATTCAAGATGACGGCATGCAAAGCCCAGTGCCGCCAAAGGATCGCACCCTGCTGACCGTAAAAGGCCATCGTGGTTTTGGAAATGGCCAGGCCATCCCGGCGGGCCCGCTGCGTGAGAGTATGGCGAAGGGTATAGCCCGAGCCGATGCCTTAATCTCAGTTGGTGAGCCGGAGCATTCAAGCTTACTTGGTCTGCAGCTGATGGTTGGCCAGTATCAGGCCGATCCTGACGCCATCGCTCGACTTCAAGAGGGACGCTGGGTCAGCCTTGCTGGCATCGCTGACCCGGCGAGCTTTGCCAACCTACTTACGAGCCAAGGTGTCGATATTGTTGATCGGATCGAATTGGCAGATCACGCGCCACTCTCCGATGCCGATATGACGGCCTATGCCAAGCGCGCTAGCGAACAAAATGCCAAGCTGGTGGTGACCGAGAAGGATTGGGTACGCCTAAGCCCCGAATGGCGGGCACAGGTTAAGCATCTACCAATCTCTTTGGTTTTTGATGATGAGGCCTGCCTCGATCACCTGCTGAAGCCCCTACTATCTCCAGCGATGGAGGCTCAGCATGGCACGTGATGGCAGACGCCCTGTAACACCAGTTGAGCGGTGGGTGACCTACCCCCTGCAGGCAATTCCTGTTTATCTGCTGTTCGGCTTTTTCTGGTTATTGCCGACCGATTGGGCGTCTGCCCTTGGCAGTTGGCTGGGACGAAAGATTGGACCACGCCTGGGCGTCACCAAACGCGCACGTCGCAACCTGACACGCATGATGCCAGAGATTGAGGAGGCCGAGCGCGAGGCCATCATCCTCGGAATGTGGGATAATCTAGGCCGCACGGTTGCCGAATACCCGCATCTGAAACGCATCTGGGATCAGGCTGAAAGGCGGATCGAGCGGGTTGGTTTTGAGCATCTGAACAAGATTACTGAGAACGCAACCCAATGCGTCATGGTCTCTGGCCACCTAGCGAATTGGGAGGTGGCCCAGGTTGGGGCACGGCGCTACGGCATCGAACTCGGCTTCATCTATCGACGCCTCAACAACATCTACGTGAACCCGCTGCTACTGTGGCTACGTCGTCATGCCAGCCGCATCTTCTTCTTCAAAGGCGCAGAGGGCGGCAGGCAGGCCCTGGCCCATTTGAAGAAGGGCGGCAATCTCGCCCTGCTGATCGATCAGAAGCTGAATGAGGGCATCCCCGTACCCTTCTTTGGCGTGCCGGCGATGACCGCACCAGCGGTTGCCAGCTTCACCTTCAAGTTTGAGACCGCCCTGCTAATGATCCGGACTGAGCGGCTAGAGGGTTGCCGGTTTCGGGTAACCGTCATGCCACCGATTGAGCCAGAGGTCACCGGTGACCGGCAACACGACACGCTGGTCCTGATGACCGAGCTGAACGCACAGCTGGAAGAGTGGATTAAGGAGCGGCCAGAACAGTGGCTGTGGCTTCACAACCGCTGGCCCGCCGAGGCGTTTACGGAGCCGAAGGCATCAGTCCTCGACGGTGACACCGAAAAGGTCACAGAGGAAGCGTAGCTCACCGCTAAAGCCGCGACCGAGGGCGCGGAAGGACCACTTATTCTCGCCGCTGCGCAGGATCTCTCCAAACACAAAGGCCGTCTCGGTGGATGACTCCTCACGCAGGTCATAGCGCGCGATTTCTTTGTTGGTCTGGGTGTTAACAAGGCGCACGAATGAGGCGCTGACCATCCCAAAATTCTGTTCCCGCTCTTCAGCCTCATAGATTGAGACCGCGATGGCGAGCTTTTGCACATCTTCCGGGATCATGGAGAGGTTCACGTTCAGGAACTCATCATCCCCATCACCCACACCTGTCCGGTTATCCTGGGACAAGGTGATAGAACCGCATTCTGATTCCATCTGATTGTAGAAGATGATGTCGGCGCTGGAACGCACGCGGTTGCCCGGCCCAAGCATGAAGATTGAGGCATCGAGATCGATCTCTTGCCCCTTCTCATCACTCGCATCCCAACCGAGACCAACCAGCAGGTCATTCAGTTCGGGATCGGCATCTGCCAAATCAATTTGATCGCCGCGGCTTACCGAAACAACCATAGCTCACACTCTCAATACCGGCCCAAGATCGGCATCACTGCCCAATCTCACTTAAACAATGGTGGCGTGATCCACCAACTCCAACATCGGCAAATCATGGGGTTTATTGCCATAGCCCCAAATCTCATCAAAGGGGCCCTGTTTGGCAATCCATGCCTCAACCTGCCGCTTCTTTTCTTGGCGGACACAGTTACCACCATCAAGCCGCCCCGTCAGGTTGCCTTTACCATCAACGGCTAATTCCGTTCCAATCACGGTGATATCTGATCCAAAGCGATGGGCAACGAAGTGCTCGGCCGCCAAACGGGCGGCACCCGTTGCAACGAGGACGGTTACATCATCCTGCTTGTGCTTATTGAGCGCGTTCGGCGCCAGCTGCTTCCAGCGCAGCCTCGGCGCTACCCGTTGGGCCATCGAAACTGCGTAATCAACCGGTACGCCAGACAGGCAGGGGATTTGGAGCGCTTCTTTAAACACGGTTCGGCGATCGGCGCCCTTAGGGGCAGTAAAACGTGCCCAGCTTGCCTGGCGCAAAGCTCGCGCAAAACGAAGGCGCCCGGCAATACCAACCAACCAGGGCACCAGCGTATCGCCCTTGGTTAGCGTGTTATCGAGATCAAAAACCGCCAATTGGCGCGCCATGATGCCAATCCCTGGATGGCTGTGCCTTGTACTGTCTCTCTAGCCCAGACCCAACTAACCACCAACCGCCGGTTGGACTGCGGTTGTGTAGTACTCAGCCCCGATAAAGCTCAGATATCCGAGGAGCATCACGATGCCTAACAGGCGCGGTAGATGTTGGGTCACCAACACCCAGACCGAGAAGGCGACAGTGGTGCCGACCATCACATAGAGGCTCAGACCGAGCAGGTGTGGATCAACGGCAATAGGCGCGACCAGCGAGGTAATGCCGATGATGGAGAGGACGTTGAAGACGTTGGAGCCAACGATGTTGCCGAAAACCAGGTCCAGCTCTTTCTTACGGATCGCAACGATACAGGTCGCCAATTCCGGCAGGGACGTACCGAACGCGACGACGGTCAGGGCAACCACAGATTCAGGTACGCCAATCGCGTTTGCGGAGACAATGGTACCGCGCACCAGCATCTCGGAGCCCAGGCTGACCCCAACCAAACCGAGGAACAGCGCCATCATACAGGCGCGCATATTGGGGAAATCCGCCTCATCCACCTCTTCCGGTGGCGGCAGCTTATTCTTCTGGGCCTCAACATACTGATAGATCACATAGCCGATCAGAGCGGCCAGCATCAGCCCGCCCTGCAGTCGGGTGATTAGGCCAGTAAACATCGCAATGACCAGCACCGCCGTTGCCAGCAGCATGACCACGATGTCCCGTGTGACCTCACTCCGCTTAACGGTCAGGGGGGCCAAAACGGCGGTTACGCCCAGGATAAGCAAGATATTGGCGATGTTTGAGCCGACCACATTACCGATAGCAATGCCGCCAAACCCCTTCAAATTCGCGTTTACCGAGACCAGCAGTTCAGGCAGCGACGTCCCGAAGGCAACGATGGTGAAACCCACCACCATCGGCGGAATGCCAAACTGCTTTGCGATGTAGATTGAGCCATCGACAACGGCACCACCGCCCTTAACCAACAGGTAGATCCCTAAACCAATCGCCCCTGCCGACAAGAACAACAGATCGGCAAAGCTGAGAGAGATACTATCGGGCATCTAGGGTCCTATCTCATCGCGCCGCTGCGACGGACATCCGTGGCAGGCTATGGGCTGGCGATGTGGTGTGTGGAAGAGTTCGTCGAGGAAACGACCGGCACAACATAATGTGGTGCCGTTAGTCCTTGCTGCCAATCTCCCAGCGGAGACCGAATCCATAATGCTCATCCAGATCCTTATGGGTCCGGAAATACTGGTTCAGCTTCTTCACTTCGAACGCGTTGTTCTTGTTCTCAAGCATGGCGATGGCGCACATGCCCCGATCACTCCGCGCATTCTCAAGCTCAACCATGATCGGCTCTTGGCTAGGGACCAGAACTTGGGCCAGGCAGTCGATCAACGACCAGTTCGGCACGCCGTCATAAATATAGGCAAAGATGCAAACCCGCTTGATATCGGCCCAATGGTCGCCATTGATGCGGATCGTCTCACCAGCGGAGCCGCCGGTCCGATCATCCTTATCCAACTCGATATATGGCTCAGCACCGAAGGCGCCATACATGTCGCCAAGCGCCTGAATGCAACCCAAATAGCCATCATTCAGTTCGAACAAGCAGCCCAAATCCAGGTCGATGTCAGAGCCCTTGCCCTTATCGGCCTTATCACTCCACATGAGTTTGACTTGAATTTCGCCAAAGGCACCGGCGGCACCCGATACGCTTACGCTTTGCCCTTGATCCAGGGTCGTGGTCATGGCGCGTCCATCGATTGTTAGAAAGCCGCCCGGGCGGATCGCCAGCGGTGCGGGATAGGTAAGACCCTGAAAGTTCTAGCAGTCACCGATATGCTTGTCATGCCTTCCCGTGCTGCACCGCAAGCATCGAAATAGGACAGCCAGTCGCAGGCAACGCAGCTAAGCCGTTTTGGTCATTGCCGTTTCCATGAAAGCGGCGCAGTCTCCGGCCCGATCAGCCATCGTAGATGCATTGCCGCCCAAGATGCCCCAGGGCCTGAAAGCCTACCTTCACTTTATCGCCAGCCACCCATCCTTGCTGGTTTTTGGGATGGCGATGACCTTCTGCTCCAGCTTTGGACAAACCTTCTTCATCAGCCTGTTCAATGAGCCCCTGCGCGAGGCGTTCAGTTTAAGCCATGGTGAGTTCGGCGCCATCTATCTCGCCGCCACCTGCCTAAGCGCCGCAACGATTATCTGGGCCGGATTGAAGGTCGATGATGTTGAGCTGCGCCGCTACACGACCATTGTCCTGCTGGGCTACACCGTGGCGGCGGTTTTGATGGCGACAGCGATCCATCCGATCATGCTGTTTATCGCCCTGTTCGGCCTTAGGCTGACTGGTCAGGGGCTGTTTGGGCATATCGCGACCGTGACCATGGCCCGTTATCTGGGCCCCAATCGCGGTAAGGGCCTCAGCGTTAGCGCCCTTGGCATGCCATTGGGGGAGGCATTTTGGCCGCCTGCCATCACGCTGCTACTGGTTAGTGCTGGCCTACATTGGCGTGCCAGCTGGTTGATGATCGCCGGATTTCTTGTGCTGATCATCCTGCCGGCAATCTGGCTGTTACTGCGGGGCCAGGGGCAACGTGATGCCGCCCTTGCCGCTGAACGCGCCGAGCAACCGAGTGAGGGCAAACGGATCAAGCAGAGCGAACTGATCCGTGATGGTCGGTTCATTGGCATCATGCCCTATATCCTGGCGCCACCCTTTATCCTGACCGGCATCTTCTTTCACCAACAGGCCCTGGCCACCGATCGCGGCTGGCCTCTCGCTGAGATGGCGGCCTTCTTTTCCCTCTACGCTGTGGGCTCCCTCAGCGCCTCACTCACCATTGGACCGATTGTCGATAAGCTTTCAGCCACCAAACTGGTGCCGATCACCTGCATCCCCTTGGCCCTGGGCATGACCATCTTTGCCAGTACGGATGCGAAGCTGGGCGGTGCCCTACTCTTCCTTTTGGCGGGCATCTCAACCGGGACGGCGATCCCGATCCTGAATGCCATGTGGGCAGAGGTTTACGGCCTTGCCGATTTGGGGGCCGTGCGGGCACTGGTCTCTGCCTTGATGGTGCTATCAACGGCAATTGCGCCGCCGATCTTTGGCATAGCTCTGGATTATGGCTATGGCGGCAGCGCGATTGTCGGCGGTGCCCTTGCCTATCTGGCCGGTGCTTACCTGCTAATGCTGACCCAATACCCAAGACTGAAGGCAGGTGCGGCCACCAGGGCTGCGAGTGCTTAAAGTAGCCAATACAGCAATCGATAAACCAAAGGCAAAAATCTATCTAATTTAGCCGCAAATATAGCACGCTTTACAAATGTTGCGCCGCGCCAATTACTAGGTCAAATAGATGATCTAGGCGTATTGGGGAGCGTTATGGATAGATTTTTATTTAATAGCCAAATATTTTGGCGCCTTGGCTTCTTGACCTTACTTCTACTGCTTGCTGGTCCCGTGCATGCACAATCGCTGCAGGACCCGTCCACGGGCGCAGAGCCCGCAAGCCTGGTCGCACCCACCGGCTTTGGCGATGATGACCTAACCGGCACCCGGTTACTGGAAGAAGAAGTAGAGGAAGAGCAGCCCGAGGTTATTCGGCGTATCCTTCGCCTCGGCCCCGCACAGGCCCGGATTGTTGAGCTACCCCGGCCAGCAGGTGCCGTGATCGTTGCCGCCCCTGACACGGTCAGTGCGGTGCTCGATAGCCCACAGCGGTTGCTGCTGATCCCACGCCAGCTCTCTGCGACCTCCCTCACCGTGCTTGATGACCTGGATCGCCCGATGCTCGAGGCACAGGTGATCATCTCTGGTCGGAATAACCGAAGCCTACGGGTCACCCGGGGCTGCCCAACCGGTAGCCGCTGCCCGGAATCCACCGTTGAGTTCTGTGCCGGTGATTGCATCACCCTGCCATTGCTGGCGACCGCGCCAGCCAACCCCAGCATCAACGGCACTGAACCCAACGCTGCCGCGAACAGCGAGTAAGGGGAAGAATGATGACCCATATCCAGCTGACACAGCCCCAAACCACTGGCCGGACCTGGCGCCGCAATGGTGCCGTGGCTCTGCTATTGCCATTGCTTGCCGCCTGTAATGCGGCGACCGCACCGGGTGAACGCTCTGGCCTCCACACCAACGGACCGGTCGGTGATTCCGACGGGATTTTCGCTGGCCCACCTGTGCCCGTGCCAGAGAGTAAAATCCTAGGCGATGCGTTCGAGCCGAGCGCCAACAGTGATTCTCTGCCGCCCTCTGAGGTGGCACAGGCCCTGCCCGGCGTGATTGAAGAGCAGGCCCGCAGCGCGGTCGCCCGCAGCGATTTCAGCGCAGCAGCCGCTTACTACGCGCTGCTCTACTACCGCGATCAACGGGATGAGCGGCTGGCCATCAAATATGCGGAGGCCCTGCGTCGCTCAGGCTCTGCCGATCAAGCCTTGGCGGTTCTTAAACCATTTGCCGAGCCAGAATCCGCGACGCCGCAGGCGCTGATTGCCTATGCCAAGGCAAACCTAAAGGTGAAGCGTCTGGCCGCTGCGGTTCAATCCGCCCGCTGGGCCGTTGATGCCGACCCCACCCTGGCTGAAGCCTACCATGTCCTGGCAACCACCCTGGACGCCATGACCAATCACCGGGAGGCCCAGGCGGCGTATCAGTCAGCCCTGGCCCATGGCATTGGCGATAGCCACCGAACCCTAAATAACCTCGCCATGTCCTACGCCCAGAGTGGGGAGCTAGCGATGGCGCAATCTAGCCTTCGCCAAGCGCTGCAACTGGCCGGTGATGACCCCACGGTTCAGGCCAACCTGCAGCTGGTCAGCACCATGGCAAGCCAGCAACGGCTGAAGCCCATGCTTGCGCTCAGCCTGCCAACCAGGACTAGCGGTGAGCCCGCCGAACCAACCCGCCATCCACGCCGTGAATGGGCGGTGGATCGGGGCGCAGATCCGCGCAGCTTCCAAACCGGAACGTTTGAGAGCTTTGATCGCCTGGTCCTGCCACGCCTGGCACCCGGCGCGATCAGTGTCGAGAATGATGATGGATTGGTAACGGTCAAGCTGCCCGCCACCATCGTCGCCAACCTGCCAAAACTGACCAAAGAGCTGGAGCGTTCGGTTGAGACGATCACCATGCAAGGTGACGCAAAGGGCATTGCCCTGTCCTTCCAGCTGAAGCCGGATGTGGCGATCTTTGAGCGGGCGGTGGAAGATCGGATGGCCATAGACTTCCTGATCGACCCTGCGGAAGCTAGCAGCAACCAGCAAGCATCCCGGTAGGCGCCGCTATCTGTCCGTGTTGGGCAATACCTAACTAGACGCTATGGTGCGGGGACCTCAATGACCGCCGCACCATGAGCTTGTTCAATGGATCGCTTCACGATCTTTGGCGACCGCCGATCCGGCAACTGCCTTAAAGTTCTCTATACCGCCCGACATTTGGATCTCAGCTATGACTGGGAAGAGATCGATATCATGGCCGGTGAGAGCCGGGATGAGGCCTTCCTTGCCATAAACCCATGGGGTCAGATACCGGCGGTGCGGTTCAGCGATGGCCGCGTATTAACCCAATCTAACGCCATCACCCTGCATCTGGCTGAGGGTTCTGCGCTGATCCCAAGCGAGGCTTTCGCCCGCGCCCAGATACATGAGTGGATGTTTTGGGAACAATACAGCCACGAACCTGCCATCGCGGTCCGACGGTTCATGAAGATCTATGCCAACAAGGCTGATGATGAGATTGAGCCAAAACTTCTGGATCGGGGCTATGCCGCCCTCGACCATATGGAAGCGAGCTTGAGCAAACGTGATTGGCTGGTTGGCGGTTCAATCTCACTCGCTGATATCGCGCTGGTGGCCTACACCCAATATGCAGGCGATGGCGGGTTCGACCTTGGCCGTTATCCGGGCATCAGTCGTTGGATTGCGCGCACTGGCAGCGTGATTGATCTCAGCGCCACGCCTTAACCCCTAGAAGGTCTGCATCACCTTGATGATGGCGGGGCCCAGGATGGTGACGAACAGGCCGGGCAGGAAGAACAGGATCATTGGTACGGTGAGCTTGGCGGGCAAGGCGGCAGCGATCCGCTCAGCCTTCGACATGCGCTGATCACGTAGGTCACCGGCGAGTGTCCGTAGCGCGCGGCCAAGCGATGTACCGTATTTCTCAGCCTGGATCAGGGTATTGGCGAAGGTGCGGGCCGAGGGTTCGCTGATCCTAGTGGCGAAGTTCTTAAACGCGCCAGAGCGATCCCCCAGCAGGGCAAGCTCAGCACTTAACAAGCCCAGCTCCTCCCCCAACACGGTGGATTGCTCCTCAATCTCATGGGCAACACGGTCGATGGCGGCCTCAACACTGAGCCCACCTTCAACACAGACCAGCATCAGATCGAGGGCGTCGGGGAAGTTGTTGGCGACCTCATCCTTCCGTTTCTGCGCGGCGTTAATCACGAACAGCAATGGCAGGAAGAAGCCGAATACAGCGGTAGCGACAATGATCCCCATCCGCTCGGTGTTCGAGATGTCAAAGCCAGTGGTGTAGATGAAGGCCAGGACCGCCATGATTGCCGGGGCCGCCAACCGGGCCGTCATGTAAATCAGCGCTGCACGCGGACTGCGATAACCAGCGGCGGCGAGCTTCTCTCGCGCGCTTGCAAGACCGGCATAGCGTTCGATCTGAAACAGCTCAGCCAGGCTCTGCGAGGCGTTGCGGCGGATCAGGGCGGCATTTGCCTCCATCTCCTGCCGCTGGGTGGCAGCAAGGTTGCGTCGCCGCTCAACCACCACGGCCTTTACCCGCTCGCGCTGATCAGCACGGTCCAGCAAGGGGAGGCCAGCATAGATAACCGAGATCATGGCCCCGGCAGCGGCGGCCCAGGTCCAGATCTCGCCGCTCTCAATGAACTCTGAAAAGAACTCAATCATGGGCGCCTAAACCTTGAAATGGATCATCTTAGCCATGACCCCGATGCCAATGATCATCCAGAAGATGGCACCGGCGACCAGCAGGTTGCCGATTTTGGTGTCCCACATCGGGTTCATGTATTCCGGTGCCACGGTGATGATGGCACCGGATAGGAAGAATGGCAGCGAGCCGATGATACCGGCCGAGGCCTTAGCCTCACTGGTCATTGCCTGGACCTTACGTTTCAACTTAAAACGCGCACGTATCACATCCGCCAAATTCTGTAGTGTTTCGGACAAGGAACCACCCGTTTGGGACTGGATCGCAAGCGCGATGGCCAGCATATGCATCTCTTGCAGCGGCATACGCTTGGCACACCGCTCCAACGCATCAGCAAGGGAGAAACCGGCCGCCTGTTCATCCGTCACGATTGCAAACTCGGTCGCAATGGGCCCCTTAAACTCGCGGCCAATCATGGCGAGCGCCTCGTTAACTGGCAGACCCGCCTTCAAACCCCGAACCATCACATCAAGGGCATCAGGGAGAGAGGATAGGAACTGCCGCATCCGGCGCCGCCCCAGGATGGTCAACACCATGAACGGCACGCCAAGACCCGCGGTAATAGACAGGGTTAGGGCAAGTTGAAGGTTCTGTTGCGCGGCATAGCCAACGGCCGCCGCTCCCAGTGCAAGGCCAGCCGCAATCTGCCAAAACTGTTTGACGTCAATCGGCAGACCAGCCTCGGCGATCCGGTCTTCAACCGACCGTGCCGCCTGTTCTTTCTCATCCTTCTTCTTCTCAGCGGAGCGCAGGCGCTTTTCGATGCTGGACAGGTCATTGGTGCGCGCCGCACCGACCTGGCGGCTTTGCCCGGCTGCCTTAACCACATTATTGATGCGATTGCGCAGATGCCAATAGCGGGCGAACCAGATGCCAGCACCGGTGCCACCGATGGCGATCAAGGCGGCGGATAAGGCAATGATTTCACGGTACCGTTCAAAGAAGGCGGTGATCAGTTGCCATTGCTGTTCTGTCATTGGCGCTAACACTTACTCTTGGCCGATTGGTGGTGCCAGGGCACCCGCATTAATGGGCCGCTTCCAGTGCCTCCAGCAGTTCACCATGCAGGCCGTAATACCGGGCTTTCTCCCAGAACTTTGGCCGCAGGCCGGTTGCAACATGACGGCCGACGAGGTTGCCGTCCCGGTCCTCGCCGGTCACCTCAAACCGCACTAAATCCTGCAGGGTGACCACATCACCCTCCATGCCCGCGACCTCGGTGATGTGGGTGACCCGGCGCGACCCGTCGCGCAGTCGCTGACACTGCACCACCACATTGATGGCGGCGGCAATCTGCTCACGAATGGCCGCAGGTGGGATAGAGATATTGCCCATGGCAATCATGTTCTCGACCCGGCTCAACCCCTCCCGCGGGTTGTTGGCGTGAATTGTGCCCATTGAACCGTCATGGCCCGTATTCATCGCCTGAAGCAGGTCAAACGCCTCGGGTCCACGGACCTCACCCACGATGATCCGATCAGGCCGCATCCGTAGGCAGTTTTTAACGAGATCCCGCATCAAGACCTCGCCCTCGCCCTCAAGGTTCGGGGGCCGGGTCTCCAGGCGCACCACATGCGGCTGCTGTAGCTGAAGCTCGCAGGCATCCTCGCAGGTGATAACGCGCTCGCCATGGCTGATGTAGCCGGTCAGGCAGTTGAGCATCGTCGTCTTGCCCGAACCGGTACCGCCAGAGATTAGAATGTTGCACCGGCTGGCGGCGGCGACACGCAGTACGGTGGCCGCTGCCTGGTCGACAGAGCCGTACTCCATCAACTTCTCAAGCGTCAGCTTCTCTTGCTTAAACTTACGAATGGTGAGGGTGGCGCCATCAACGGCGAGCGGTGGGATGATCGCGTTAACCCGGCTGCCATCGGGTAAGCGGGCGTCACAGATCGGGCTGCTCTCATCAATCCGTCGACCAACGGCCGAGACGATCTTCTGACAGATATTGATGAGGTGCTGGTTATCGCGAAACCGGATCGGCGCCTGGCTGATCTTACCCTCGGTCTCGATGTAGACCGTCTCAGGGCCGTTCACCATGATGTCCGCGATATCGTCACGGGCCAGCAACGGCTCAAGCGGGCCATAGCCGAGGATATCGTCACAGACTTCTCGGCTCAGGCTGAACTGCTCTGACGCTGTTAGGTCGAGGCGGCGGAAGTTGATGATGGTCTCAACCGCCGTCTCGATATCCTGGCGCGCCCGCTCACGATCCAAACGCACAAGGCTGGTGACATCAACACCCTGCCGAATGTCCTCAAAGACGATGTCCCGGGCAGCAATGTAACGCTCAGACAGGTCCGGTGCCCGGCTTGGTTGGAAGTCGCCCGTCCCTTTTGAGGCTGGCGGGCGATCATTGGCCGGCTTCGGCGCCGTGGCGGTCGGGCGGGGTTGTGGTGCTTGGGTCGGCTGTGGCGCTGGTTGGCGCGCGAACCCTGTTGGCTCTTCCCGTGCCTGCACGGCTGGCATTGCATCACCTGGTATCGGTGCATCAGCTGACTGTCCGGGCACACCGACCGCACCGGCTTGAAGGGCGGTGTTTAGATCCGGTGGCTCCTCACCGATGGGTGGGGTGCCAACCGTATCTTCGTTAGGCTCATCGACTGGATCGTCAAAAGGATTGGCGCTCGGGTAACTATCCGTTGCCGATGGCGTTTGCTGCGGTGACTGCGGTGGCGGGGCAATTGGCTCGGCGACCACGGGTGCAGAGCGCTCAACCGATGGTTCAAGCGGCGCAGGCTCGCTAAAGGAACGCCCAGCAGGTGGCGCGTCTGCCGGACGCATATCCTGCTTAAACGGATCCCTGACTGGGTCGGCGCGGCGGCCAAACATACGCTAACGCCCCCTACCTACGCCCGGCCGGGCATTAGCCCGCCCAATAGCGCGCCCAGCTTGCCCGAGGCGGGCATCAGCGCGGCAGCACTGCGCGACACCTGGTCATTGGCGATACGGCCAGCACTGGCGCTTTCTTTCTGGTAGATAGCGTCGATCAACGGGGCTAGATCGCGCAGCACCTTCTGGGTTGTTTTATCGTTGTCGAAATATTTCCCATTGGTCTCAGCGAGGGCGAACAGGTTTGGTGCGAAGGGCACGCTATGGACTGACTTCTGCTCCAGCGCGTCCTTGATCGCATCGACGGGCAAATCAGCCCGGTCATGGGCGCCCTGTTTGTTGACTAGCACACTTGTTGGCGCGTCGCTGCCCCGCTTCTGCTTTAACTCATCAAGCAATAGCCGCGCATTGCGAAGCGAGGTCAGAAGTGGCGTGGTGACCAGCACAACGTGATCGGCCATCGCCGCCACATGACGGGTCAGCGGATGCAAACCAGCAGGCAAGTCGACGATGGTCACATCAGCCAGGGTGCGGGCCTCGGCAATCAGCATCTCAACCGCCTCAAATCCATATTGGTCTGGCGAGGCAACACCGCGGCCGCCCGGTAATAGTTGGATATGGTCACCAACCTGGCTGACCACGCGGCTCAACATTTCCGCATCAAACTTGCCGTCGGCGATACTCTCTAGAAGC
Source organism: Alphaproteobacteria bacterium SS10 (assembly GCA_019192455.1). Classification (NCBI taxonomy): domain Bacteria; kingdom Pseudomonadati; phylum Pseudomonadota; class Alphaproteobacteria; species Alphaproteobacteria bacterium SS10. The sequence continues at coordinate 27,817 of JAHCML010000006.1, forward strand.
TCATCGAGCGAGCGCTTGGCTTCACATCCGAAGGCAATGCCGCTGGTACCGCCAAGGCCCTGCATATCGGCAAGGAAACTTGTCGCCTGTCGCTTCTCCCCCGCCAGCCAGGCAATGGCCTGGGCCATGCTGGTGGTGCCGACACCACCCTTGGCGCCGACGACGGCGACTAGTTTGCCGCTGGCACCGCTAACGTTGGCCAGGCCCTTAGCGAAGGAACCGATCAACTCCTCAGGGCCATATGGACCAACCAGATAGTCACTAACGCCCATCTCGGTCAGGCGCCGATACAGGCGGACATCATTGGTATGGCCGAGGACAATCGCACCGGTACCGGGACGACAATGGCCAGCCAGCTTATCAATCGCGCCCTCAACATCATTGGCGGCATTATCAAGCTCAACTGCGACCAACTCCGGTGACGGGGCCTGGCGATAGTGTTCCATCGCCTTGGTTAGGCCGCCATCCATGGTGTTGATTGTGATCCGCGCCATCCGCCAATCTTCAACGGTCGAGCGCAGCGCCTCCGCCGTTGCCGGATCGGTGAAGAATGCATCGATCGTCGCCCGTGGAAGTAGGGTCTGTTGGATCGCTGGATTACCCATAAAGTGCCTCCTATTCGGTCCTAAGCTGCGCCCGGTCTTGCGCGATCAACGCGCCGCGTCAGTGGTTTGAAGAATGATGGATTGTGGCGGCGGCGGTGGATCACCGGTACGCACGCGTTCAACGGCCAGCACACTCGGCTGGCTGCCAGATGTCGCCAGGCGGTCATTACCGGCCAGATCAGCAGGGCGGGCGGCCATCCGGCCAATCTGCTTATCCAGCGAACAACCAAGCGGTGAGCTCGCCTGCATTACATCTGGACAGTTGGGCAGCACCACATCCAAACGACGGAAGGTAGCGACAGCCCCATAGGGCTGGGCCGCGACGCCGGTGATGACAATGCGGTCACCGCTGATACCGGCATCCATGAATGCCATACGCAGCATGCGGGCATAGCGCTCTCGCTGATCACTGCTCTCGGTCGCCACAATCACATGGAGGCGGTTGCCGCCATGGCGATCATACTCATTGGCGATGGTCTTAACCGCCTGGAATAGGTCATCACCGCCAGCCTCAAGCACCGGCTCAGGGATGGCCATCCGCTGGGCGCTTGGGGCCAGGTCCAGATACTGGTTTGGCGTGACGGTTTGATACTTCTCCTCAACCCCAGCGCAGGCAACAATTACACCGCAGAAGAGTAAGGCGAGGCAGGCACGCAGATATTCCATGGTCTGATCCTCCTTTAATCCAGCAGATAGCCAGGGGCATCGGTGGCGGCAGGGCCATCGAGACCGGTTAGTGCCTCATCGCCATAGACGGTCTTCAACCGGTCCATCATTCCAAGCTCAACGGAAGTGCTCCGTGGCGCGCTGGCGACCGGCTGCGCAATGCCATTGCGGTACGGCTTCACCAAGATCGGGGTGACCATGATCACCACCTCGGACTCATTGCGAGAGAACGCATCAGAGCGGGCAAGCTGGCCCAGCACCGGCACGTCTTTAATGCCCGGCAGACCACTCGCGTTCTTCACCCCCTCTGATTGGATCAGGCCAGCAATCATCAGGCTGCCACCGCTACCCATCTCAACCACCGTCTCAGCACGGTTTACGGTGAGTGAAGGAACTGTGGTGCCTGCCAGAACAATGGCGGCCTCATTACTAAGCGCTGATACCTCGGTGCCGAGGCGCAGTGAGATGCGGTCCTCGCTCAACACCGTCGGGGTGAAGGCAAGGGAGACACCAAAGGGCCGGAATTGAATGGTGACCCCGTCATCATCGGAATCAATCGGGATCGGGAACTCACCACCAACCAGGAACTGCGCCGTCTCGCCGGTGATCGCCGTCAGGTTTGGTTCTGCCAGCACCTGGATCAGGCCATCCTGCTCCAGGGCATTGATGATGAGGGATAGCGGGCCAAAGCCACCGGGTGAGAACAGCAACTGGCCAATACCAAACGGCGTGGCGGACAGGCCGACCGCGGGCAGTGCGTTAAACAGGAAATCGACTGAGTTGTTTGGATCTAGGCCGTCACCAAAGTTCAGCTCAGTGCCCAACTCATAGATCGCCTCACGGCTCAACTCGACAATCCGGACCCGCAGCAGGACCTGCAGCTCACCAGCAACATCCATCATGTCGACGACATTCTCATCCGCCGTCACGAACCGGCGGGCAACCCGACGAACACGATCTGCAGCGGCGGGGGAGCTAACACTGCCCGCCAGGATCACATCGCCATTTACCGTACTAATCTCAAGCTCACGCTCTTGCGGCACGAGGCGTTGCATCGTGTTGTTGAGGGTAAGCTCATCAATCCGCACATGGATCTCAAGCCGGGTGATGATCTCCCCATCCGGGTCAAAGACGAAGACGGTGGTGTTGCCCAGCTGACGACCCAACAGATAGATGCGACGAGGGGACGGCACACGGGCATCGGCGATGGCGCTGTCACCGACCAATATCTCGCCAGCATCGCGAGACAGCTGAATGACTTCGGCCTTGCCAAAGGTCAGCTCAATCGTTCGGAAATCGCGCGAGCCCTTGGCGAAATTGGCTGCGTGGCTATCACCAACCAGGGCGAAGAGTAGGAAGGCCAGCGCCAGAAACCCGACGGCATAGCCAAGGCCACGATGAACCCGGCGCCAGATTGTTGTGAGCGCATGATCATGCATCAATGAAGGATCGATATGCAGGATCTCTAACCTGTTTCCCATCGCCTGTTGGTTCTGCATTAGCCGCCTTCCCTTCTTCCCCTAAAACTTACTACCGATCAGTACCGCTCAATTGGTCAGCCGGACCCGCTGAACTGAGGATCCGTGATAGACCCGCACCGATGGCCCCGTGCCCGCAGACACGTAATCCTCACCGCCTGCCTCGGCTAAAGCGTTCAACCGCGCAGCCTGGGTTGCAGCTTGCAACGCTTTGGCAATACCGATGTCAGACGTGAACTTTTGACTATCTGGCCGACCGGCATCGAGGACCTGATCCGCGCTCAACGCCCGCAAGGACAGGCTTAGATCGCCCATCTGCTGTGCCAGGGTTAGCTTCTCCGCCTGCTCCTGGGTGACTGCAACGGTGACAGAGCGCGCTGGCGCTGCATCCCGGCTATCCGTCACCACCTGATCAACGGCGAGGATGCGAATGCGCTCCAGGACAGTTTCAGAGGCATGGCGGGCAACAACGGTCTGTGCGGCTTGACGATCTTCACGGTCACCTTCAATGCGCACACTGTAGGTCATCAGGACATCAACGAAGTCACCCGGGCGGACAAAACCACCGGCTGAGGTTGTAACGGAGACAGGGATGCTGATGGCACGCTGATTGGGCTCCAACGTAGCGGCCAGGAAACCAGCATCCTTATCCTTGGAGACCAGCATGCTGGGGAAGATTGGCTCCCCCTCCAATACGGAACGGCGGAGGCGCATATTCTCAAGATTATCGACAATCTCATCACCCTTCCGGATTGCATGGCGTGGCACCAGCTCAGCCGGCCAATCCTCCCAGGTGAAATCTCCCGTGCCGAGGCCGGCGCCTGTACCCAGATTCTCATCGGCGATCATCACCGGGACCTTGGGCAGTTCAGCGGGGGCTTCCTCGCCGCTATTGCCGAGGGCCAGAACAATCATGCCAACACCGGTGCCAATTCCGATCAGTAGTGCCATGCCACGACGCATCGTTGCTCCTCCGTCAGCTCAATAGGGTCAAAATGTTTGGGATGGTCATGGCCAGCGCGCCAGCGGCGATCGCCACACCATAGGGAACGCGCCGCATGCCAAAGCGGAAGCCGCCATCAATACCCACACCTTCCAGCCAAACCGGCAGCGGGCGGGTAGCGGATAGCAGAACAACAACTGAGAGAACGCCGCCGGCAATTGCCATCGCGATAACAAATGGCAGCGCCAAGGTTGGACCAAATAGCAGCATCAAGGCACTGATCAGCTTGCCGTCACCAGCACCCAGCCAGGTGCGTGTGAACATGAAAAAGCACACTAAGAAGGCTGCCGCCGCAACGCCGAGATGGCCGATCACCGCTCCCATTGGAATAACCCCGGTGATAACAGCCAGCGGAAACAGGCCAGCGGTTAGCATCACCAAGCGGTTGGGAATTCGGAAGCCGCTAATGTCGTACCAGGCAGCCGCTACTACGGCAGCGCTGATCAGCAGGCTAATGGCAATCGGAAACAATTCCGGCATCAATCAAGAACTCGCAAAGGTTGTTCGGTGGCTATTCGCAAATCTGGAAACTAGAAGCCCGGGCCCCTGAAGCAGGCGACCCGGGCCAATAGTGTGGTCGTTAAACCGTTTGGGTGATGGGCTTAGGTGCCATCACCACCGCCGCCGCCACCGCCGCCAGCTTGGGCGCCTTGGACTTCTTCAGCGATACCGGTGAATGTCTCTTCGAGGGCCGGGCCAAGTAGCTGCAAGCCGCCGAGAACGGCCAATGACACCAGCGCCACAATTAGTCCGTATTCAATTGCTGTGGCACCATCTTCTTGTGCCAAAAACTGTCTTAATGACGTCATTTACTTTCTCCACACATGTCATGCAGGGGGCTCTGCTTCGAGGCTCTTATGCATTTGCTGCCGACCTCATGAACACAGGTAACCATTGTTTAATGGGATCGCCAAATATTTTTATTTTTTGAGTATTTACCGGTTTTTTTATATTTTTTATTTTGTGAATAATTTGAAATAAATCGATCTATAACCGTCATTATTTATCTAGCGCGCACAGAAAAGTGGCGGCGAAACCAAGGGCTTAGCCGGTGGAACAAACAAGTTTATTGAAATTGGATGGAGTGCGGTGACGCCGCTGGCTCAGCGTTCGGTGTTACCGCTGGCATCACCAAGGCCACCAGCGCTCGGGTTCATCCCGGCTTGTGGGGCTGGTGCCACTTGTGGCTGGGCACGCGACATGGCGGCCGCACTAACCCGTTGGAACGCGGCAACCCGCTTATCAATCGCGACCGAGGGACCGGCATCAAGTGCGGCCTCATATGGGACCTGCCGGATACCAGCTGACATCGCCTGCTTCATATCGCGGACAGCGGCGATGGTTTTGTTAAGCGCCTGCTCAAGGTGTTTACCTTGCTTCTCGCGCTTTTTAACTTCCTTACCAGCTTCACCGATCGCCTTCTTGACCTGTTTGGCGGCATTCTTGAAGCCATTGTCTTTTCGAAGGCTGTTCCAAATACCGAATAGCTGCTCTCGGCTGTTCCAAAGCGCCTCATCCTCGGCAGAGGCAGCGCCCTTCTTCTTCCGGCGTTTCTTCGGCTGGCCGGTTTCCAAATCCTCTGGCTTTGCCTCCCCATCCCGCACGCGGTCAAAGCGGTCTTCTGCTTCCTGGAGCTGACCCTCAGACCAAATCTTTGCCAAACGATGGGGATTGGACAGGCGGCGATCGGCACGGCGACCGACATAGCTTAACTGGTCTTGGTTCCTATCAGCCTCACGCTGAATCTCGCCAACCAGACGGGTGGCTTCCTCAACCACCTTATAAAGCTCGATATTCTTGCCTTGAGGTTTCGCCATAACCGGGCACCACGCCTAACTACCGTTAATAGAGAACGGGCGCCGCATCACCGGTAATGGCGCGAATGCGGGGCTGATTCTCTAGCACCCAGTTAACGTAACGGCTGGCGCCGAAACAATCATCATCGGCGCGATTATCCTTCCAAAACTCCATGATGCATTTGTCGCTGTGGTCGCACTCCATGCATTCAGGGTTCTGGTTACGCAGCACTTGCCGGCGCAGGTAACGACGGCGCGCTGGTGAGGTCAGGATCTCTTCAAAGTCCTGCTCAAAAATATTGCCAAACTCGCGCATGAACTCTTTCCAGCCATCGCGGTAGTCCGGCAGGACAAAGTCGCCATTGGGCAGCAGGAACAGCGTCTGGCCAGCGATATTGGCCAAATGCGGTGTCTCGGCCTGGTGGGCGATGAAGCGCATCTGCCCGATCTCTGGCGCCGGCACGCCATCCTTGCGCAGCTTCAGCCAGTACTCGGACAGCCCGATCATGAAGTCGCTGTATTCATTCATGCGCGGAGCAAAATCACCGTAAGCGCCCGTGGAGTTCTGATCATTCCACATGAAGGGAAGCCAACTGGTTTCCGCCACACCGATATCGGTGAGGTAATCCAGGGTTTCTTCCGGCCCCTGATCAATTAGCTCACGGTTAACAACGCTGATCGTTGAGAGGCGTAGACCGGAATTCACAACCGCGCGGGATCGTTCATCCCATTTGCGCATATAGCCCTTACCGCGCATAAGGCCGTCGTAAGAGCTTTGAACCTCGCCCTCACCATAACGGTCAAAGAGGGCAAACCAATCATCCTTCACCCCAACCAGGGCAGTCAGAACGGTATGCTTGGTCCGATATCCTTCAGCTTCTGAGAAGACGCCATTGATCGCGTCAGCCGCACTGGTGAAATAATCCTGGCCCATAGAGGTCGGCTCACCGCCATACCAATAGCCCACCACGGTTTTCTGGGCGATCTGCTGGTCACGGTAGTATTTATCGACCTTCTCACAGGTCATCCGCAGGTTCTCGACCGTCATCACGGTCTTATCCTTGCGTTGCTCAAGGCTGAGGTAGCAATGCGGACAGCGGAGCTTACAAAACAAGCTCGGCATCAGCGTGAAGATGAAGTAACCCTGCTCAATACTCACCAATTGGCGTTGATCGCCGGTCCCGCTTAAGGGGGATGGCGCGACGCCAGGCATGGGCTGGGGCGTGTTTAAGCCAGTTTCAGCAAGGAAAGGGCTATTGCTTAGCTGTGGGGTTGGTCCACCAAACGACACTGTCATGTCAGACCGGTCACCCGTTAAGCAGGTTGCTGATCGGTTTCGCCACCGTCAGCGGGTCCACCATTACCCGAGTACTGATCGACCAGATCTTTCGCACAGGTTTTGGTGAATTCGTGGATTTGAGCGGTCATACGGCGCGCAAACGCCTTGAACTCTGCCTCACCACCGAAGATGGCATAGATGTCCGCACGCAAACGATCCTTAAACGCGATCGTAAAGTCGGCATCTGACAGCGCCGACAGCCGTTGCAGGATATACGGGTCACTCACCTCAAACTCATGATCGTCGCCGAGCAAGGTTTCGACGAAGAGATACTCGATGAAGTTCGTAACCGGCGCGAGGAACTGGCCAAAGTTGCTTTGACCAAAATAAACCTCAGCGAATGCTTTCAATCGTTCGAAATAGGCCTGGTCTGCCTCGTCGCTGCGTTCTACCGGCGGCAGTAGAGAGAGGGAAAAGCCGGCATTAGCGGCGACGGAGACCATGTATTTCGGATCGATATCTGACTGCTCTGCTGGGATTTCCAGCACAACCTCAACGCCTGCGAGACCATAAGAGATGATGACATCCATCAAGGTTTCGTCGATATCCCCATCCTCACCTTTGAAGATCAGGGAGATATGCTTGAGGTCAGCCGGTGGCGAGAAACTATCAACGTCAACCTCAACACCGTAGTGGAAAGGCTGGGCCGACAACTCCGCGTTATCGACAATCTCACTGAGAGCAGTCATTCAGCAATCACCAAACAAATAGAATGATGGTTACGCGTTAGCGCCAACCGCGAGAGCCGTGGCAAGCACCGTGGCACGCACTGTGGCAGTTGCTGTAGCAGCTAAAGCTGTTGATCGTGCCCGACTGGCTCAATAGACCACCCGTCGCACCGCCGCCGCCGCCGAGGACCGCATCACCACCGCCAGTCACCTGGCCGCCGACACCACTCTCATTCTGCGCGACCTGCCACTCACCAATCGACTTGCCGTCGAAATACTCGTCGGCGATGGACTTGCCGTCGAAGGTTAGGTTGCTGGTGAAGATGTCCAAGCTTTCGCTGACCGCTTCACGAACGCTGCGCTTGCTGACAGCGCTAGCAATGGCACGGTCAAGCTCATCGGACACGCCCGTGTCCGTGCTGACTTCAACAGCCTCATAGCTGGCCGCATGCGCAATAGCGCTGGTGGCGATTAGGGCCAAAGAGGTCGAAACGGCGACCGGGCCAACCTTAATGGCTGACTTCTTGGCTGTGCTGCTATCACCCGAACCATTGGATGGGTTTGGCATCTGGATATCGTCTGGCATTGTGCCCCCCCTCTAGAACTGCCTTACATCATCCGAACAGCAAAAAACGACCAAAATCCGGATGGATTAAAACTAACTACCACCAACAATACACGATTTATAAATATCTCGCACGAAATTACCTGATCACAAATACGCGCTTTGAGGCATTTTGCGGCGGTTTTAGGCTACATCTTCGTGTGATGGCGCTGCGACCAAATCCCAGGTCTGCTGGAACAAACGCTGCCCACCTGAGCACTCACCGGACCCATCATCGTAAAGGCTCGCCAAACAGCCAGAGGAGCAAACCTTACGGAACTGGCAGGTTTGGCAGTCCCATTGGCGCTCTGCCCGCGCTTGCTCATAGTCACCAAAGGCAAGTATTTCGGTCGCGCGCTTATTATCGATCTCAGACGTAACGGCAGTACAACCGGCCTTGTAGCCATTAGCATCGATCGTGTGGAACTTAGTGTCGCAACTACCAGACCAACAGCCATAGCCCCCGGCTTCACCGGCCTGAAGACGATTAATGCTCTGAATCAGACCATCTAGCGGCGAGACATGTAGACGATCGCTCGCCTCCACTTGTTCGCGCGTCTCACAATAGCGCCAATAGGCCCGCATAAAGCGGTTCATCGCGGCGCTGTATTCAGCATTATTCAGGCCAACGCGGTCCCAGTTCTCTCGCGCGTAGCCGGTTTTGGTGACACGCTCGAGATGTACACGGCGTACACCTCGCTCTTCCATCATCTGGAAGAACCGATAAGGGTCGCGGAAATGCTCAACAAAGGTACGGGTAAAAGTCACGACCATATAGGGGTCGAGGCCATCAGCTAGCAGCCGCTCAAAATTATTCCAGAACCGAGATTCATAAACCTCGTTGGATTGCCGATCATTGGCGCGTAACAGCCGAATTTTGGGGTCCCAAGACACCCCAACCTCGCCGCCAAAGTACTTCTTGTAAACCGGGATCCAAGGATCGCCATAGGTCATCAGGTTGGTCTGGATACCGTGCTGCCATTGATAGTCGCCACCAGCGGCCTCAACCGTATCAATCGCTTCCGCAAGCCATTCAGCACCGAAGATTGTCGGCTCACCACCATGCCATTGCAGCAGGATATTCGAGCCCTTCGGTGCGAACTTGGTCAGCTGCTCTGGGATCGCGGCCAGATCATCCTTACCCATCTTCTTGGGGTTGGAAGGAATAAAGCAGTGCTCGCAATGAAGATTGCAGCCCTCAAAAACCCGAACGTAAACCAGGTGGTCAAAGGCTGGGGCGAAAGGCAAACGTCCACTCATGCCGCTGCCCCTTCCTTGGTCTTATCGCCTGCCTTATCCGCGGCCGCTGCACCGTCGGTATCAAGCCCAGCCTGAGCGGCAGCATAGATATTGCTCGCGGCACTGAATTTCTCGCGAAGCGCTAAATCCAGATCCAAATAGGCAAGCAACGGTGCCTGCCCGCGATCCGTAATGAACTGCCGGATATGGGTCAGGAATGTTTTGTAGCCGGAGCACTCCACCTCACCATCTGGAACACCATTCGGTGTGATGGGGCAGCCAGAGTGGCACCAATTGCTGTTCTCACAACCATGGCAATGGTCCCGCTTATGGCCATAGCTCTGCATGCGAAGCCATTTGCGCCGGAACGAATTCTTGGCAAAGCCTTGGAAGCCACCTTCCACATTGCCGTAATTCTCTTCCACCGTTGATTTATCCGGGCAATTATTGAGGGAGCCATCTGGCTCAACAACCACGAAGTCAGACTGGCAGGTGGTGCCCCAACGATCACCAGGCGCCTGGAACAGCACGCCCATAATGCCGGCTTTCACAGCGCCGATGATTGGCGCCTTACCATCCCGCTCCATCCGCTCCATCACGGCATCAAAGAGGCCCATGAGGAAGTAGGAGTGCTCAAGGTTATTGGGACGATCATCAAAATACGTCTGATAGGAGTTGTAGCGGTCCAAATTGACCACCTCGAACTCGCGCTCAACAAACCAATCTACTAGCTCTTGCTCGCGGCCCAGCTCCTGCCGTGTCGGCACAACGCCAGGCACCACATTGATCCCATCACCGCGCACGCGCTCAACCTTTTGCATCCAAAGCTTGTGGTAGTTCTCCACCGAGCCCTTGATCTGCCGTTGGCTGAAATCAATTGAGGAGCCAATCTCACGGCCACAACGCTCAATCACCCAATCGCGATACTCATCACGCCATGGGATAAGGGATGTTTGGATCGCCTGGAAGTTATCGGGCAGGACCTTGTCCAACACCTCACCCGCTTCCCAGTACCATTCAACTGGAACCGTTAGCGGCTCACCACCATGCCAGAGGACGAGCGACGCATCCTTGCGCTGGGCCTTCTGCATATCGGCGATCAGGGTGCCTGCCTTGGCCAGCACGTCATGGCTCATCCGGAATTTATTGGCGCGCACGATCTCCGGCAGGTAGCAATGGGTGCATCCCACATTGCAGTAATTTGTCGGCTTCACATAAGCGACAATCATGCGGCGATCTCGCGGTTCAGGTTGCGCTTGCGGCGCACCTCCTCGGGGTCCAGGCCGTATTTGCGGATGGCGCCATCCGCCTCACCATTGCGCACGGTCTCTTTGATGCGGTCAAAGACCATCATCCAAGCATGGCAGTAGTGGAACTTGCCGCCCAGCCCATGATTGTACAGCACAGCATCGCGCATGCAGCCGCCCTCACACTCACCGAAGTGGCGGCAGCTTTGACAATCGAGCGGAAGGTCGACGCGACGACGGCGGATCATGGCGGCCGCCCGTGATTTCATCAGCTCCGGAATGGTCATCTCATTGAGATTGCCAAACATGAACTCTGGATCGCCCAAATCCGCAAACTCTGAGCAGTTATAGGTATCGCCATTCGGCTCCAGGCCCAGGAAATGACCGCCGCAGGATCTGGTCCAGGGGCAGCGATTAACCTCAAGGGCAATCACCTTCTTCAGCATCTCATCGAGCGGGGTAATGACGAAAACCGGCAGGTCTACGATCCAGCGCTCATAAAGCTCAAGCAGCATCGTGCCGTAATCATGGGGGCTAATCATTTCCCCATTACCCTCATCCCGCCCCGCCGGATACCGGTAGTTGAAGCGGAGATGCGGCGCCTTATCGCCATAGGCTAGGCTACGGTCATACATCTCATGCGCCATGGGCGCGGTTTCGGTGGTGTAGGTGCCAATGATCTTCGGATAGAAGCCATCGTCGAGCACCTCCTCTAGCCGCTTATAAAACAGGCGGGTGTAGAGGGCTGCCGAGCCCTTATAGATGCGGTTGGTTTCATCCGGATCGAAGGATGTTGAGACCGAACCGTTGAAGATGTCTTTAAAGACGTCATACCAACGGTTGTGGTTATAGCTCAGCAGGTTCGTCTGGATTGAGAAGTTGATGTTGGGGTTCTGCGCCTTGGCATACTCCCAAGCCTGCTCATAGAAGTCAGGGCCAAGCAGCATGGGCTCACCGCCATGCCAGATAATGTAAGCCTGGTCGGTTAGATGCGGGCCAATCTTATCGAAATACCGCTTAAAATCGTCAATCGACCATTTCGGCACCCCGTCAGGGGGCGCACTGCAATAGGTACAGGCCGCATTACAAACCTTCGTTGGTTTGGCGATTACGGTAGAGATCATGCCTAACCCCATCCCTTCCCCAATATGACGCCCTCCATTTGAGCGTTGGTCCGACTGACCTCGGCAACCACCAAAACACTAGCGGTTGCTTAAAAATTTCCCCAATTTCAACAGGATAAAAGAAATGAAAACGGGCGACCAGCATTTTCGGCCTGGTCGCCCGTCACATAAATGTTTGCTCGCCCTAACCCACGGGCAATCGCATTACAGCTGGCAGTAAACCGTCACAACCGCAACGCCGTTTGTCATCTGACGCCATGGTGCCAGATCATTCTTCTGACGCGCTTCCATGACAAGGGTGCCACCGCCGGTCATATACACACGACCCTGGGTGTTGTTGTCATAGTCACCACCGGCAAGCTCAGTACCATCAGCTGGATTGATGTCGTCGATATCGGTAACGCGAATGACGTCATCCTGGGCCGTACCGGCACCATCACCATCCTGAAGCTGCGTGATACGGGTCTGCGCAATCATGACCGGCGTCACCCACCATGCTGGGGTTGCAGCGTAGAAGATGGTGCCTGCGCCACCACCCGTTGGGGTCAGGCAGCGATTTCGAAGCGTTGCACTAACGGTTTGACCATCACTTAGGACCTCAACGCCAGAAACAATCAACTGCTCTGAGACGTTGGTGTCGCTCAACCAAACATCACGGCCGCGAAGATAGATATCATCAACGTCCAGGTAAGACTGATCAGCACCAAGTGGTGATGCACCGACCAGCGCACCAGCACCAAGCTTCAAGGCACCATCGGCCGCAGCTGATTCAGTAAAGAACCGCATCCGGTTTCCACCGGCAGCATTGTTCACAATGAGCGATGGCTGGGCGGCATCGCTCTCACCGCGCAAGACCACACGGTTGGTACCTGCCTGATCAAGGATCCGAACGACATTCCGGGTCGCATTTGAGACGATCTGCATCGTGTCGGTCGCTTGACCATTATTGCGAATACCGAAGGTGTTGTTGCCATCGGAGTAAGCAATCCGACCGTCATAGTCCGCGCCGAGTGAACCGGTCCCCTTAAAATCAATGAAGGAGGTTTGGTTGTTACCGCTACCGATCTCAACACCGCCATCATTTGGATCAACGAGGAAATAGCCACCTGCGGTTGGCGTATTCGCATCAGCAGCGGACAGGCGGAACTGACCATTGTTGCTGTTCACGATTGCACGCTCGACACCATCAGCAGCACGCCAGTCCTGGACCCCGCTTGCGGTGTCAAATTGGCGCCGAAGGTTACCGGCAGCATCGTTCAACCGCTCTACACCTGCAGCGGCGTCGGTCTCGAATTCATAACGAACCGTTCCGGCAGTATCACGAACCCGAACAAACGCGCTGTTACCAGAACTCACAAACTGATTGCGGTTCCGGCCAGCTGAGTCAGACATAACCACATTGGTATCAGTGGCATTATAAATGGCAGCGAGACGATTATTGGTACCGTCCGAGAACACCAGATTACCATCGGCACCAAAGTAGTCGGTACGGAACCGGTCATTAGCACCGTCATTCAACTCCAAGCGCCCCGAGCCCGCCCCATAGTTAGCGGCAAAGCGTGAGTTCGCGGCTGTATCGTTCCCAATGGCAATCTGACCCGTTGTTGCATCGTAATCAGCAAGAAGCCGGCGGGAACCGCCATCATTCATCGACAAGCGACCCGTGAGGGCAGTGTAGTTGGACACGAACCTAGGATCGACACCGGTTGTGTCATTACCAATAGCAATCTGACCTGTACCCCCAGTGTAGTCGGCAAGCACGCGCTGGTTGCCACCGACATCGGCCAACTCGACACTACCGGTTGCAGCGTCATACTGGTTCATCACCCGTTGGGTCGCCCCATCATCACGCATGATGTTCTGACCAACATTCCCATCATACCGAGAGACAAAACGCTCTGCATCCGCAGCCTGGTTGACTTGATCGCGAACTCCAAATCGACCAGCGGTTGGGCTGTCATATTGCTGAACAAAGCGCTCAACGCCGGTTTCGTCACCAACACGAACCAAACCACGAGCGTTGCTAGCGGCTGTACCAGCAGCATCGAGGCCAAACTCTGACCGCAGACGCTCGTTATTCGCATTGTCGCGCATAACGAAGGTGCCGGCCTCTGGAATGACGCCGTTACCGGCACGGTTCTGGCCATAATCGAACTGCACACGATCCCGGACACCACTGGCATCGGTCATGGTGAAGTTACCAGCATCAGGGAGAACGTTACCGGCACGGTCAAAGCCGTAATCCAGACGCATCCGCTCTTGCAGGCCGTCGTTGAAGAACGTCACGCCCCGGGCGTTACCACCTTCAGAGGTGTAAGACGTCTGGGCACGTGGGGCCGCAGCAACACCATCGCGAAGGGTAATGTTACCGGCAGTTGGCTCACGAGCGTTCAGCTCATCAAGCCCGTAATTCAGCTCAATCCGGCGGGTTGCCAGGGCGCCGGTATCGGTACCCGCGCTGATTTGGCCAGCTTGGCTGCCCGTATCGTCAAAGGTGAAGTTCCCACGCTCTATGTTGGCCGCATCATAAAGCTTAAAGCCTGGGTCGGTAGATCGAACACCAGCGGCTGGTGCCACCAGTGCGACTTCAACACCATCCACATCGAGGCCGGAATCCAGAATCGCACGCTGACCATTCGGTAGGGCACGATTTGCAGCCTCAACCCGCTGCTGGGCGCGGACACGCTCTTCAGCATCGACGAAGCCAAAGATTGCATCACCACCAACGATATTCACATTGCCGCGGGCGTAAGCAGCGTTGGCACCAGTCTGGTTGTCGTTACCAAATCGAATGACGTTCTCATTCGTTCCGGCCCCAACAGCTGGATCGAAGTTACTATCCAGTTCACCATCAGCGTTCAAATCAACACGCGGCGCTGCAGCCGGGGCAAACACGGCAGGTGCCGGCAGTGGCACTGTATTTGTCTGGAGGCCGTTTTGCCCAACTTCCGGGTTGCCATCCTGGGCGAGCGCAGCACCATTCAGCGGCGCACCAATTTGGGCCACGTTGGCCAGGCCAAACTCACCCATATTGATGTTGGCATTCATCTGCTGGGCTTCTGGCTGCCCTGGAATGCTGTTCCGGTATAGGAAGTCGGCAACGACGCCACCTTCACCAAAGAACGCCATGGCGGCTAGGCCACCACGTTCTGGTGGAACACCGAGATCTGCGTTATCCAACTCCCAACCACCGAACGCACCATAGGTGGTGTTATCGGCATACACCCCAGAGACATCAGAGCCGAAACCAAGTTCGGTCGGGTCAGCAGCACGCCAACCGGCGTCGGCGCCAACGGCAGCCGCGATCTGGGCCGCAGTTGTCGGCTCAATATGTTCATAACTGCCGGTGCCGTCATCCTCGGACACCACCTGCACCCGCAGACGCTCACCGCCAATGTTCAAAACATATATATTGAGGTCGTGGCCAAAGGCGTTCTTGCGGATATCCGCGCCATCAAAGAAACGGGGATCCAGATAACCATCAAGAGCATCATCATCCAACTGCTGGGCCGCACCGCCGGCAACCGGGTCACCGATATCGGCATTACCGCCATCGATGATGTCGCCATAATTATCGATAACGTACGCGGCGGCGGCATCACGAACAGCGGCCAATTGCTGTGCCGTTTGTTCAGCCTTAACGCGCCGGAGGTTATCAACCTGCAGATTAGCAATCGCGCCAAGCCCAATACCAAGGGTTGCAACGCCCAGTATCGCTTCAGTCAAGCTGATACCGCGCTGCCCAAGAGGCTTTTGAGAGTTAATTTTTTTACTCATTTCCAAATCCCTCAAACGAGAAGGTTAATCGCAGAAACCATCGTCAAATTCATCGCCGGTCCCCGGCAGCCCATCGGCACCAAGAACATCATCGGCTTTCTTACACACCACGTAAACCGGCACCCCATCAGGGATTAGGTTGTTCCCACCACGATCGACGAGCGGAATGTTCACGATCGCTGAAATCTCATTCGCATCCAGCGTACCGTGATCCATCGCATCATCTGGCGGATTTTGCAGATCAAAGGAACGGGCCAGCTGAATGTGCTCAACCCCACGACGGGTTAATGTACCACCATCATTGATGCCGAAGTTAACCGTACCATTGAATGCCCGGCGAAACCCCTTAGCGAAATCATCAACGCTGACCGTCTCCAGAAAGTTCTGCCCGCCAGGTGTGCGCGGCACGTTTTCGACAAAACCGATAATTGCCGCCACTTCACCAGTACCGGCGCCTAGGGCATCAACCTGCTCAATAACAGCGACACGCCATGGGCCGTCCGCCGTATAGTTGGTTGGCAAAAACCGACGAACAGGATCCGCAGGCCCGAGAAAAGCCGGATCAGTTACCGCAGCGTCTGCGTAGTCGGAATTGGTCAGGAACGTCTCGAAATCGGCGACATCCATTACCCAATAACCAGCACTTGGGTTACCGGGATCGGCAAGCTCAGCCGCAATCTCAGTCTGTGCAAGGGCAATTGGCGGACCGGGAATAGGCCAGGTGCGTTGATCAATCGCATAAGTTGAGAGGGCCGACTCAACCGAAGCCACAAACCGGGCCATGTCACGGCCTAGACCGTGAGAGTAGGCATCATGCGGCTTCTCATAAACCAGGGGAGCATCACCTGGTGATTTCGCTTGGAATGGGTTGCTCAACGATAGGTAAAACGCGGCAACCACTAAGGCGATCAACAACGCATACATATCAGCACCTCCCGATCACAAATCGGTGGCTGAAATCGCTGGAAAAACCTGTGTTCACCCTGATCACTAACGGGACCCCCATCCCACAACTCGGACACACAACACTGCCACAAACCCCATGGGCAGCACTAAATCATCCGCTAAAGCACGGGGCACTGCAACTTAAAAGTTTGTTAAAATTGTATCGTTAACGCAATTTGCGGCAGGTTTGGCGCAGTCACCGGGAGCAAAGCAAAGGCTTTAATTTCTGCGGATTTTGGCAATCGCCGCCCCAAAAACGGGCATGGCGCTATCCCGCGCCGCAATATTCCTGCGACAGACAGATGACGATGGCGGGGGCGTTTTGGGTCGTTTGATCGAATGGCAGCCCGCGCAAACGCCCAAAACCACGCTCAACCCCAGGATGGGTAAAACTGTCGGTTAACAGGGAGCCTTGGCTAAGCAAACCAACCGTTACTTGGCCACCAGCGGTCAGTCGAAGGCCCCTCGCAATATCAACGGGCCGCATGGTTCGCGGCAGATTTGCCTGGTTCACATAGGCAACCACGGCGCCAATGCCTGGATCCGTTTCGGTGGCGGCAACCCCACTTCCCGCCTCCTTCACCGGCAGAAGATAGGCACGCCATGGCATTGTTGGGTTGTAAGAGGCTGGCAAAACCGGGGCATAGCGTGGGTTTTGATCCAGGGTCGCGACCGTAACGGCGTTCGGATAACGCGGCAAACTCTCCGGAAACTGGTTCAGCCGCGCCATTACAGCCTCGGCAAATACCGACAGGCTATGGGCGTGCACCTCCGCCTCCGCGGTTGATGCGGCCGCCGGTGGGTTCATAAAGGCAAGCTCGTCAAACGCCTCCCGGTCGGCTGGCAACATAAGCAGCACGAACAGCGAAAACATAAGAGAGATCATGACCGGATACATGGGGTGAGCTTATCCCAGTTTACGCCCCGACAAAATGGCGATTAGGCACGCTGTGAGGCGTCGGACTGACAGAAGTTTCATAGAACAGTCACAGAAACTTTCCGGCCTAGCGCGTAGTACAAACGCGAAAGGTCGCGTATCTTAAAGACAGATAACGCAGCCTCAAGTGACTGACGAAACGACAAAACATCGATCACATGGCGATCCTAGGCCGCACACAGCTTATCCCAATTTCGACCGGCAATCCCGGCGCGCACCAGCCGCTTGCGAGCGATTTTCCTGAGATGGTGGTGCTCTGCAAAAAGGATGAGGATGGGCAGTCCGTCTTTCCCAACCGGAAAGAGTTCTATGATGCCGGTAAAGAGGGGCGGATGGAGATGGCGACCGAGCCTGCCATGACCCTCGATGATCACCTAACCGCCTTCCTCGCCGATCAAACCCATGCGGATCAGAAGCTTAAACTGATGGCCGCAACGGTTATCTCACGGCTGACCGACCGTGGGGCCTTCGATGTCCCTGGCAAACCGGCGGTTGAGATTGTGGTGCCGCGTAAGGCCGCCACCGATGGCAATATCGCGGCCGTTGTTCTGGGTGAGCATGTCGCCGACCGCCTAACCAGGCTGGCCCCTCAGATTGAGTGGAGCGTGGCCTATGATGTGGTCCATCAGGCACCAGAGAACGTCACCAAACGCGAAGGCGCGCGGCGCGATCCAAGCTACCGTAAGGGCAAGCTGTACATGGCGCCGGACAGCTTCTTTGCCGATGACCGGGCGAAGTATGTAGTCGCGGTTGATGATGCGACCCGGTATGGCGGGTCATTCCGCGATCTAGACCTATTCGCCAAGCAAGGCGGTAAAGAGCTGTTGGCGGCCGCCGTCTTTGAGGCTTATGAGACCACCGATCTGCGCCCAACCGCGCAAAACATTGCAAAGCTGCGCAAAGCTTTTGGTCCGGAAGGTCTTGCCCAGCTAGACCAGAGCCTGCATGCGGTGAACCTAAATGTCAGCGTGCTGACCAACGCAGAGGTTGAATTCTTTGCCGAGGGCCCAATCCCAGGGCTCGAGCAGGCCGGATCACGGGCAGAGGCGGCTATCACCTATCTTGCAGAGGAAGCGGCCAACCGGCAGGAGCCCATGGTTCTCCGCACCTCCGACCCATTTGTGCAGTCTGTCGCGAATGGTGAAACCGCGCGCGTCTCGCGGCGCCCCGCGCTGGCTGGTGCCAAACCAGAAATCGCTGACAAATCAGCGCCTAAGGCAAGCCAAAGAGCTGAGGGCGGCCCTGCCTTCGGTGGCGGCCCGGTCCCCGCCTAACCCTTATTCAGCAGCGCCGATACGCAGGGTTTCTTGGCGGTCGTCCAGATCGATGACCAGGATTTCATCGCGCCCATCAGCACCGGTAAACCAAACAGCCAGATTATCGCCGTCGAGTTCAATCTGACGGATGTCTGCGCCCGCTGGTAGTGCCACCTGACTCTTAGATTCGGACAGGTCAGAAGTTTCACCGGTCGGTTTTGCGGTTGCACCGATGGCATCGGCCGTCACATCGGCGGCGAAGTTTCCGGCCCGTTTGGCAACCTCAACGCCCAAGATGATCAAGCAAACCACGATGGCGATCCCCATCCCGACGATGGAACCAATGAGCAAACGTTGTTGGGCCATGTTGGACCTGTAATGAATGGGTGGCGGGCGTTCAAATCTGGCGGTGATCCATAACCACAGTTTGGGTTGAGGCCAAGCCTCTAGCATCAGAAACCCAGTTCGACATTGACGTAGGCCAGCGGATTGGCCACCAAGCCAGGCATGACTGACGAGCACCAAACAGATGAAGCGCTTACCGATGACCTCGCCGATGAGGATGCGTCAGCCATTTCGGTTGAAATCGGCGAGGATCAGATTGGCAATCGCCTCGATAAGGCGCTGGCCGGGACACTTGCAGATATCTCCAGGTCCCGCCTTCAGGCCATCATCAATGATGGCGGATTGGTGGATACCGATAGCGGCACAACAATCACCAACCCGGCGCAGAAGCTTACCCGGGCTCTTAAACTGCGTTTAACCCTACCTGAGGCCGTAGAGGCAACGCCTGAGCCCGAGGATATCCCCCTCAACATCGTCTTTGAGGATGAGCATCTTTTGGTGCTGGATAAGCCAGCCGGCATGGTAGTTCACCCAGCGGCGGGCCATGGCCGCGGGACCCTGGTGAATGCCCTTCTCCACCATTGCGGCGATAGTCTTTCCGGCATTGGTGGGGTTCGTCGCCCCGGCATCGTGCATCGCCTCGATAAGGATACGAGCGGCCTGATGGTGGTCGCCAAGAGCGATCAAGCCCATCAAGGCCTGGCGGCCCAGTTTGCTGACCGATCCCTCTCCCGCCGTTATACCGCGCTGGCCTGGGGCACACCATCGCCGCGTGAGGGGCAGATTGACGCCGCAATTGGTCGTCATAACCAAGACCGCAAACGCATGACGGTGCTTGAGCATGGCGGCAAACCAGCCATTACCCATTACAAGGTGACGAAGGTTTTTGGCCTGCTTGCCGCCGCCGTGGAATGCCAATTAGAGACCGGTCGAACGCACCAGATCAGGGTGCATATGACATCAATCGGTCACCCAATTTTAGGAGACCCGCTTTACGGTGAAACAAGAGCCGCCCGAAAAGCCCTGAAACGGGCACCAGAAGCGGTTCGCAAGGCCATTCCAGAGGGGCGCCAAGCCCTTCACGCCCACGCGATTACTTTTCACCATCCGATCACGCAAACCCGCCATGATTACACATCGCCGTTACCCGACGATTTGCTCTTGCTAATGGACCAGCTGCTCACCATGTAGGAGGTAAGCGTTTGCCGAGGTGAGCCGCACGTTGTTGCGTCAGAGCGTCAGCGGTGATGATCCCGGCTAAACTGAACTGACCATTTGGGGGCACACCTGCCATGAGCAATATCTCGGTTCCTGTTCTTACCGCTGAGAGCAATCTCTCTCGCTACCTCGCCGATATCCGTAAGTTTCCAATGCTCACTCCTGATGAGGAGTTCATGCTCGCTAAGCGCTGGCAGGAGCATGAGGATGTCAACGCAGCCCACAAGCTCGTCACCAGCCATTTGCGCCTCGTCGCCAAGATCGCCATGGGCTATCGCGGCTATGGCCTACCGGTCGCTGAGCTGATCTCTGAGGGCAATGTCGGCATGATGCAGGCGGTTAAGCGGTTTGACCCGGATCGTGGCTTCCGCCTCGCCACCTATGCGATGTGGTGGATCCGCGCCTCTATTCAGGAATATATCCTGCACTCTTGGTCGCTCGTGAAGATGGGCACCACCGCTGCACAGAAGAAGCTGTTCTTCAATCTGCGTCGGCTTAAGGGACAGATGAAAGCCATTGAAGATGGCGACATGACGCCTGAGCAGGTCGAGGAAATCGCCACCAAGCTCAACGTCTCAGAAGATGATGTGATCATGATGAACCGGCGCCTGTCTGGCCCGGACAACTCACTGAACGCACCGCTTCGCGCGGATAGCGAGGGTGAATGGCAGGATTGGCTGGTCGATGACCGCCAGGTTAGCCAAGAGACCGCCGTGGCTGAGGAGCAAGAGCTGACCCAGCGTCGGCAGATGCTGCAGCTGGCGATGCAGACACTCAACGACCGTGAGCGGCACATTCTCACCGAGCGTCGCCTGCGTGATGATCCGCTGACCTTGGAAGAGCTGAGCCAGCAGTACGACATCAGCCGTGAGCGGGTTCGTCAGATCGAAGTGCGCGCGTTTGAGAAGCTGCAGAAATCCATGCGGAATGCCGCGGTTGATCAACGGATCAGCGCGTAAGCAGCGAACATAATATTAAAAAACAAAAGCCCCGGTCATCGCCGGGGCTTTTTGCTTTGCGTTCCGTGGTTGGCTCTAAGCTGCCGCTGCCTCATTGGCCTGCTCACGGACCCGTTGCGCTTCTTTCAACGCCTCTCGAGTTTCTCGCCGCTCAACCTCAATACGGTTAAGGTCGGCCCCCCATTCTTTGAGAAGGTCAGCCCGATTACGGCGCAGCTGCTCTAGGCGCCGCTGAGCGGATGACACCGAGAGATACGAGTAAAGCGCAGGAATGCCATAGAAGATCAACCAGCCAACAGCTGCGGTTGAGTACATGATCAGCCAGTTAACTGGGTCGGTGATCAGGAATAGGGCCAAATCATAGCCATGGCCACGGATCCACAGATCCATAAGTACCGCAGACACGCCGACCATGTTCATGCAGCCAACCGTGACGGCACCCAGTTTTTTGGATTCCGTATCACTGTAGAAGGCAACGATGGTTGGCAACATACCGGGGACCAGGATCATGGTGGTCGGGTAGAACGCCATGGCAGCGGCTATCGTGCTCAAGCCCAACATGATTTGGGTCGGCGTAAGTTTACGCTTCTTCCGGCCCTTCTTCTTGGGCTTCATGGCACCCATCTTGCCCTGATCGTTGGCGGCTAGATTGGTCATCAGATGCCCCCAAACATATAGTAACCAATGACACCAAAGGTGCCGAGTGCGCCGAGCATGCCTGAAACAACCGCCGCTAGCTCACGTCCAAAGCCACGGGCCAGAAGGTCAGGATCGCTGATCTCTTCCTCAAGCTTGGCAATCTCATCAACGATTTTGGCGAACTTTGCCTGGGCCTTACCGTATTGAACCGCATCCTGGTTCATGGTCGTCGGGTCATCCAAGGCCTGGGCGATCGGCGTGATCATCCCTTCCTCGGCAAGCTCTTCGACCTTTGCCTTAAGCTTCTTGCGAGCATCGTGGTTGTGGAGGCGGTCAATCGCCGGATCAGCCAAACCGACAATCCATTTCGACAGGCCAGGCAGCTTCTTATTGCCCAAACGCTCTTGCATCGAGCCTAGGATCTGGGCCATCGCAACGACCGAACGCCCGGGATCCAGCTGATCATTCAGCGACTTAAGCAGCCAATCTTCCAGCTTTCGGAAGCGAACCATCAAGAAGGCCGCGATATGGGCATCGATCGGCATGCCATGGCGGCTTTTGACCGGCGCCAGGCGCTCAAGCGCCCGTAAAAGATCATTAGGCGTCAGCACATAATGCTTATCCAGCATCGGGCTTTGGCATGGGATGCTGTCATCAAGCTCATATAGCGCCCGCTCCAGCCCAAACCCGAACCCAGACCGCTCAAGCAAGTTACGCAGCTGCTCCAAATCCATCGGCTTGGAGGATGGCTCAATCTTGTGCTTCTTCTGAAGCATGCCCCAGTGGCCAGACATGCCAGCCAGGATCATCTGCACCGGCGCTGAGGGATCGCGCTTATTCACCACGGCCTCGGTTAGCAAGCCACCAATGCCACTTGGGAAAGCAGCGCGGCCTCGCAGCCGGATTGGTCCATCCGGCGCCATCGCAATACCGCAACGGGAAACAACAACCTCAGGCTCACGCTGGTTGCGCGGCGCGTTGCCAGCGGCCTCTAACTCGGCCACAACAATCTCGGTGATATTCTTCTCACCCAGCGCCCGGCGCATCCAGGCCTCAACCTCGCCCTGCTCA
The DNA here is from genome assembly GCA_019192455.1 of Alphaproteobacteria bacterium SS10. NCBI lineage: Bacteria > Pseudomonadati > Pseudomonadota > Alphaproteobacteria > Alphaproteobacteria bacterium SS10. The sequence goes on from JAHCML010000006.1 coordinate 50,733, forward strand.
TAAAGCCGGTGGGCGGTCGCCGGATCGCGGCTCAGCACACGGGCTAAGCCACGGGCTTCCCAAGCCACATGGGCGCCAAACTCAAACGGGCGAACAGCCTTACGCGGCGGCTCAGGTGGGCGTGGACTGAGGCGTCGTCCACCTAGCCAACTCTCGATATCCTCAAGCGTCCAACGCTCAAATGGATCATCGTTCAGCAAACCACGCAGTGGCTCCAACATATTGGTTGGTACCCGGCTCTTCTGAACCAGCGCGTAGAAGCTGCCATAGACTAGCTTACGGTCGAGGATGTCTTCATCACTCATACCCGCCAGCGGCGGCTCACCCTGCAGCAGGGTGAGAATGGTCATACCGAGCGCATAGAGATCATCACTGGTTGCCCCAACGCCGCGACCGGCAGGATCTGCCATGCCGCGCTGCAGGGTTTCATAGAGAACAGGTTGGTGATAACCGACCGGTTGGGTCACGCATTCGCCGAGTACGACGCCTTCCGCTAACCCCTTGGGCGCAAACATGTTCGATGGTCGAATGGCACCGTGGCAAATCTTCCGGGACTCAAGGTCACGCAGAACGGACACCATCGGGGCAATAAGCTTTTGGGTGACCTGATCGTGGGTCCAAATCTCCCCACGGCCATCCTCACCGGTCAGGCGGCTGCCAACCGGGCGTTGGAACAGCATCACGACCCGCTGCACCTGATCCGGTGGCCAAACCACGATGCCAGAATGGGCAAGCTTGATCAGATGGGCGTTGTCCAGGCCCACCATCGACTGCAGGATTGGTAGCCGAACCGGCATTGGCCCCTGACAAACCAGCGCGAAAAGCTGCTTCTTAGGGTCGGTTTTACTACGTGCCTCAAAGGCCTTTGTGCCCGGGCTTGAAAGTGCTGGAAGCGGCTTTTTCGGATCGACCTCGTAAGCGCCGCCGATGGCGACCACAGCGTTTGAGCCAGGCGCAGAGCCGCCCGGCGCCTTACCGGCACCGGCATTCTGATCTGGCTTGGTTTCCGCCTTTGCCTCGCTCATACGCGCAGCTTGGTCCCGCTATGCGGCGCCCAGGAAAACAGGCCGCAAACAAGCGGCATAATTCACCGGCTCCGCGAATTACTTAAAATTCGATCCTTTAATCTAGCAAAAACCCTGCCGTCCCGCAGCACCGCGCAACGCTTTCACGCAAAAAGCCAAAGCGGTGGCAGAACTCCCTCAGAATTGGGCAATTTAAGGCTGATGGCCGTCAGACCGCGAAAGGATCGGTCATCAGGATGGTGTCATCCCGCTCTGGGCTAGTGGACAGCAACGACACTGGCGCCTCGATCAACTCTTCGATTCGCCGGATATATTTGATTGCTGTCGCCGGCAATTCAGCCCAGCTTCGCGCACCTTGCGTACTCTCAGACCAGCCCTCAAACGTCTCATAAATCGGCTCAACCGCCATTTGGAGCTTATGGGCCGCGGGCAGGTAATCGATCACCTCACCATTCAGCTTATAGCCCGTACAGACTTTGATCTCGTCCATGCCATCGAGCACATCAAGCTTGGTAAGCGCGATCCCGGTGATGCCGTTAATCTTCACAGCCTGGCGAACCATGACCGCATCAAACCAACCGCAACGACGCTTACGCCCGGTGACCGTACCGAACTCATGCCCTCGCTCACCGAGCAGCTGACCAACGTCATTGTCTTGTTCAGTTGGGAATGGTCCGGCGCCAACACGGGTCGTGTAGGCCTTGGTGATACCCAGCATGTAGTTGAGTGAGTTCGGCCCCATGCTGCCACCCGTTGCCGCCTGGGCCGCAACGGTGTTGGAGGAGGTGACAAACGGATAGGTGCCGTGATCAACGTCAAGCATGGCGCCCTGGGCACCCTCGAACAAGATCCGTTTACCCTCAGCGCGCAGTTGATCCAGGCGACGCCAGACCACATCGGCATAAGGCAGGATTTGATCGGCCAGCTCTGTCAGCTCACTGACCACCTGATCAACTTCGAAGGTGTCGGCGTCATGGGCCGACAGCACGGCGTTGTGGTGGGCCAGCAGCAGCTTCACCTTCTCTTCTAAAACCTCTCGATCAGACAGGTCACAAACCCGGATCGCCCGGCGGGCAATCTTATCCTCATAGGCCGGACCAATACCGCGACCGGTGGTGCCCAGCTTGTGTTCGCCGCGCAGACGCTCTTTGAGCGCGTCAATTGCGCTGTGGATCGGCAGGATAAGGCAAGCATTCTCAGCCACCTTTAGGCTGGTGGCATCGATCTTCAGCCCCTGCTCACGCAGCCGGTCAATCTCAGCCAGTAGCGCCCAAGGGTCGACCACCACACCATTGCCGATGATGGAGAGCTTGCCTGGGCGTACAATGCCTGAGGGCAGGAGGCTCAGCTTATAGACGGTGCCGTCAATGACCAGGGTATGGCCGGCATTGTGCCCCCCTTGGAAGCGCACCACCACATCGGCCCGGCTGGACAGCCAGTCAACGATCTTGCCTTTACCTTCGTCGCCCCATTGGGAGCCGACAACCACCACATTTGCCATCGCCGTATTCCTATCGCCTTGGCTTGATTAATCTGTCTTCGTCACTGGCTTGGCCTCATTGCCTTGCCAAAAATGGGTGCAGCGTTGGGCCACTGCAAATGCCGCAAGTTCATCCGGTTGATCGCCCAGATCGCGGATCACAACCCAACCCTCAGCGGACAGCTTTTGCCGCTCTGCTAAGGTCAGGCTAGCCGGAACGGCAAGGCGCTTTTCTTGGTCAGCAGCAGGCAGCGCCCGCATAATTGAATCCATAAACAGGGTGAAGCCAACGGCAGGTTCACCGAGGGTTGCGAGACGATTGGCCGCCTCCCCCTCAACCCGTTTAACCGGTTCTGCCCCCATCACACCGGCGGAGCGGTAACGCCCGCCGCGCCCCAGCTCACCCCGGACATCGCGGGCAAACAGGGTGAAACTCAACCCCGTCTGATACTCAAAACCGCGCCGCTCCAGCGGGTCGACGGTAATGGTGAGATCGGGCAGATCGCGCTGAACCAACTCAACAACTGAGATCAGACGCTGTACATCGCCCTTAAGGCCCGATGGCATCTCAACGGCCTGCAGTGCCGGAAGAGCTGTTGATACGGGGCCTGACGCATTCAGCAAGTCGGCAAGCACTCGGCTAACTGGGCTCTCAACCGTCAAAACCGCCTCACGGTCACGGCGTCGGACGGCCTCTGCCAGATCCGCCAAATCGTCACCCGTCAGCCCGCTGCCACGTAGGAAATGTGGCTGCAGCGTGGGCAGGCATAGATCGATGGAGAGGCCCTCAATATCGAGCTGGCGGAGGGCGGCAACCGCCATGGTAATGATCTCAGCATCCGCACTGGCCTCAATGGCACCGATTAGCTCTGCGCCCACCTGACAAAACTGCCGCTCTGGTCGCAAGTCAGTGCCATTGACCCGCACCACCTCACCGGCATAGGCGAGACGTAAGGGGCGGGCATGGGCCTGTAGGCGTGAGCCAGCGATGCGGGCAATCTGCGCGGTGATGTCAGCGCGCAGGCCCAGCATCTTGGACGACACCGGGTCCATCAATCGGAAGGTCTGGGGTGCTAAAGCGACACCGGGGCCAGACATAAGCCCGGCCTCAAACTCCATCAGAGGCGGCTTAACCAGCGCAAAGCCGAAGCCCATATAGGTGTCGATAAGCCGATTAACCGTTGACCACTCAGCAGCGGCCATCGGCGGCACAAGATCGCTCAGCCCGTTGGGCAGCAGGGCGGGATGGGTGGTTGGTTCCACGGGATTTGATGCAGGTAAGAGGTTGATCAGTAGGCCAGAACTATCGCAAGTCGGCGCACATCAGACGATGCAGTCCCCTCTTGCGGGAGTGTTCTACTGAATAAACACTGAAAGCGATAGTACCGAGTTGTCCTCGAGGCCCAAGGTCAACGCATCTTCAATCCACAGGATGTCAGTCTTGACCGGTGACGGTAGCTGTAACTGGCCGATTTCAACCAAATCCCGGCCATTCATGGTCATCACACGAAGGGCCCGGCGATCCAGGGCTGGAACGATCAAATCGGGTCGATTGTCACCGGTAATGTCGCGAATAATGTTCATCGCCGTTTGCGGTGAACCATGGGCGTGGTTTGAGAAGCCAGTCATCCGCGCCAACTCTTGAAACCGGCCATTGCGGAACTGGTGGACCGATAGGACCCCCTCAATATGCGGCAGGTGAACGACCGCAATCTCGGGATACCCATCCTGGTTGAAGTCACCGACACCCACCGGGTTCAACCAACGGTTCTTGCGACCGGTACCCAGCCCCTCACCGATCATCTGGAGGCGGGTCACGCCATTACCAAGATCAACTGGCTTATAGATCTGCAGCACGCTGCCACGCTGGGCGTTTGAGTTGACCACCAGCACCTCATCGGTGCCATCACCGTCAACATCACCGATTGTTGGCTGCAAACCTTCGAAGACGGATCCATCGCTCAACCGAAAGGCTGACACCGCACCATTCTTCAAGATTACCCGCAGGGCGCCAGCTTCAATATTGTCGCCAAGGGCGCCATGGGGATAACGGCTAGTTGGCTGGATTAACCAAGCCTCCTCGATTGTGTTCTGCCCCTTACCGGCGCGGCCATCGGGGATCACATCACGGGCTGGCAGAATGATCTCAGACTGTTGGGTTAGTGGGCGGATCGCCATGCTGTTGAACGTGCGCTCAAGCACGAACTCACGCCGGGTGTCAGCGACCACGCGCGGCTCACCGGCATCGGTGACATAGATTGACCGCAGGCCCGGGCGAATGATCACCGACCGACCGCGGGCGACCACCTTTGGCTCCATGTTCCGACCCGCGCGGTTTAATGGCTGCGGGTCGTTCATCTGTTCATTCTGGGTCGCCGGTATCTGCTCTGTTTGCGCCACGGCAGATGGGGCCAAGAACAGGGTGAAAGCGAACAGGCTGGGGATCAGAAGACGTGAGAGCATGATGGCAATCAGGCTTGAGAAATGGAAAACGGCCCAAGCGATACGCCCAGGCCGTTTCAAGTCTAGTGACGGTAGAAGGTGAGTCCAGATACCCCGGCTTAGAAGCTGAGGGTACGTGCCTGGATCACATTCGGCAGTTTGGAGATGCGACCCAACAGACCTTCATCAATCCGTTGGTCCACGGCGACGATACAGATGGCCTCATCACCCTCTGCACGACGGCCGAGGTCGAAGCTGGCGATGTTGATATTGGCGTCACCCAGGGTACGGCCGAGATTGCCGATGAAGCCTGGCTTGTCGTCGTTGCGCACGAACAGCATGTTGGAAGTCACTGAGGTTTCGACGGAAACGCCTTCGATCTCGACAATGCGTGGGCGATCACCGGCCATGAGGGTGCCGGAAACACGGCGCTTACGACGGTCGGTTACCACCTCGATTGAGATCAGGGTTTGGTAATCCTCAACCTTCTCAGTCCGGCTTTCGGTGACCTTGATATCCCGCTCTTTTGCCAGCACGGGTGCGTTGACCATGTTCACACTCTCAAGCAATGGGCCGAGGAGTGACTTCAGAATAATTTGGGTCAGCGGTTTGATATTCACCTCAGCAGCAGCACCGGCATAGGTGATTTCAACAGATTTGAGGCCGGATTCGGTGATCTGACCGGCGAAGCCACCCAGCTGCTCAGCGAGCGACATATAGGGCGCCAAGCGCTTTGCATCCTCGGCCGAGACCGATGGCATGTTGAGCGCGTTAACGATCGCACCGTCGAGCAGATAGTCAGACATCTGTTCGGCAACCTGCAGGGCCACATTCTCCTGCGCCTCATTGGTTGAGGCACCGAGATGCGGTGTGCAGATCAGATTGTCATGGCCGAATAGCGCGTTTTCCTTGGCCGGTTCTTCAAGGAACACATCCAGTGCAGCGCCAGCAACATGACCGGCATCGAGGGCAGCCTTAAGCGCCACCTCATCGATCAAGCCACCACGGGCACAGTTCACGATGCGAACACCCGGCTTCATGATGTCGAGTGCCTTGGCATCGATGATGTTGCGGGTCTGATCGGTCAGCGGCACATGCAGGGTGATGAACTCTGAACGCTTGAACAGGTCTTCCAGTTCAACCTTCTCAACACCGAGGTCGAGGGCGCGCTCTTCCGACAGGAAGGGATCAAAGGCGATGACCTTCATCTTCAGGCCTTGGGCGCGGTCGGCGACAATTGCACCGATATTGCCGCAACCAATGACGCCAAGGGTTTTGCCGGTTAGCTCAACACCCATGAACCGCTTCTTCTCCCACTTACCGGCATGGGTGGATTCATTTGCCTGGGGGATTTGACGGGCCAGGGCCATCATCATGGAGATGGCGTGCTCAGCCGTGGTGATTGAGTTACCGAACGGCGTGTTCATGACCACGATACCGCGTGCGGTCGCGGCAGGGATCTCGATGTTATCGACGCCGATACCAGCGCGCCCGATAACTTTGAGGTTATGGGCCGCTTCAAAGATGTCGGCATTTGGTTTGGTGGAAGAGCGGACTGCGAGGCCGTCATAGCTGCCGATGATTTCCTTCAGCTCTTCTGGCTTCAGGCCAGTTTTAACGTCGGCCTCAATGCCGCGCTGTTTAAAGATATCGACGGCCGCTGGGCTAAGCTCGTCAGCGATAAGGACTTTAGGTGCCATTGATTTGGTTTCCTTCAGGAATTTGGTCAGCCGCCCAGCCGCCATGCCCACGCGTGAAGGGGCATGACGATCTGGTGGCGAAATGAGTTGGGTTACGCGGCGGCGCGGGTTTCGCGGATGGAGGCTAGCGCCCAATCCAGCCATGGCAGCAGGGCGGCCATGTCGGCTGGATCAACCGTTGCACCACCCCAAAGGCGTAGGCCTGGAGGCGCTGCGCGATAGCCAGCGATGTCGTGGGCGACACCCTCGGCATCCAGCGTGGTCGCAACCTGCTTCGCGACAGCGGCCTGATCATCCTCAGACAGCGAGGTGAACCAAGCATCCGTAATCTTCAGGCAGATTGACGTGCACGACCGCGTCGCAGGATCAGCGGCGAGGAAATCAAAGCTATCGGATGCTTCAACCCACTCGGTCACAGCCTTCAAGCTGCTCTCAGCGCGCTCAATCAGGGCTGATAGGCCACCGATTGATTTCGCCCAAGTTAGGGCGTCGATTTGATCTTCCACCGCCAGCATTGATGGGGTGTTGATCGTCTCGCCTTTGAAGATGCCTTCATTGATCTTACCGGCTTTGGTCATCCGGAAGATTTTCGGCATTGGCCATGGCGGGGTATAGGTCTCGAGCCGTTCAACAGCGCGCGGGCTTAACACCAGCATGCCATGCTGGGCCTCACCGCCCATCACCTTCTGCCAAGAGTAGGTGGTGACGTCGAGCTTGTCCCAGGACAGGTCCATCGCAAACGCCGCTGAAGTAGCATCACAGATGGTCAGGCCTTCGCGGTCATCGGCAATCCAATCGGCATTTGGCACGCGAACGCCAGAGGTGGTGCCATTCCAGACAAAGACACAGTCGTTTTTAGGATCAACCTGGGACAGGTCGGGTAAGTCGCCGTAATCGGCCTGAATGGTCCGGCAATTCTCCAGTTTCAGCTGTTTCACCACATCGGTGATCCAGTCATTGGAGAAGCTTTCCCAACCGAGCATATCGACACCACGGGCACCGAGCATGGACCACATGGCCATCTCGACAGCGCCGGTATCAGAGGCCGGCACGATGCCGATCCGATAGTCGTCAGGCACGCCAAGGATCTCGCGGGTCATGTCGATGACCTGCTTCAATTTTGCTTTGCCTGGTTTTGAACGGTGGGAGCGGGCGAGGCACGCGTCTTTCAAGACGTCAGTCGACCAACCTGGTCGCTTCGCACATGGACCCGAAGAAAAGAATGGAACGGCGGGTTTTACCGCCGGCGGGGTAGCCTGCTGCATTATGGCTATTCCTTCCAGAATAGTTGCATCCCGTTGGGGGGATGTGACCCGCCGCAAACGCTATTGATGCCGCAATGCAGCGTCAAGGCTTAATGCCAAGCGGCACCGCCCAGCAGCCGTGCGGGTTTTGCATCGCAAGTTCGGAGATAGGAAGACAGAGCGGGTTAGAGCTATTCGGCCCTAGCGGTCTGCCACTCCGTTTTAAGCTGGTAATCGGCCAGAAGACGCTCAAGCGCGTGGCTCGCCTGCTCACGCACCCGCTCACTTTTAAAGCTCGCCCAGAAGCTATTGAAGAATTCTGGGTTCTGGATCGCCTCGGCAAGTTGCGCGCGCACCAACTCTTGTGCGCCACCGGCGCTGATTGGTGCTGGCAACCAAAGCTTCAACAGCTCAATCAACGGTCGATGGTCGTCCGGCTCTCGTTGCTTGTCCATCTGACGCTCAACGATTTCAGAGATGACCTCATCAATCCCGCCAAGGATCGCATCTTTAGATTCAGCGGCGAACTGGTAGCCACGCAGCCGCTGATGGAACTTAAGCAATGGCGGAACGGGCGCCATGAAGCGCTCTGGATCGGTGGTAAGCTCACGGGATATGTCGCGCATCGATACCAGCTGCGCCAGAATGCGGCCCAGTTGATCCCTATTCTCCAAGCTCCGCATCATCGGGAACAGTGAGCTGATTAAGCTCAAGCGTTCCGTCGGTTGGCGGTAACGGACCAGGACCCGCTGCATGTTCTCTGAGGTTAGAACGCGGCCAATGCGCTCCTGCCAAACGGCGGCGAGCTCGGTATCACCGATCAGCGATGGCGCGATCTGTTCGATCTGCGCACCAATGCGGTCAATCTCACTCAACTCGCTGATTAGGTCACCGCTGGTCGCGGAACCGCCATCGGCCTTTGCCTCTGCCACAATCCGGCGGCGGATCGCGGCCCGGCTACGCGGTAGATAGCCCGCATTCATCAACTCATTGATCGGGTCGAAATTGACGCCAATGCCCTTACCGCCATCGAACACGCCAACCATCATATTGGCGAGCAGCATCAGCTTCTGCACACCGGTACGACCGGCAGCCAGATCATTCAGCATGCCGCGCACCTGGATCATGCTGGCAAACATCCGGTCGAGCGGTGCTGCCTGATCACGGGTAACCACGGCATTACAGAGGCCAGATAAGCGGCGCAACTTAACGGTGAAATTCGGGCCATCAGCCAGATGGGCGGCAATCGCGCGGCCGATTTCAAATGGGAAGCGCGCACCGGTTGTGCGCTGTAGCTGGGCAAAAACCTCGACATAGTTGTCGGAAGTCAGCTCAACCGGCGGCTCGGCCTTATCCCGGAGCGCCATGTCATCGAAGAGCTTTTGCATCAGCTCTGTCATCTCACGCACCCGGTCGGGGCCCGCGAGGTCCATCACCTGCGCCTGTTGCAAGGCAATTGGCTGTAAGCCTGCCTGCATAATCTGCCAGGACTGGGCCAACGCCGCTCCCGCCCGGGGATGATGCAGCATCTCTTCAACGCAGAGCGACTTGCTGGTTAGGAACGAGGCGAAGCCCTTGTTCAGCTGATAGGATGCCAGCTCGGTATACATGTCATCGGCGTCATGCCAGAGAATGTCGGCGGGCTTGGCAACCGCCGGCATGGTTAGATCCATCGCCTCTGGTTGGTCTGACCAATAATGGACCACCACACCGTCGTGGAACTGGCTGCGGCCATCGACGGTGACACGAACGACCCTTAGGCACTCGCCATCATCATCGCCCTCAGCATTAAGTGGGGCGCCGTCGATCTGATCACCTTGACCATCGAGAACGTGGCCCAATTGGCGGCGGTCGAGACGCGCCTCCTCAATCAGCCAGATATCATTAATCAGCCGATGGGTTTGGTAATACACCTCATCAGACGGGCTAATGTGAGCAGCCGGACTTAACATGTTCGGTCCTAATCTTGTCCCATGCGCAAGGCAGCCGGATGACACCATTCACTGGCATTTTCCTTCGGCCCTTCTCGCCTCACACACTTAGCCAATGATACCACGCGTCGGTTTATGGTTCGACAGTTGGATACAGTAGATTTTCCAAAGCGAAAAAACGCTTAAACGACCAGGGTTTCCGGGGCTCTTCGCTTAATCAGATGATTGAAACCAACCGTCATGACCTCAATCCCCGTCTGGTTATGGGTCGAATAATTGAGCACCACGGTACCGCGTTCAGAGGATGATTTTGACGCCCGGACGGCAGCAACCTCTAGGATGACATGCAGCGTATCGCCTGGGCGAACTGGGTGCAGCCAACGCACCCCTTCCCCGCCGCCACTGCCAAGGCCCGTCCCCCGAAACAAGCCGGTGTCCCAGACCAAGCGAAATGAAAGTGATAGTGTCTGAAAGCCGCTGGCAATCAGCCCGCCAAACGGGGTTTCTTTGGCGGCTTCAACATCAATGTGGAATGGCTGCGGATCGTATTGCTGGGCGAAGTCGAGGATCATGCTCTCGGTCAGCGTCGCACCCGCTGTTTTAAACCGCTGTCCGGGTTTGAACTCTTCAAAATAGCGGCCAGTGATGCCGGGGCCGGACAGATCGGTGATCGGGGTCTCGGCCATGGTGCCCTCTGGTTACTCTGCTGCCTGGGTGCTGCCGCCGGTAGCTTTCGCCGCCTCGATCGCATCCAAGATTCCGTCGACAGCTTGGTTCACCTGGTCGCTGTGATCACCTTCAGCCATTACGCGGATTTTTGGTTCTGTGCCCGACTTACGGACCAGCACGCGACCGCTATCGCCCAGCTGTGCTTCTGCGGCCCGGATGCTGTCCTGAACCTCAGCAGTTTCAAGCGGGTTGGCGCCCTCAAACCGGGTGTTCTTCAGCACCTGGGGCACAGGCTCAAACACCTCAAGCAAAGTGGCGGCATCCTGATCCTTACCAACCATGAGGTCGAGCACTTGAAGGGCTGCCAACAGACCGTCACCGGTGGTGCTGTAGTCACTCATCACCAAATGGCCCGACTGTTCACCGCCGAGATTGAAGCCCTGGGCCCGCATCATTTCAACGACGTAGCGGTCGCCGACCTGGCTGCGCGCCAGCGTTAAGCCAGCCGCCGCAAGACGACGCTCAAGGCCAAGATTGGACATCACCGTCGCAACCAGCCCGCCGCCCTTTAATCGATCCTGGGTAGCCCATTCGAGCGCCAGCAGGCCCATGACCTGATCGCCATCAATCACGCGGCCATGTTGATCAACCAGGATAATGCGGTCGGCATCGCCATCGAGGGCAATCCCAATATCCGCCCCCTCTTCAACCACCCGTTTTGATAGGGCATCAGGGGCCGTGGCACCCACATCTAGATTAATGTTGAAGCCGTCAGGCTCGGTGCCCAACTCAATCACCTCAGCGCCCAATTCCCACAGGATCTTAGGGGCCACGCGGTAGGCCGCACCGTTGGCACAATCTAAAACAACCTTCAGCCCATCCAGGCGGCGGCCATCGCTTAGGGTCTGTTTGACGTATTCCACATAACGACCCGCAGCATCTTCCAACCGGCTAGCCTTACCGAGGCTTGAGGCATCAGCGCGGTCATTGTCGAACCCCTCAGACAGCTTCCGCTCAATCTCCAACTCAACAGCGTCGGACAGCTTGTACCCATCGGCCCCAAACAGCTTAATCCCATTATCTTGGTAGGGGTTGTGGCTGGCAGAGATAACCACGCCCAGATCAGCGCGGAGCGAGCGGGTCAGCATGGCAACCGCCGGGGTAGGCATCGGCCCCACAAGGATGACATCCAAACCCATCGCGATGAACCCAGCGGTAAGGGCCGGTTCAATCAGATAACCAGAGAGCCGAGTATCCTTGCCAATAACCGCCCGGTGCCGGTGCTCACCGCGGTTGAGGACAGCCCCGGTCGCCATGGCGACGCGCAGGGTGGTCTCGGGCGTCATGGGCTCGAGATTGGCAGTGCCGCGAATACCGTCGGTGCCGAAATACTGGCGGGTGGTCATGGGGTTGGTCGCTTACTCTTCGAATGCTCTTCAAGGGATCACGTTTTAGATTAGTGATCCGGCAACTTCATGGCACGGTTTAGGCAGATCAAGCCACCGCTTCTTTATCGGCCGTCGGATCATCCGCCGCCTCAATCGCTTGCCAGATCGTAACCGCTTGACGGGTCACCGCCACATCATGGACCCGCAGGATATCCGCACCAGCTTGCACCCCAGCAAGTGCAGCCGCGATTGAGCCGCCTAGACGGTTATCGGCTGGGACATCATGATCCAGCTTGGCAATAAAACTCTTCCGTGAGACGCCCAACAGAATTGGCACATCAAGCCCGCGAAACCGGGCCAAATGCTTCAGCAATGAGAGGTTGTGTTCCAGGGTTTTGCCAAAGCCGATACCGGGGTCGACCACAATATGATCACGGCCAATACCAGCATCGAGGCAAGCCTGAATGCGTGCCGCCAGGTAATCGTAAACCTCGGATACAACGTCGGTATAGCTGGGGTTGTGCTGCATGCTTTGCGGCTCACCCTGCATATGCATCAGCATAACGGGGCGATTGAGACTAGCAGCGGTCGTTAGGCTGGCTGGGTCACCGGTCAAGGCTGTGACGTCATTGATGATATCCGCGCCGGCCTCAACCGCTGCCGCCATGGTGGCAGGGTGGCGCGTATCGATCGAGATTAGCGCGCCTGCCTCATCGGCAAATGGCTTAAGCCCCTCAATGACCGGGACGACTCTCGCCTGCTCGTTATCCGGCGCAACAGGGGCCGCACCGGGCCGGGTAGATTCCCCACCAATGTCCAAAATATGCGCACCCTGAGCCAACAACTCACAGCCATGGTCAACTGCCTGTTGTGGGTCGAGGAACTGCCCACCATCGGAGAAACTGTCCGGGGTCACATTAACCACCCCCATGATCCGGGGACGCGCCTGTCCTGTTTCAGAAACCATAAGCCCTGCTCGCCCTGCCATCTGGCTAAGCTGCGATATCGGCTAAAGACTCCGTCGTCCGGTCGAACAGGTCAACATCATTGAGGGAAACCGCCAGTAACATGGCGCCCTCTAGTAGCGCAAAAGCACGTGCAGCGTTTGTGGCGGCCGTTGCATCACCCCCCAAGTCAGCGCTCAAGCTCTCAATACCGGATGAAAAGAACTTCTGCGCCTGCTGGCCAACCCCTTGCGGCAGGCTTGCAAGTTCAAACCCCAACACCGCGCAAAGGCACATACCATCGCCAGAAGCCAGGGCATCGCGGAAGGCTTTACGCCAAGCGTCTAGGGGTGAGAGGCCATCGCTCTTACTCACAGACACCGCAGCACTGAAACGTTCCAGATAACGGCCGGCCACGGCCTCACCCAACGCTGCTTTGGTCGGGAAGTGGTAGTGCACGCTCGCGCTCTTAATACCAACATCTTCGGCCAATTCTCGGAAGCTGAAGCCGTTATAGCCAGCCAAGCGGATCCGCTTCTCAGCGGCATCAAGGATATCGTCGACGCGGTTCATCACCTGCTCTCCAATCTCGAAACCTATCAATTGATAGATAGGGGTTGAACAATTCACATTCCACCCCACATGCCTACCTATCGATAGATAGACAACCATTGGAGTTACTAAAATGCGTTTCGAGAGCAAAGTGGCCGCCATCACTGGGGGCAGTTCAGGCATCGGCCTTCAAGTGGCAAAAAGCCTAGTAGCTGAGGGCGCCAAGGTGGTGATCGGCGGGCGCGATCCAGACAAGCTTGCCGCCTCTGCCAGCGCCATTGACCCAACCGGAAAAGCGGTAGCAATCAGCGTTGGTGACATTGCAACCCCACAAACAGGCCAAGCACTGGTTAATACAGCGGTTGAGCAATTCGGCGGGCTCGACATTCTGATCAACAATGCCGGGGTCTTTAAACCAAAGCCGTTCCTTGAACTGACCGAGGGCGACTATGACTGGTTCCTCGACACCATACTGAAGGGCAAGTTCTTCACCGCTCAGGCTGCGGCCAAAGCGATGCAAGAGCGTGGTGGCGGCACCATTGTCCAAACAGGTTCGCTTTGGGCACTACAAGCGATTGGCGCGACGCCATCAGCCGCCTATTCAGCAGCCAATGCTGGTGTCCACGCCATGGTGCGAAACCTGGCCCTAGAACTGGCGCCATCCAATATCCGGATCAACGCGGTGGCACCGGCCGTGGTCGAAACGCCTGTCTACGGGACCTTCATGACCCCAGATCAGGTGAAAGAGACCCTGCCGACCTTCAATGACTTTCACCCCTTAGGTCGCAACGGCCAGCCGAAGGACATCAGCGAGGCAATGCTGTTCCTGGCCTCCGATGCAGCGAGCTGGATTACCGGCACCGTACTGCCCGTGGATGGCGGCGTCACCGCCGGCCGCAATTGATGATTACCGCAATGAAAAAGCCGGCTCGCAAGATCACGAGCCGGCTTTCTAACTTAGTTTCCCTGGCTTCAGGCTACGTGCCCTGTGGCTCAGGTTCTGGGCCTACGCCTGGCGGCTCACGGCGTGGGCGGCTGGTTGGTACTGAAGCGGCGCGCCGGCGTTCAGCATCCGCATCATCATCCGTTTCATCACGGTTCAGCTCTTCACCGTTCAGCAGTTTGGTGATGTCCTCACCGCTTAGGGTTTCGAACTCAAGCAGCGCCTCGGAAACCTTGACCAGATCATCCATCTTATCGGTCAGGATCTGCTTCGCCCGGTCATAGGCATCATCGACGATCATGCGGATTTCGCTATCGACGAGTTGGGCCGTGGCATCGGACATATTCTTCTGCTGGGCCACCGAATGGCCGAGGAAGACCTCCTGCTGATCCTCTGAGTATTTCAGCGGGCCGAGCTTATCCGACAGGCCCCATTCCGTAACCATCCGGCGAGCCATCGACGTGGCCATCTGGATGTCGGAGGAGGCACCGGTGGTAACCTTCTCATGACCGAAGATTAGCTCTTCTGCCACCCGGCCACCCATGGCAACGGTGAGGTCAGCCTCCAGCTTCTCGCGAGATAGCGAGATGCGGTCACCTTCCGGAAGACGCATCACCATACCTAGCGCCCGACCACGCGGAATAATGGTGGCCTTATGCACTGGATCAGACGCGGGGCAGTTGATCGCCGCAATAGCGTGCCCACCCTCGTGATAAGCGGTCAGCTTCTTCTCATCATCGGTCATCACCATGGATTTCCGTTCGGAACCCATCATGACCTTGTCCTTGGCATCCTCAAACTCAGACATGCCAACGACACGCTTGGTGCGGCGGGCAGCCAGCAAGGCAGCCTCATTCACCAGATTGGCGAGATCAGCACCGGAGAAGCCGGGCGTACCGCGTGCAATCGTTCGGGGCACCACATCGGCGGCCAATGGCACCTTACGCATATGGACCTTTAGGATCTTCTCACGACCCGCCACATCTGGGTTTGGCACAACAACCTGACGGTCGAAACGGCCAGGGCGCAGCAATGCGGGGTCAAGTACGTCCGGGCGGTTAGTGGCGGCGATCAGGATCACGCCCTCATTCGCCTCAAAACCGTCCATCTCAACCAGCAACTGGTTTAGGGTCTGCTCACGCTCATCATTACCCCCGCCGAGGCCAGCGCCACGGTGACGACCGACAGCGTCGATCTCGTCGATGAAGATGATGCAAGGCGCGTTCTTTTTGCCCTGCTCAAACATGTCACGGACACGGCTCGCACCGACACCCACAAACATCTCAACGAAGTCAGAACCAGAGATGGTGAAGAACGGGACATTCGCCTCACCCGCCACCGCACGCGCGGTCAGGGTTTTACCGGTTCCCGGCGGGCCGACCAGCAGAACACCCTTCGGAATTTTGCCGCCTAGGCGTTGGAACTTTTGCGGGTCCTTCAAGAACTCAACAATCTCTTGCAGTTCCTGCTTGGCCTCATCAATGCCAGCGACATCTTCAAAGGTAACCCGGCCATGCTTCTCGGTCAGCATCTTGGCCTTGGACTTACCGAAGCCCATGGCCTTACCCCCACCGCCCTGCATCTGGCGCATGACAAACAGCCAAACACCGATCAACAGCAGCATCGGGAACCAAGAGATCAGGATTGAGAGCAGCGACGGCACTTCACTCTCTAGCGGCTCTGCGACAACCTTCACACCGCTGGCGGTCAGCTGCTCAACAGGGTTTGCCTGGGGTGGCATGAACACGCTGTAGATTTCGCCGTTATTGGCAACAACCCGAAGGTTTTGGCCGCGCATCTGAACTTCGCGGACCTGGCCCGCATTCACGTCAGCGATGAAATCGGAATNGGCCACCGTATTCATCTGTTCCCGGTTGCCACCGGCTTGGAACAGATTGAACAGCATGATCAACAACACGCCGATGACCACCCAAAGCGCGATGTTTTTGCCGAAATTATTCACGTCGATCTAACCTTATTGAAATGGCCTGCCACCGGGTAAATCCGAACCAGACCGTCCAGCTGGCAACCCTATAGTGCTTTGACCTATGGGATAAGAGATAATCGCCCAGGCGCGCTAAACAACCGCGCCAACCTACATCAAAGAAATTAAGGCAATGCTCGCTGGGGTGCGAACCGCATCTCCCAGCCATGGAGCGGTGGTTGTGCCGCCATCTTGCTGGGCGCCAAAACGGCCAAGACCCCATCATTGGTCAGCAACGCAGGGAGCGACCAGCGTAACCGTGCAGGATAATCCGCAAACAGGGCGTAAAGCTCTGGTTTATCGGCCTTAATTTGCTGCCAGAGATCAGCACTGGCGGGTACAATCGACAGCGCTTCTTGATCAGTTGGCGCAGAAATCACGAAACGACGGTCCCAAACCAGCTTAGGCAGTACCTTGATTGGCTGCGGGTCAATTGCTGCGGCCTCGCGCAAGAATAGAAACCCATCAACACCTTCCCTGGTCTGCGGCCGGATAAGACAGCCGCCAAGCGTCTCGCCCTCGCTGCCTTTAGTGGCCAGTTGATCGCTCAGACGCTGAGCGGCATCGCGTGGCAAAGGATGCTGCCGGCCGCCGACGGCCCCGATAATCCTGGCGAGCAACTCGCGCTGAACGAAGCCATTCTCGAGCCCAAGCCAAGCATCCATACTCAGCCAGGCAGCCCCATCCGGCTCAACGGTTAGGGATTCCCGAGCCACCGATGAGATAACGCCATGGACCAACTCTGCGACTTCTCTCTGTTTAGCGGCGGCCTTGCCGATCGCATCAGGTGTTAAGCCCAGCCCAGCCAATAATGCCGCTGCTTCCCGCAAACCGGTGCGTTGGAAACGTGGATCCGAATTAGCGGGATCCTCGACAACTGGAACCGCCAATTCGTTACAAAGCGCCGTGAGTTGGGCCCTAAGCGTAGTCAGGAGCGGTCGAATGATTGTGAGACCATCATGACGGGATTGGCGTGGTGCCATACCGGCAAGCCCAGCCGCCCCGCTACCCTTAGCGAGGCGCATCAGGACGGTTTCGGCCTGATCCTCAGCATGGTGGGCGAGTGCCAGATGGTCGACATCATGGGCATGACACCATTCGGTCAGCAGTGACCAACGGATGTTTCTGGCAAACTCTTCAATCCCCGCATCGGGGATCAGCTGATCATGGGTCAGCACCTCAACTGCAAGGCCCCGGCCTTGCCAGAACTCGCCCGTTGCCTTGGCTTCCCGGTCACTACCCGGGCGCAACTTATGATCGACAATAAGGGCGGTTAGTTCAGCCCTATGCCGGTCGGCCCAAACTTGCAGGAGGGCCGCCAAGGCACTGCTATCCCCACCGCCAGACAGGGCAATGGCCAGATGCAGCCCCTCGGGAAAAGGGCCACAATCGGACATTAGGGCATCGAACTCAGCGGCGCTTAAAGGTGCCGCTAAGCCAGTAATGTTGTCATTGGCGAGGGATTGCTTAGCCACTGCCGCATTCAAGATCGCGGCGCTCAGCGGCGGCTTGCTGCTTTACCGACCCGGGCGCCTGCGGGTACTCCGCAGTCAGGCGATCAAGGGTCAAACATGCTTGCTCAGCCTGGCCCAGACGGCCAAGTGACATGCCCAGCTTCAATAGGTTTTCAGCCGCCTTGCTTGCCTCGGGGAAGTTTTCGTAGCCGGTGGCGAAGGCAACGACCGCCTCCCGGTAGTCACCATTCACAAAATGGGTTTCGCCAAGCCAGAACTGTGCATTGGCGGCCAGTGGGTCATCCGGATGGGCCGTCAGGAATTGGGTCAGGGCATCGGCAGCTGCATCAAACTGATACCGCTTCAACAGACCAAAAGCGTAGTCATACTGCGCCTGGGCGTCGCCTTCTGGCAGGGTCACCGAGACCGGCTCAGAGGAGGCCGGGGCAACCGCCGCAACTTGGCCGCCGGTCGTTGCTGTCGACGCGGCTTCCAGTGGCTGGCTTGCATTACCGCCCGGTTGAACGCCCGTTGGTGCCGCCCCTGCTGGTAGGGCACCTTCCGCCGTTCCATCGGCATTCAGAACCCCAAGCGTACGGACTGTGGTGCCAGCTGTAACCCTGGTGGCCGCGGCGGTAGCAGGCGCATTGTTGTTGTTCACGTTATCGATGGCATTTGGCCGAACAATGCGGGTGGTACTGGGTGCCGTGCCCGTAACCACCGGTTCGTCACCCGCCAGCGTTGGGGGTTGGCTCCCCATCGACTCAAGGCGGAATTCGATGTCGGCCAGAGACCGATCCAACCGGCCCGTCAATTGGTTCAAGTCAAAGCGAAGCCGCTCCACATTCCCGGTTAGTTGGCGCAGGCTGCTTTCCAGCGCCTGCAAGCGAACCTCTTGCTGACCTGACCAGTTCTCCGGTGCCGCGGCGGGCGCTTGGGCACTGCCAGTCGCCGGTACCTGGCCGCGATAGACCTGACGGTTCAAGGTCTGCAACTCACGCTCCAAACGCTCAAGGCGCGCGGCCATTGCATCTGGGGAATTGCCGAACTGTTGTGCCACGGCGGGCGCTGGAATCGCGGTACCGAGGGACATAACGGTAAGGCCTAAAGCCAGGGTCAGGCTGGATAAGATACGGGTCATCGCTCTTAATCGGTTGTCGGTCAGTGCCAAGTGGCCAGGTGGGCCAAAACGATGGCCTTTCGATAGCATGTTATCGCTGAATTACGACCGGAATTTAGCGGTCTTGACTGCAATTGCCCTTTGATTTGGGCAGCAAAAAGGCCGCCAGCAACACTGACGGCCCTTTTATCTGATTAATCGCGGTTAGCGATTAGCGCAGCACGGTGACGCCGCGACGATTTTGAGCCCAAGCAGATGGGTTGGAACCAACAACTTCTGGACGCTCTTTACCGAAGGAAACGGTTTGGATCCGGTTGGCTTCAACACCTTGGGCAATCAGGTAGTTGCGCACGGAGTTGGCGCGACGCTCACCAAGGGCGAGGTTGTATTCGCGGGTACCGCGCTCATCAGCGTGACCTTCAACCAGAACGGTGAAGCTGCCGTACTCGTTCAGCCAACGGGCTTGACCGTTCAGGGTCGAACGAGCTTCGGCGGTCAGGGTGCTTTGATCGGTTTCGAAGAAGATGCGATCACCAACGGTGACGACGAACTGCTCTTCAGAACCTGGGGCAGGTGCATTAGCCGCACCAGCAGCACCGGCATTGGACGCGCCATCGCCGCTATCCGCGGTATTGATTTCAGGGTCGGTCGCGCAAGCAGCGACGAGAAGAAGGGCAGCGAAAAGGCTCAGAAGGCGGGTCATCGGCTCGGTATCCTCAAACTTGGTTTTGATGGCACCAACCGGACAGGTCCTGTGTGGCTACCATTCGTAATAGGCTAGCAGGTTGAATTCGTTATCGTTCTACGCCCAACACACGGACTTAGACGATGTCGGCGGCGGTTTTAACGGAAATTCCCCGAAAGGTGAAGGGTTTGTCGTATCTGGACAGCTGATCCCAGCAAAGAACAGGGCTACGGGATAAGCGCTGACCAGGCCGGATCAGAGCCATCCACGGGGGTGCGCACCGGACGTTCGTTCTGACCGGTGAGGTCGATGGTGAAAAGCTGGGCCCGGCGCTGGCCGCTAACGGTCCGCTCTTTGAAGTACATCAGAACCCGACCATTCGGTGCCCAGGTTGGTCCCTCAACATGGAAAGCCTCAGTCAACAGGCGCTCACCGCTGCCGTCTGGGCGCATGACCCCAATAAAGAAACGGCCCCGGTGGATCTTCGTGAAGGCGATCAGGTCACCACGGGGCGACCAAACCGGGCTTGCATAGCGACCCTCGCCAAAACTGATCCGCTGCGCACCGCCACCATCAGCGTTCATGACATAGAGTTGCTGGGCACCGCCGCGATCACTCTCGAAAACCAATTGGCGGCCATCGGGCGAGTATGAGGGCGCGGTATCAATTGCCGGGCTTTCGGTTAACCGGGCCACCTGCCGCGTCCGCAAGTCCATCGTGTAGATATCGGTGTTGCCAGCCAAGGCCTGGCTCATCACCACCCGATTACCATCTGGGGAGAAACGCGGGGCGAAGGTCATGCCCGGGAATGAGCCCAGCACCTCAATCCGCCCGGTATCGATATTCAGCAAATAGACCCGGGGCTGGTTGTTCACATAGGCGAGATATGTGATTTCCTGCGCCGTCGGTGAGAAGCGCGGGGTCAGGACAAGCGTGTTTCGATCGGTCAGATAACGGTGGTTGAAGCCATCTTGATCCATGATGGCCAGGCGCTTGACCCGGCGGGTCGCCTCACCTTCCTCAGAGATGTAAACGATACGGGTATCGAAGTACCCCTCCTCACCCGTGATCCGCTTATAGATGGCGTCTGAAATGATATGGGCCACGCGGCGCCAATTACCCGGCGTTGTGGTGTAGGCAAGGCCTGCAATCTCGGTTTCACCGAACACATCCCATAGGCGGAACTCAACGCGCAGGCGGCCATCGGATTGGGTCTCGATTGAGCCACCAACCAGAGCTTGGGAATCAATAATCCGCCAATCAGAGAAGCGTGGGCCTACCTGCAAGCTTTCCGCTGTCTGGATATAAGCGTCACGATTGATCGGGCGGAACAGGCCTGAACGCTCAAGGTTACCTGAGATCACATCGGCAATCTCACGACCGACACGCTGATCATTCGGGCTGGAGCCAAAGAACTCAGTAATCGCCATGGGCAGCGGTTCAACCACGCCCTGGGTGATATCAATCTGCAGCTGCGCAACGGCGGGACGCGGGGCAAGCCCCAGGATCAGCATGGCCGTCAGCCCTGCCGCTAGCAGGGAAAGAGCGCGTGACATCATTGGAACATATCCCTTGGACTAAAGGTGATCGTCGTGACCTGCCAGGTTTGAAAACCCTCTAACGGCAGCGGCGTCAAGGGGCTGGCCTGCTGCACTGCACGTAATGCGCGTTCAGCAAAGGAGCGGTAGAACCCGTCACTACGGAACCTACCCACATCCTCAACCAACCGTACCTCGACCACCTCACGTTGGGCATTCAAGGTTATTTGAACAACCGCGACCATCTCAGAAATACCGCGGGCGCCAGCATCGATATTCCAAAACTGGCCAATATGGCGGCGCAAAGCATCAGCCTGGCTCGCGGTCAGCCGGTCTGCGGTACCGCGTGTAACGACGGAGATCGAGGAGGCGGTGGCCTCCGCCCGGTTGCGCTGAAGCTGATCGGCAATCGCCTCATCGCTGCGCGGTGCGGGCTCGGTGTCATCTAGATTGCGCAGCACGGATTGTAGGAACGCCTGTCGACTGTCCTCTTGGGTCGGCTGTTCTTGTGCTTGCTGCTGCGGTTCTGGGCGCGGCGGTGGTGGTGTGGGCTTCGCCACTGGAACCGGTGCAGGCGGTTGCACGGCGGTCTGCTCAACCGGCTCTGGCACGGGTTCAGCTGGGGCTGGCTCCGGTGTTGGTTCGGGCGCTGGTTCCGCAATAGGCGGCGGTGGCGGTGGCTCTGCAACTGGTTCAACGACAGCTGCAGGTGGCGGGGGTGCCGGGGTTGGTGCCGGCGCTGGCGGTGCTTCTTCAACCGGTGCTGGCGGCTCCGGTTCTGGGTCAGGCTCTACGACGGCAAGCTGGGGTTCGTCCGCCACCTCTTCCGTCGGGTCATTATTGGCTAGCTGGGTGAAGGTATCGAAATCGATCACCTCAATCGGCACCGGTGGTGCCACCGGCCCAAGCTCTCGACCAAGCTGTGGTGGCCCTAAGATGACCAACGCCAGCACACCAGCATGCAGCAGGAAGGATAGGCTGAGGCCNCGACTGTCCACCTCACCGCCTGAAATCAGGACGGTGCGTGTTGTGGAGAAATCGGAGCCGCGGCGAACCATATGGAGGAATCCAGCCCTATTGCGGTGTCTCGGTGACCAGGGCAACCCGNCGGAACCCGGCGGTATTGATCACCCCCATCACCGCCATGACCGACCCATAATCAAGGGTTCGGTCACCCCGCACAAAGATGCGGATGTCTGGATTATTCTCACTAACCGCGACCAGCAATGGCGCCACCCGCTCAAGTTCCACCACGGTTTCCTGAACATAGATATCGCCAGCCGCATCAACGGTTACGACGATCGGTTCTTCAGGATCAGATAGGGTGTTGGCCTGGCTTTGCGGCAACTCTACCGGCACGCCCACGGTCAGGAGGGGGGCCGACACCATAAAGACGATCAGCAGCACCAACATGACATCGACAAACGGTGTCACATTAATCTCTGACATCGCCGTGTAGCCGCGCCGCTTGCCGCGCCCACCTCTGGATGGTTGGTTCAACGAAGCACCCATCGGAGGTTCAGAGCTCCTCTTCCAGGGTTCGTGACAGGATCGCGCTAAACTCCGCCGAGAAGGCATCGAGGCGATCGGCATAACGCCCCAGATCACCGGCCAGCTTGTTAAACGCGATCACGGCCGGGATCGCGGCCAGCAGACCAAGCGCGGTCGCAAACAGCGCCTCGGCAATACCAGGGGCCACAACCGCGAGATTGGTGCTCTGCTCATTTGCGATAGCGGTAAAGGAATTCATAATCCCCCAGACAGTCCCAAACAGGCCGATAAAGGGGGCGGTAGAGCCGACACTGGCCAGGACCTGAAGCCCCTTCTCAACCCGTTCCATCTCACGCCCGATGGTTACCGCCATCACGCGTTCAATGCGTTGCTGGACACTGGCAGCCAAGTGTCCACCCTTCTTGCCCTCAGGTGGTGGGGCATTTCGCCATTCGCGCATAGCGGCGGCGAATACCGCACTCATCGGTTCACGAGGCTTATCACCGATCCGCTCAAACAACCCATCGATGGAACTGCCGGACCAAAAATCCCGCTCAAACTTTGCAGCCTCTTGATGCAGCTTCCGCAGCTTCATGGCCTTGGTGAAGATGATGCCCCAGCACCAAATTGATGCCAGCACCAGAAGCAGCATCACCGACTTCACGACGATATCGGCGCGCCAGAACAAACCCATCATGGTGAGCTCTCCGCCATGGGCCATGGCAGCGGCGCTTTGGGCAACGGTAACGACCTCGTTTTCCATCTCTGTTCCGTAAGTTGGGGGCTAATCAGGGTTAGTGGGACGAACTAGTTTGGGCAAAACAAGCGGCAAAGGGGTCACGGATATCCGGCGGCAATCGAACGGGCCGACCAGCCGCGCCAACGCAGGCCAGTGTCACTGTCAGGCTCGCCAAATCCTCGCCATCCTTCTGGGCCGCTTTTATGGCATCGCCATGGCTGGAAGACGGCAGTTCCGGTGCATTGCTCGGAATTCGGACAATCTGTTGCCGCAGGGTCAACTTGGCCCCGCTTAGGCTTTCGACGGAGGTCTCCACCAGCAGGCAGTCATCCATCTCGGCGCTTTTCAGGAAATCAATCGCCAGATGCCGGGCGGCAAACACCACGCCGGTATCAGCTTTGAGCTGGGTCTGGTCGATCCCCAAACAACGCAGAAACTCTGTACGCGCCCGCTCGGCAAATTTCAGGAAATTGGCATGGTAGACGATGCCGCCAAAATCCGTGTCCTCGTAGTACACGCGGAGCGGGAGGTAGTGGCAGCCATCGATAACGGCGCCGGTTGTCGGCAACAGCATGACGGTCACGGGGTCTTCTCATCCCCGTTGGTAAACAAATCCGCCGATGCCCGGCTCTCGATATCCGCCGGGGCCGGCAGACCCAGATAGCGGTAGCCGCTGGCACTTAAGCAGCGACCACGTGGCGTCCGCTGAATCAGCCCCTGCTGCAGCAGGTAGGGCTCAATCACCTCTTCAATAACATCGCGCTGATCGGCAAGCGCGGCGGCCAAGGTTTCGGCGCCAACTGGCCCACCGCCATATTTCTCGGCAAGGCAACTTAGGTAACGGCGGTCCATCGCGTCGAGGCCCTGGGCATCAACCTCAAGGCGTTGCAGGGCACGGTCTGCGGCGGCACGATCCACCACCTCAACACCATCCATGACGGCAAAGTCCCGAACGCGTTTCAGTAGGCGACCGGCAATACGCGGCGTGCCACGGGCTCGCTTCGCAACCTCCAACGCGCCCGCATCATCCATAGCGATCCCAAGCTTGGTGGCGTTGCGAGAGACAATGGTGGCCAACTCTTCATCGGCATAAAATTCAAGGCGCAGCAGGATGCCAAATCGGTCCCGCAGCGGGTTGGTCAACAACCCAGCACGCGTCGTTGCACCAACCAGGGTAAAGGGCGGCAGATCAATGCGAACGGATCTCGCGGCTGGTCCCTCACCGATGATCAAATCCAGCTGGAAATCCTCCATCGCTGGATAAAGCACCTCCTCAACCGCTGGGTTCAGTCGGTGGATCTCATCAATAAAGAGAACATCCCGCGCCTCAAGATTGGTGAGAATGGCGGCAAGGTCACCGGCTTTTGAGAGCATGGGGCCAGAGGTCGCCCGGAAACCAACACCAAGCTCCCGGGACACGATCTGCGCCAGGGTGGTTTTGCCGAGACCAGGCGGCCCATGGAACAGCGCATGGTCCAACGCCTCTCCCCGTTGAGCGGCAGCACCAACAAAGACGGACAGGTTCTCACGCAGCTTTGCCTGGCCAACGAAATCGGTCAGGCGCTCAGGGCGTAGGCCACCGTCAACGGCGCGCCCATCCTCGATGTCGCCATCCTGGGGATCGCCTGCCACTAACCTTTCGACGTTATCGCTCATGCGCCCTTACTCATGCTGGTGCGAGCTCCTTAAGGCTGGCCCGGATGAGGTCATCGATTTTTGCCCCCTCGCCCAGGCTCTGCTGGGCCTTCAAGGCTGCGCGGTGGGCATCCGACCGGTCATAACCAAGGTTGGCAAGGGCTGAGACGGCATCATTCACCGCATTTGGGGCAGCATCCGCCACCGGTGCGGCTGCCGCTGGCATCGGTGTGACCACGGCACTGCTACCCTTGGTGGGCGTTAAGGCGCTGCCGACCAGCTGCGGGATCTTATCCTTAAGCTCCGAGACAATGCGCTGGGCCAGCTTGGGGCCGACACCGTCGGCACGGGTAACCGCGCGCTTATCCTCGGAAGCAATCGCTGTGGCCAGATCATTGGTTGAGAGCGCGGATAGGATATTGAGCGCAACCCGACCGCCAACCCCCTGAACCTTGGTCAGAATTTCAAAGGCTTGCTGCTCTTCCGCCGTCGCAAAACCAAACAGGGTGACCGCATCCTCACGCATTTGCAGGTGGGTCGTCAGCTTCGCCGGTTGGCCCACGCCACCCAGCTGGCCAAGAGTTCTGGATGAGGCCTGAACCGTAAAGCCGACGCCGCCCACATCGATCACGGCGGTATCTGAGAAGATGGCGGCAATGGTGCCATTCAACGAGGCGATCATAGCTTAGACAGCTCCCGCAATTGCTTGGGCAGCGCGTGCGGTCGCGCCCCGATGATGGGCATGGCAAATGGCGACAGCCAGGGCGTCAGCCACATCCGATGCCGTGCTGGCGGGACCAAAATCAACGCCAGGAAGCAGGGTCTTAACCATGTGTTGGATCTGGGTTTTATCAGCATGGCCAGCACCAACCACGGACTTCTTAACCAGGTTTGGCGCGTATTCCGCAACGGAGAGCCCGGCATTGGCGGGCGCCAAGAGTACAACACCGCGCGCCTGCCCTAGTTTCAGGGTCGCCGCCGGGTTCTTGTTCACGAAGGTTTCCTCAACCGCAGCTTCATCCACCGTGTAATCGTTGATGAGCTTAAGCAAAGCATCGAACAGGGCACTGAGCCTGGAGGCCAGCGACCCATCAGTTGGCGGCGTGATTGCCCCCGCAGCAATGTAAGAAAGCCGATTACCCTCTGCCGACACTATGCCCCAACCAGTCCGGCGAAGACCCGGATCCAGGCCGAGAATACGAACCGGCCCAGTTGCAGAAGCGGTGGCGGAGTTGGTCAAGAGGCGAGCCGTTCCATCACCTCATCGGCGATGTCGAAGTTTGCGGAGACGTTTTGGACATCGTCATTGTCGTCCAACACGTCCAGCAGCTTCAACAAAGTCGCGGCCTGATCCTCATTCACAGGGATGGTATTTTGCGGAACCCAAGCAAGACCAGCCTGTTGCGGCTCACCCAGACTTTCCACAAGCGCCTCACGAACAGCGGCGAAGTCCTCAACCGGGGTTGTAATCTCGTGGGTTTCGTCGGTCGATTCGACGTTATCGGCCCCGGCTTCAACCGCCGCCTCAAACACCTGATCGGCATCACCGACACTGGCCGGATACATAATCTGGCCGACCCGATCGAACATGAAGCTGACCGAGTTGGTCTCACCCAGCGTGCCACCATGTTTGGTGAAGGCAGAGCGGATTTCCGCTGCTGTCCGGTTCCGATTATCGGTTAGCGCCTCAATGATGACCGCAACGCCGCCCGGGCCATAGCCCTCATAGCGCATCTCGTCATAGCTCTCGCCATCACCATCGCCGCTGCCGCTCTTGATGGCGCGGTCGATCCGCTCATTCGGCATATTGGCCTGTTTCGCGGCTGCAATCGCGGTGCGCAGCCTTGGGTTCATGTCGGGATCGGGCATCCCACTTTTCGCCGCGACAGTGATCTCACGGGCGATTTTGGTGAACAGGCGCGCACGCTTTGCGTCTTGGGCACCTTTGCGGTGCATGATGTTTTTAAATTTGGAATGGCCGGCCATGGCGTGTGTTCGTCTCGTCAGCTAGCGGGAACGGAATTTCAAATCAGTGAGCCATGGGTGTAGCGCAGCCTTAAACAGATTGGTAGTGATGGTGCGCTGCAAACTCTTGGCTACCCTCAGTACCTATGCGCCTAAAGTTCGAAGATATGACCGTGCTTGTCGCCGATGACAGCCCGACCATGCGCGCATTGCTGAAATCCGCCTTGGAGAGCTTCCGGGTGAAACAGGTGCTGGTTGCACATGATGGCGATCAGGCGTTCCAACTGTTTAAAGAGAGCTGGGCCGATCTGGCGATTGTCGATTGGAACATGGGGCCGACCAACGGCATTGAGTTCGTCCGCCTACTGCGCAACAGCCCAGAGAGCCCTAACCCCTACATTCCAGTGATGTTGGTGACCGGCCATGCGGATGCCGAGCGGATTAGTGAGGCCCGCGATGCCGGTATGACGGAAATCCTGTCAAAACCCATCGCGCCTAAGACACTAATGCAGCGGATTGAGCTGGTGTTTAGCAACCCGCGCACCTTCATCCGGTCCAGTGATTATTTTGGCCCGGATCGACGTCGGCGCAGCGGTGGGTTCAAAGGCGTAGATCGGCGGACCAAGCCTGGCGATATCGACGACGAAACCCGTTAAGCAGGGGCCGCTGCGGTTGCCCGCCAGCTGTCATCAGGGATAGCTGGTTGAAGCTGCCCACCCATCCGGATCGGGGTTACCCGCTTGGCCAGACCGGTTGCGTCATCTGTCTCTAGCAGCAAACCACAAATCGTTGCCTCACCAGTCGCAGGCTCGGCCCGCTCGGTCGGTAGGCGCTGGGTAAAGCGGGCTGTTGAGCTGCTTTTGCGCATGCCGATCACACTGTCATAATCCCCGCACATGCCAGCATCGGTCTGATAAGCCGTCCCACCAGGGAGTATAAACAAATCGCTCGTCGGCACATGGGTATGGGTGCCCACGACAAGGCTGACCCGACCATCGAGATGATGCCCCATGCCCATTTTCTCGGACGTTGCCTCACCATGAAAATCAAGCAGCACGGCGTCGATATTGCGGCCTAGTTCGTAGCGCTCCAAAAGGCGGTCCAGGGCGGCAAAGGGGCTATCATTTAGCTCCATAAACAGCCGCGCGATGGCATTGATCACCATCACCTGGCGGCCATCACTAAGCTTAAAGATACTGAAGCCACGACCCGGCGTTCCAGCTGGGAAATTCAGCGGCCGCAAAAGCCGCTCATCCCCATCGATATGATTAATGATCTGCCGTTGGTCCCAAACGTGGTTGCCGGTGGTGATGCAGTCCACCTCAGCATTGTACAGGCTTGAGCAGATGTCTGGCGTAATGCCGAAGCCGTGGGCCGCGTTCTCACCATTCACCACGACGAAGTCGAGGCCGTATCGGGCGCGCAGGTCAGGCACGGCGTTCAGCACCGCATCGCGGCCGCTCCGCCCCACCACATCACCCAGAAACATAATTTTCATGGCTTGCCCGCCTTAACCGTCAGCTTTCGAAGCGAAGGACATAGCCCCCTGATCCGTAACAATCCAGTCAAGCGGCACATCATGCGGCTCGCGCGGCAAATCTTCGCCTTGCTGCGCATGGTGGGCGAGGCCGATCAGCGTAACCGGCCCCAGCTTACGAAGCTCGGGCACGGTTCGATCATAAAAGCCGCCCCCCATACCAAGTCGGAAGCCATGTTGGTCAAATGCCAGCATGGGGATTAGTAAGGTATCGGGCAGCAACTCCGGTGCGTCCGGCTCAGGCTCGTAAACCGGGAGGTCGCCCTTGATCATCTCGGTGTCCGGTGTCCAACGCCTGAAGATCATGGGGCGCTCGCGCGCGACTACTACAGGCAGGGTGATCTGATGACCGGCGGCGATAAGGCCAGCCATAATAGGCCGGGAGTCTATCTCGCCCCGGATAGGCCAATAGCCAGACACGACCCGTGGCCCATCCCAGCCAGCAACGAGCTCTAATAGATTGGTGGTCAACGGCTGGACCACCGCTTCCATATCCAAGTCAGCACGAACCGCGCGCCACGTTTTACGGAGCGCGATCTTCTCGGCGATAGGATCTGAATTGGGAGGAGGTGCGGAGGGTGCCACGTGAACCGTCGACTTGATCTTTATCCTCTAGCGGCCAAACCAACTAGGTGGGTACCGCGGCCCAAGCAAACGATTTGTCTGCTGGACTTTTAGCTGGGCCAGAGCCCGGCCAGTGGCGGTTCCCGCGATAAAAGATATCGCCCCTGGGATATAGCAGTCTAACGCGAGCCGCAGCGCGACCCTCCGCTAGAGGTATATTTAGTCTGCTTGTAGGCTATCAGCAATCGCCGCGACACGGCGGGTCAGATATTCCACAGCTTCAATCGCCTGCCCGGCCTGATTATCAGCCTCGGCTTTGTCCGCTTTAGAGGGACCATCACCACCGGTTCGGCGCTCTTCAAACAACTCATCAGCAACCATCAAGGTGGTTAGGGCCATGATGATGCTGTCGCTGCTGCCCGGCGCCGCATTGGCGATCTGCTGGGCCCGACTATCGACAAAGGTGGCCAGCTCTTGGACCCGCCCCTCTTGCCCGTCATCACAAACGATTGGGTACTTGCGGTGATTGATTGAGACCTCAACCCTAGCCATTGGCCGCCTCCTTCAACAGATCCTCGACCTTCGCAATTCCAGCATCGACGCGGAGTTTGAGGGCGCTCAAATCATCCTTCAACGCGGGATCGGCTGCGGGCTCTTGCTCACGCGCAAGCTCACGGGCGGCTTGCTGCTTGGCATTGGCTTGCAGGCGGTCCAGCTCTCGATCGAGCGCTTGCAACGCGGTTCTGAGGTCTTGGCTCATGAAAATGACCCTTGGGCGGATAAACTTTTCAGGCGGCGAGGAGACGCACACCGATTGATCCCTGTTTTAATCATTCCGCCGACGATTTGAAGGGCTCTCCACAGGGTTTTGCGATTCCCCTGTTGATTCATTGAAGAATTACTTGGCTATGACGCTGAAACGGGGCGGAAATGCGGTCGGCGGTGGTTGACCAAAGGCCCACCAATCTGCATGTTCCGACCAACTTTTTGATACCGAGTCCGATAACCGGTATTGAAAAGCCTTATTGCCCGATCTGCCCATCCATCTCAGACCAGCAAAGAGCAGCACCACATGTCCACAGCCAGCGCGACGGCCGAGCCGCAAACCGCCACCCAAGCCACTGCCGCGCATGAGGATATGGCCAACGCCATCCGCTTCCTATCCATGGATGCCGTGCAGGCCGCAAACTCTGGTCACCCTGGCATGCCAATGGGCATGGCCGATGTGGCAACGGTTCTGTTTACCAAGTTCCTTAAGTTTGACGCGAGCCAGCCTGAATGGCCCGACCGTGATCGCTTCATCCTGTCGGCTGGCCATGGCTCGATGCTGATCTACAGCCTCCTCCACTTGACGGGGTATGAGGCCTTCCCATTGGAAGAGATTAAGAAGTTCCGCCAAATCGGCGCCCGCACTGCTGGCCACCCAGAGGTGGAGCATGATGCCGGGATCGAAACCACCACTGGTCCACTGGGTCAGGGTATCTCAAACGCCGTTGGTTTCGCGCTCGCTGAGCGGATCATGAACGCCCGGTTTGGTGACGATCTGGTCGATCACCACACCTATGTCATCGCCAGTGATGGCGACCTTATGGAAGGCATCAGCCACGAGGCATGCTCAATGGCGGGTCACCTCGGCCTCGGCCGCCTCATTGTTCTGTTTGATGACAATGAGATCAGCATCGATGGCCCAACCTCGCTCAGCTTCTCAGACGACATCACCAAACGGTTTGAGAGCTATAACTGGGATGTTCAGACGGTCGACGGTCATGACGCTGCTGCCATCGAGGCCGCCATCGCCGCCGCGAAGAAAACTGACAGCCCCTCAATCATTCGCTGCCGCACCCAAATTGGTTATGGCTCACCGAACAAGGCTAACACCTCCGGTGCCCACGGTGCCCCGCTGGGCGATGATGAGATTGCGGCCACCCGCTCTGCCCTTGGTTGGGGTCACGAGCCCTTTGTCGTGCCGGATGATGTGAAGGCCAGCTGGGCTGCCGCAGGTAGCCGTGGTGCCGCTGATCGTGATGCCTGGCAGGCTCGCCTCGCCGGTTCCGCCAAAGGCAGTGAGTTTGAAGCTGCCGTTAGCGGCGATCTGCCTGCAGCGCTGACCACCACGATTGCAGAGATCAAGAACAAGGCCGTTGATGAGAAGCCATCGCCGGCGACGCGCGCTGCGTCTGGCCAGGTTCTGGAAGCTATCCTCCCGGTGGTGCCAGAGATGGTTGGCGGTTCAGCCGACCTAACAGGCTCAAACAATACCAAGACCAAGGATGGTGGCATTCTAAGCCGCGACAACTACGCTGGTCGTTACATCCATTATGGCATTCGTGAGCATGGCATGGCCGCGGCGATGAATGGCATGGCGCTACATGGCGGGGTTATCCCCTATAGCGGCACCTTCCTCGCCTTCTCCGATTACAACCGCCCATCCCTGCGCCTCGCCGCGCTGATGGAACAGCGGGTCATCCAGGTGAAAACCCATGACAGTATCGGCCTTGGTGAAGATGGCCCAACTCACCAACCGGTTGAGCATCTGGCCGCTCTGCGCGCCATTCCTAACCTGCTGGTGTTCCGCCCTTGCGATCTGGCCGAAACGGCAGAAGCCTGGGAAGCCGCACTGAGTGCCAAGAAGAGCCCATCCATCATGGCGCTTACCCGTCAGGGTCTGCCGATGATGCGGGTTGAGAAAACCGATGAGAACCTGACCGCCAAAGGCGCTTACATCCTGCGCGAACCTGCAGAAGCACCAAAAGCGGTGATCGTCGCAACCGGGTCCGAGGTTCATCTGGCGGTTGAAGCCGCAGAAGCCCTGGCGGCCGAGGGCGTGCCAGTGCGCGTTGTCTCAGCCCCATGCTTCGACCTCTTTGACCAACAGGATGATGCCTATAAGGCCAGCGTCCTTGGCAAGGGCCTGCCCCGCGTTGGTATTGAGGCGGCAATCGGCTTCGGCTGGGAGCGGTATCTTGGCGAGAACAGCAAGTTCATCGGCATGAACAGCTTCGGCGCCTCCGGCCCTTACAAAGAACTCTACAAGCATTTCGGTATTACGGCAGATGCCGCCGCCCAAGCGGTGCGTGACCTGCTGGCCTAACAATCAGAACAACATCCATCTAACGCTGCTGACAGGGAGCATTGAGTAAGAATATGACGACTAAAGTCGCAATTAACGGTTTTGGCCGGATTGGCCGCCTGGTTCTCCGCGCCGCTTTTGAGAGCGGTCGCAAAGACATCGAAATCGTTGGCATCAACGACCTCGCAGATGTCGAAACCAACGCCCACCTGCTGAAGTATGACAGCGTGCATGGTCGCTTCTCCGGCACCGTAACCACCCAGGGTAATGCCCTGATCGTGAACGGCCACGAAATCACCGTGACCCAAGAACGCGACCCAGCAGCCCTGCCATGGGGCGAGATGGGCGTGGATGTGGCGATGGAGTGCACCGGCATCTTCACTAAGCGCGATGCCGCTTCTAAGCACCTGGAAGCAGGCGCCAAGAAGGTACTGATCTCGGCGCCAGCGTCTGATGAGGATCTCACCGTTGTTTACGGCGTGAACCATGACAAGCTGACCGCTGAGCATAAGATCGTCTCGAACGCGTCATGCACCACCAACTGCCTGGCGCCCGTCGCCCATGTGCTGCACAACGCCATTGGCATCGATCACGGCTTCATGACCACGATCCACAGCTACACTGGCGATCAGCGGACCGTCGACACCATGCATAGCGACAAACACCGCGCCCGCGCTGCTGCCGTCTCCATGATCCCAACCTCAACCGGTGCAGCGAAAGCAGTCGGCAAGGTGCTACCGGAGCTAAATGGCAAGCTGGATGGTACCGCGATCCGCGTCCCAACCCCGAATGTCTCGCTGGTGGACTTTAAATTCCGCGCTTCACGCGACACCACGGTTGAAGAGGTGAATGCCGCGATCGTTGAGGCCGCCAATGGCCCACTGAAAGGTGTGCTTGGCACCTATGATGAGCCGCTGGTCTCCATCGACTTTAACGGCGACCCCCATTCTTCTGTCTTCGCTGTAAACGAGACCAAAGTCATGGAAGGCAGCTTCGTTCGCGTCATGTCTTGGTATGACAATGAGTGGGGCTTCTCCAACCGCATGTCTGACACGGCTGTGGTTCTAGCTTCTAAGTAAGCCAGCCTTAACCAGGCCCTGGAACGGCGCTCTCATCGGGCAGGAAGTTCAGGCTATCGATTGCGATACCCTGAGGATACTGCTCGAGGGGGCGGCGGATAATACGGGCATGGGCAACCAGACCGCGGTCCA
The DNA here is from genome assembly GCA_019192455.1 of Alphaproteobacteria bacterium SS10. NCBI lineage: Bacteria > Pseudomonadati > Pseudomonadota > Alphaproteobacteria > Alphaproteobacteria bacterium SS10. Next base: position 84,044 of record JAHCML010000006.1, read on the forward strand.
GGCTGCGGTCTGATGATTCCATCACCACCATCAGGGGAACGGCGACCCGCCATTGATAGGTCGCGGCCTCAACCCCCTTGCCGATAATCACAGGATCGCCATTCAAACTTGGCGTGACCGTGAACCGTCCCGATTGCATCATCTGGACAACTTCCAACCGCTCCAATGTGTGGTTGAACAGGGTCCACCCGTCGGGGGTGAAGTACCCCTCCAAATCTGCCAGTTGGTTATGGAAGGTTCGGGCATCAAAGGTGACTGATGCCGCCATCACCTCTGCTGCGTAATCCAAAATGTAATCGTCGTTATGGCCAGGTGCCGCCATGCGATCACGGCGCAAATCTTCAACATTTGGTGGGGGCGGTCCATAGATGCCGCCGCGCTGATGGATAACCATCGCGGCCACGCCCACGATGATTACGGTCACCAGAATGGTCAGCCCAACATAGAACTTACCATCCGTATTTTTGCGCTCTAACGGGTCGTCCATATCGCGGTCCATCGCAGAGTGTGGCAGCGCGTCAGACGCCACTGCGCAGGGTTATTGTACCATAGGCCGGTTAATAAGCCGGAACGCGCCTAACCAGAGTTAGCCGCCGTCTCTTCCCCGTTCACTATTCTGATGCCCCTAATTTTAATGCCCTGAAGCGCCTCAGGATCTGGGCTACGGGAGACATCAAACTGCAAACGGACTGGAAAGCTGATGCTGTTAGCCGCGAATTCGATCTTGAGCTCGGTGTTATGCTCAAACTGCCAAGAGTAGCGGCCATCTAGCACACCAAAGGCCACATATTCCGGCGGTTCATTCAGCGTGAATGAGAATTGGGCATTGGTGGATCGCAGATAATCGATTGCCCGGGCCTGCTGCAGGATGCCGACATAGTCGCGGTAACCATCGATGGTGAACAGCGGCTCTGCTTCCTGCAGAACGATACTGAAATCCTGGGAGTTCATCGGCAAGCGTTGCTCAAGTACCGTTAGGAGCCATCGCATCACATTCACCGGCGGCCGGTCGACGACTGAGAAATCATCCCGAGAGTCGGGGACATCTTCCAAAAAAATGGGTGTCATGACGCCGACAACAATAATGAAGCCAACCACCATGAGGCCGCGTTTTACCAGAACTGACATGGTCTAATCTTGCCGTCACACCCTCAAAGCCAGGGAAATTGGCTGTCTGGCAGCGATGGATGCGCCCCAATAACCAACAGGCTGGCTCAATTTGTTCTGATGAGGATAGCGGATAACGGGCCGTCACCGCCGTACTAATTCTCAGACGCTAATGGAGACGGGTGTTCTGTTACGAACCCGCATCATCAAAATCCATGCGAACAAGGTCACTGCGGGTTGAGAGCATCTGCATCAACCGGCGGTAATCGACCTTGGCGTCCTGATGCCGTTCCATCGGTAAACGGTCCACCACGACGATGCCGGAGATACCGGTCATACCAATCACTTCCTGCAAGCTATCCAGCTCAAGCGACGCCGCACTCTCAATCACCAGAAGGCTGCGACCGTCATGATCGACGCAGGCAAGCTTACGGAGGCCAAGCTGGCATCGGGCCGCCGCCTCAACCGCCAGCGGATAGGTTGTGCCGAGCTCATCTTCCATCCTGGCCAGACAACGGCCAAGCAGCCATAGGCGGCCTTGAGGATCAAGGGTGCCAGCATCGCCAGTACGGTGCCAGATACGACCATCAACAAAGACTTTGGTCTCACTCTCAGCCCGGCCATTTACATAGTTGGTCACCATGTGATCACCGGTGACCAGGACCTCACCGACCTCACCGACCTCAAGCTGATAAGCGCGGAACTCTGCTTGTGAAAACGGCCCCATGGGCATGCCGTAATCATCCGGCAAGATGGCGACCTGAACCTCTGGGATCGGCTTACCCACCAGAACACCGCGACCGACGGAGGTGGCCAATCGGTCCGCCGCTATCGTATCGGCATAGGCCAGCTCAGCAATCGGCTCTACCTCTGGATGCCCGTAGACAATACGAAGGCTGCCGCCCTCCAGCTGTTGATCCAGCTTCTGGGCAATATCCGGATAAATCGGGCCGGTAACAATTAGATCATCGAGACCAAACACGGCGTCATCGGCACTCTCAACCAGCTGCCCCGCAAGACCCGGGGAAACGACCATTCGAGAGATGTAACGATCACGTTTGTGGCGATCCAAGGTGCCCTCGAACGGTGTGTCGAGCGACGGCTTGGGCTGCTGTACGACACTTACTTGGGCCAAGGCTGCGAGGCTGGCCGCATCTTGCCGGCGAAGCATCACGGTGGGAATGCCAAGCGCCAGATTACTCAATCCAACTGAGGGCACATCTGTCGCAACAATAGAGGTCTTAAGCGGCGCCAGAACGGCAGACATGGCGCCATGCTGCTCCAGTATCTGGCCGTGGGTGCGAACCACGCCGACAGGCTGCCCCGTCGGACCTGGCACGAAGGAAACAATCGCTGGCTCTTCCAGGGATAAAGTCTCAGTAGCCGCCACCTCCGACTGAAGTGCGCGACGCCAACTGGTACCCCGAAGGCCCCAGCCATTGGTTCGAAGCTTCGCCGGAACCTTGCGCAAATGCGGGTTCTTTGACTGACGGCGAAGTGTGGTCGATGTTCCAATAACCGCAAGCGGCTTTAACTCTTGGCAAGCGGCACGCACCGTACTGCGTAGATTGTGGGGGTCGGCAAAGACGGCAATCGCGCCAATCCGGATCACCGCAAGTAGCGAAATGTAGAGCTGAAGAGAGAGCGGCTGAAGGATCAGAACCGCATCACCAGAACCAATGTCCTGGGCGCGCAACCATCCGGCAATAGCGGCGGATTGCTGATCGATTTCACCGATGCTGATCTGGCGCTGATGCTTACCATCTACTTCCAAAAGGGCGATGTCGGCATCGTCACTAAACCCGCGCAGCAGCAGGTCCGCAGCATTTCGGATCCGCAAGTCAAAGAAGGTCACGCCGCCGCCTCTCGATCCACCATGCCTCTTGTCAAAACGCCTCTCGCTTAGAAGTCGCCCGACGCCACATAAAGCGGCTGATCAGGCCAATTCAAGACAGGCCACCGGTGTGATCGGTTGGTCATGCATTCCCCAAAACCATGACCATTGGCCCTCATCCCTCAATGCATATTGGGGCAATGGTCCGGGCTTGTCACCCGACTTCTTAGAATGCTCTCGACACTTAACCCGATACCGCCTCAATTAGAACAGCAGACTAGCGCTGCGCCCTAACGCCGGTGCCACGTATCTCTGACAGGGTTTGGCGGGTTGTGATCGCTTCCGGATCGATGATCAACTCAAGCAAAGCCGCCTTGCCGCTGTCTTTTGCGGCCGCAAATGCCGGGGCAAAATCTTCGGTTCGCTCAACCTTCTGGCTGAACCAGCCATAGCTCTTGGCAAGGGCGACAAAGTCTGGGTTCACCAAGTCGGTGGCAATCACACGATCAGGATACTCGCGTTCCTGGTGCATGCGGATGGTTCCGTACATGCTGTTATTGACCACGATCAGGATCGGGGCCGCATCATATTGGCTGGCGGTACCAAGCTCGGCCATCGCCATCTGGAAGCAACCATCACCAACGACAGAGACTACCGTCCGCTCAGGGTACACGATGCTGGCTGCAACGGCCGCCGGTACGCCGTACCCCATGGCACCGCTGGTCGGTGCGGCCTGGGTACGGAAGCCGCGATACTGGAAGTGACGGTGCAGCCAGGCTGTCGAGTTGCCAGCGCCATTACAAACAATGGCATCCTCAGGCAGCACCTCATTCAGATGCGCAACCACCGTGGACATGTTGAGCGGGCCTGGTGCATCCCGCTCAGCAATGTTTTCAAGATAATCCGCATGCCGTTCGGCGGCCCAATCTGACCAAACCGGATTGGCGACCGGGGCTTGGGCGGCCAGCGCTTCCGCCGCCAGGGACAGGCCACTTTGAATGGCAAGATCAGGCTGATAGACGCTGCCAAGTTCCATATCGCTTGGGTGGATATGGATCATCGGCTGTTGGGATCGGGGTGGCACGATGCGGGAATAGCCGCCGGTGGTCATCTCGCCAAGGCGCGGCCCCATGACCAAAAGCAGATCACTCTCCATCACCGCCTTACCAAGCTTCGGGTTGATGCCAATACCAACATCACCAGCGTAGTTCGGGTGACGGTTATCGAACCGGTCCTGTGCCCGGAAGCTGCAGCCAACTGGTAGTTTGTTTGCCTCGGCAAAGCGGGTGATCGCGGCGACGCCCGCGTCGTCCCAGCTCGGTCCGCCAAGGATAACAAAGGGCCGCTCCGCCTTGGCCAACATAGCCATCGCTTGTTCAATCTGGCTTGCCTGCGGTCCAGCCAGTGTGGTCGCGGCGGGCAGTACCGGGCGGCGTGGCTTGTCATCGTCACTCAGCGTGATCAAGTCGCTGGTCAGGTCCTCAGGCAAGGATAGCACCACCGGGCCCGGACGACCGGATTGGGCCGTGTGGAATGCCCGGGCCATGTACTCAGGAATCCGCTCAGCATGGTCGATTTCCGCCACCCATTTGGCGAGAGGCCCAAAGGCCGCTTTGTAATCGACCTCCTGGAACGCCTCACGGTCCTTCATCTTCCGCCCGACCTGGCCGATTAAGACGACCATTGGCGTACTATCCTGCATGGCAGTGTGAATGCCGATGCTGGCATGGGTAGCCCCCGGCCCCCGGGTGACCATGCAAACCCCGGGCTTGCCGGTAAGCTTGCCATAGGCTTCAGCCATGTTGGCCGCGCCATTCTCAACCCGCGCGATGATGAAGCGCAGCTTATCCTCAACCGGGTACATGGCGTCCAGGACGCCCAGATAGGACTCGCCAGGCACCCCAAAGATCGTGTCGACCCCATGGGTAATCAGCTGTTCAACAAGGATCTCGCCGCCTGTCGTGGTTTTGGCCGCCTGTGGGGGTGTCGGGGTCAGCATGGGCTTGGTCATCCTTACGCGTCGGTCGAAGAAGAGTTGTCGTCATCCGCTTCATCGGGCTCAAACTGCTCAAGGAAGGCGGGATTTGTAATGGCTAGCTCAGCGGCCAGCAGTTCACGGAACTGGTCTGTAATGCCTGGGTGATGGTCAAAACGGCCACGGCGAATGGCATCGGCGACATTGGCCGCCAGAAGCGTTGCATCGGGCGGCCCACCCTGGTCGCTTCTAGGGATCGGCAAGGCAGCAGCGGCGGCCCATTCACCATAAAGTGCAGCCTGTGCCCGGCGCACGGCGGGGTACTGCGCCTGATACCGGCGCACAATGGCCAAGGCATTGGCAGCCATGAGCGTTGGATATCGGTTAATCGCTGGCGGCTTGTTCAGCACCTTCTCAAGCAAGGTGAGGCGCGCGAGCTCTAACAGGCGGTCGGTATCGATATGGATCATGCGGCCGCCCCCGTAATCTCATCGATCTGATGGATCATGTCATAGGCCGTCTCAAGCGCGATTGGTCCGGTCAGCGCCAGTTCAAGCGACGCCTCACCACCTGCATCGGTTCGCTGCCCTTGCTGAAGCGCGATGATGCCCCAGCGGATAAGGGCCATAACCTCCCAATAGGGAACAAGATTAGGATCGATGCGGTGCGCCAGGCCAAGCTGCGCTGCCATCTCATCATAGCCAGCATAAAGTGCTTCACGACTGCCAAGACCACCTGCTTCCCGATCCCGGCGGCCAAAGCGCCAACAGCGGGCCATGAACCAGCCCACATCTTCCATCGGCGCAGACCAGCTGGCGAACTCCCAATCCAGAATCGCAGAGAGTTGGGTGCCATCCACCAGATAGTTTCCGGTGCGGAAATCAGCATGGACCAGGCAAGTCGGGGCATTCTCTGGCATATTCCGCTCAAGCCAGCGGAGCCCCCATTCAAGGGCTGGTTGCGGCTGATCAATCGCATCTAAGAAGCCACGGTAGAGAGTTAGGCGCGCGGCCAAGGCCGTGCTCGGTGGCACAGGCAAAAACTCCAGCCCTACCGCGAGTTCATGGTCCGGTGTGATCTGATGAAGCTTGGCCAATTCACCGCCCAGGCTGTGGACCAGTGCGTCGCCAGCATCACCGACGAGCTGGGGGTCACGAACCAGTTTGCGGCCCAGCGCTTCCCCCGCAACCTTGCCCATTAGGGCAAAGGGCTGGCCAATCACGCCACGATCAGCGCAACCTAGGACAGGCTCCGGCACGGTCACACCAGCTGCATGGGCAGCCTTTAAGACTTCAAATTCTTGTAATCGGTTGATGCTGACATCGACGGCAGACTGCGCATCGGTCCTGAGCACCAGATAGTGACTGCCAGGGTGTTCGCCGCCTGTCGCTTTAGCTTCAAACGCGATGTTCTGCTGGATCGCACCGCCACTCAGCGGCTCAATCCCTGATATCTCAACCCGAGTGGCGCCCCAGGCATCCACCAGATAGGCAGAGAGGGCCGCGCCCAGCCTGGCTGGGTCACGAAGCGTTTTGAATGCTTTATCGCCGCTCATAAATCGCAATCGACAGTGTTTAGGGCCGGTCACCGCACTGGACAGTGCGAGTTCGTTATGGAACGTTACCGGCGATTTTTCCAGGGCTGCTATCGCCAGTGTGAGCGGTATCTTCTCATCGCGGCTCTGTTCCCCACCCTATAACCGATGGTGTCGACCATGATCCGTTGCCCGTCTTTCATCTCAACCGCCGGGCTTTTTGCACGCCGGGCTGCAATTCTACTTGGGAGCTTGTTGATCCTCATGACCTCTACCGATGACGCCCAGGCCGTTGATCCTGAAAACACCCTGCTGCTCGATCTCAAAAGCGGCCAGGTGACGATCCAACTGCGCCCTGACCTGGCACCACGCCACGTTGACCGGATTAAAGAGCTGACCCGCCAGAACTTCTACAACGGTATCGTTTTCCACCGCGTCATTGATGGCTTCATGGCCCAGACTGGTGACCCAACCGGCACCGGCACTGGCGGCAGCGGCATCAAACTGCCGGCTGAATTCACCGACACCAACTTCGGTCGCGGTACGATTGGCATGGCCCGTACCCAGGACCCAAATAGCGGCGATAGCCAATGGTTCATCTGCTTCAATAACTGCAGCTTCCTGAACGGTCAGTACACCGTTTGGGGCCAGGTTATTGACGGTATGGAGCATGTCGATGCCATCACCCGCGGCGAGCCGCCCGCGGATCCTGACGAGATCGTCAAACTGCAAGTTGCAGCCGACGCTGAGTAACAGCTGAGAAGCAAGCCGAAGCGACCTCAGTTTTGATGTCGCATCGGTTTGTTTGCATACCAATGTTGCGAAAAAAGCGCACCCCGGGGCCGCCTACCTGAATGGTAAGGCGGCCTTGTTATGTCAGCTTGAATGTACGGCTTGAACTAGCTAACAACTTGGCGTTGTGCCGCCATAGCTGCGGGTTTCGCGCTTTTGCAGGCACCGCCAAGATGACCAACCAGCTAGCCATACGGCTGCGGTGTAGCGACAAAACCACGTCGCAGAAGCGCCACAGACCAAAGAGCCATAAGGCACAGGGCAAGTTGGACACTGCTTTTAACCGCCAAGAACGGCAAAAAAGAACACCGAGCCCGGATCGAGCATGAAGGGCCAACAGGTTTTGAAGGGGAGGCACGGCAAATGCGCAAGCGCATGACCGAGACTTTATTCGACAGCACGGCTCTCAAGCCATGCACCTACGCTGCAGCACTCGCAACCGGCACGTTCCTGGCGATGACCGCTGTCACCCCAGCCCAGGCTGAATCGTTTACCTATTACGGTTACGACATCGCCTTCGACACGACGGTTACCGCTGGTAGCTTGTTCCGGGTTGAAGATCGCGATCCCGATCTGATCGGTGTTGCCAATGGCGGTAACTACCTGTCGATCAACGGTGACGACGGTAACCTCAACTACGATACCGGTCCGGTCTCCGTGGCACTTAGCGTGAACCACGAGCTTGAGATCCAGAAAGACAACTACGGTGCGTTCTTCCGCGTTGGCTATTTCTACGACTTCCTGAATGCCAATGAGGACAACACCCAATTCCGTGACCTCGATGACGATGCGATCAACCGCATTGGTCGCGATATTGATCTGTTCGATGCCTATATCGATGCCAGCTACGACATCGAGGGCACCCTGGTTGATATCCGCCTTGGTAACCAGGTCCTGAACTGGGGTGAGAGCACGTTCATCCAGAACGGTATCAACGTCATTAACCCAATCGACGTTAGCCGCCTGCGCGTTCCTGGCTCCCAGATCCGTGACGCCCTGACGCCAGTGCCGATCATCGACATTAATGTCGGCCTCACCGACAACTTCAGCATTGAAGGTTTCGCACAGTTCCTTTGGGAAGCGACCGAGCCAGAAGCGCTGGGTACCTTCTTCAGCACCACTGACATTGCGTCACCTGGTGCGAGCCAGGTCTTCCTCGGCTTCGGTAACCCGCTGGTTCCAGATATCGAGCAGTCAGTTGTGACGCCAGTGACCCCGCTGGGTTCACGCGCCACCCGAACCTCAGACAACAACCCATCTGACCTTGGTCAGTTTGGTCTTGCCGCTCGTTACTTCTCACCTGAGTTGAACGACACTGAGTTCGGCCTCTACTACATCAACTATCACAGCCGCCTACCACTGATCAGCGCCAACACTGGCTCGATCACTGACCTGCTTGGCGTGACCGCTGATAACTATGCCGATGGCACCCAGTACTTCCTGGAGTATCCAGAGGATATCTCACTCTTCGGTGCGAGCTTTAACACCACCCTGGACCGCCTTGGTCTTCGTGGCCTGTCCCTGCAGGGTGAATACTCCCTGAAAATCGATCAGCCGCTGCAGGTCGATGACGTGGAACTGCTCCAGGCAGCGGTTGCCCCAGGTGCCGTTGCTGGTGCTTGCTCCGCTGACCCAACTTCAGCGTCTTGTCAGGACACGATTGCCGCGTTCAACACCAACCAGATCATCAGCGATCTTGGTGGTATTAGCCTCGGCAACTTCCAAGACTTCTTCGATCAAGACATCTCTGGTTTCCGTAACTTCGATGTCTCGCAAGCTCAGATCACTGCAACCCAGCTGTTTGGCCCCAACCTTGGTGCTAACCAGGTGGTCCTGCTTGGTGAGGCTGGCTTCACCTACATCCACGACTTCCCATCTGCTGGTGAACTTCGTTTTGAGGGTCCAGGCACGGTTGTCGGCGGTAACCCAGTGCTCGCTGGCCCAGAGGGCTTCGTCACTGACGGCTTCGGCGACCAGTTCTCTTGGGGTTATGTCCTGGCAGCCCGCGCTGACTACCTGAACGCAATTGGCCCGGTGAATATCTCACCGACCATGTCGTTCTCTCACAACGTTGGCGGTACCACGCCAGCCCCACTTGGTAACTTCGTTGAAGACCGGATGGCTGTGAGCGTTGGCTTCACTGCCACCTACCAAAACCAGCTCGCTTTCTCAGCGCAGTACACGAACTTCTTCGGCGGTGGGGATCAAAACCTGCTTCGTGACCGTGATTTCGTCTCTGTCTCACTGAGTTATTCTTTCTAACGGCTGATTATTGCCGTATACGTCAACGAGTTAAGCCGGCAGGGGTGATCAACACCCCGCCGGTCTTGTCATTATTAAGTTGGTCTAAAACCGATCAACGGGGTGCAAAACAGCCCCTGCTAAAACGCCTCTGGGAGGGAAATATATGATTCGGCGCAGCCTTTTGACCGCTGCTGTGGCACTGAGTGTCGGCTTCAGCTTTGGTCTTCCAACCAATTTCGCCAATGCTGACGGCCATAGCTTCAGCGATTCCGATCTCGGTGGTGCACTGACCCCAGTTGGCGCGATCCGCGCAGGCAATGAGGACGGATCGATCCCTGAGTGGACCGGCGGCGTCACTGAGCCACCAGTCGACTACTCCGCTGGCGGCCACCACACCTTCCCATTTGAGAAGGGTGAGCCACTCTTCACCATCACCGGTAGCAATGCTGACCAGTATCGTGACCTCCTCACCGAGGGCCACTATCAGATGCTGCAGCAGTATCCATCCTACAGCATGCCTGTTTATGAGACCCACCGTACGGCGGCTTTCCCACAGCGCATCTATGACGAAACCATGGCCAATGCGGCACGCGGTCAGCTGTCCGAAGATGGTAACGGTGTTCTTGGCGCCAAAGAGGGCTTCCCGTTCCCAGTGCCAGAGACTGGCCTAGAGGTTATTTGGAACCACCTGCTGCGCTTCCGTGGCGTCGCGTTTGAGCGCCGTGTTGGTCAGGCCAACCCGACCGCTGGTGGCGACTACACGATGGTTTTCATTGAGGAACAAACCTTCCTGCCATACTCGCAACCAGGCGGTAATGGCGGCGATAACATCCTCGCATACTTCCAACAGTTCGTTGTGGAGCCTGCCCGCCTCGCCGGTGAGGTTCTGCTGGTTCACGAGACCCTGAACCAGGTTGCCGTGCCACGCCAGGCTTGGACCTATAACCCAGGTCAGCGTCGTGTGCGTCGCGCGCCAAACGTTGCGTATGACAATCCAGGGACGGCGGCTGATGGCCTGCGTACCACGGATAACTTCGACATGTTCTCCGGTGCGCCAGACCGCTATCAGTGGGAGCTGGTTGGCCGCAAAGAAATGATCGTGCCGTACAACGCTTACGCGCTGCACGCTCCAGGTGTCGACTATGATGAGATCATCAAAGCTGGCCACCTGAACCCAGACTACCTGCGCTATGAAAAGCACCGGGTTTGGGTTGTCGAGGCCACCCTGAAAGACGGCATCTCCAATATCTATTCCCGTCGTACCTTCTATATCGATGAGGATAGCTGGAACATCGTCTCAATCGACCACTATGACAGCCGCGGTGACTACTGGCGCCTGTCTGAGAGCCATGGCCTGAACTATTATGATGTCCCGGTTTACTACAACACCGTCGACATCGTTCATGACCTGCAATCTGGTCGTTACACCGCCATTGGTTTCAACAACAATGAGTGGATGATCCGTTACGGTCAGGACTACAGCCGCCGTAACTTCACACCAGAACAGCTGCGCCGCTCGGTTCGTCGATAACCACTTGATAAGGGGTTAATCGATGACGCAGAGCTGGTTTAACCGGCAGTTAGATCGCGTTGTGATGGCCAGCCCGGAAATCCCGGGCTGGCCATTGCGCCCTCTGGCGATCGCCTTATTGGCAACCGCGATGCCTGTGGCCGCATTGGCTGAAGGGCCCGTGCTTGAGCCCACACCGGTGCCAGCCTTAATCGCACCGCTAGCGGATCAAGTGACCGCCATTGATGCCCTATCGATCCAGAACGATGCCGGCGCTGAATTGATCGTCGCCGTTGGGGATCGGGGCCAGATTCTAAGATCAAATGATTTAGGTGAGAGTTGGGAGCAATCTGTCAGCCCCGTCTCAACCTTGCTTAGTGCAATCGACCGCACACCCAGCGGCCGCCTGATCGCCGCCGGCCACGATGCCGTCATCCTTACGAGCGATGACGATGGCGCCAGCTGGCAGATCGTGTTCCGTCAGCCCGACTGGGAACAGCCGATCCTGGATGTCCACATGCTGGATGATGCCCAGGGGTTTGCCATCGGTGCCTATGGCTTGTTTCTAGAAACCAAAGATGGCGGCGAGAGCTGGGAACAACGCTTCGTCTTCGATGGTGACAGCCATCTCTATGACAGCGTCCGCCTCCCCGATGATACGCTGATGATTGTCGGAGAGTTCGGCACAATCCTCCGTAGCCGCGATGTCGGCGAGAATTGGGAAGAGCTTGAGAGCACGCCTTATGGCGGCACCTTCTTCGGCATTCTGGCGCCGCCAGCAGCCGCCACGGACGAGCCCATTCTAGCCTTCGGCCTCCAAGGCAATGTGTTTGCCACGAACGATCAGGGCGATAGTTGGGAGCGGGTCCCGACCGGTGTCAGCAATGGCTTCTATGGCGGTGTCTGGGCCGAGGGCCAGGCACCGATCCTAATCGGTCATGGCGGTATGCTGCTGTTTGATGATCAGCCAACAGCAGATTTTAATTGGCGCGCCGTTGTGCGTGAGGCGAGAAAGCCGCTGGCCGGTGGCCTGCCGCTTTCTGATGGCACCCTTCTTATCTATGGCGAGACCGGGCTTACCCGCCTCCCCGCCGATGGCGGCAGTTGAGGGGTAAGTGATGACCAGCATGACTGACCGTATTCAGGCCTTCATCTTTAACCAGCGCCTCGCAATCCTGGCTTTGTTTGCCCTGCTAACCCTCGTCATGGGTTTTCAAGCAGCCCAGCTGCAGGTTGATGCCGGTTTTGAAAAGCGGCTGCCGATCACCCATAGCTATATGGATACCTTCCGGCAGTATCAGGAAGATTATGGCGGCGCGAACCGTATCCTCGTTTCGGTCCGTGCGGTCGATGGCGATATGTTCACGCCAGAGTTCTTCACCACGCTGCAGAAGGTGACAGACGAGGTCTACGCGATTGATGGCGTTGACCCTGCGCGTGTCACCTCGATCTTCACGCCAAATGTCCGGTTTATTGAGCTGATCGAAGACGGTTTTGCCGGCGGTAACGTCATCCCTGCCGACTTCCAGCCAACCCAAGAGTTCCTGGATATCGTTCGGGAAAACATCCTGAAGTCAGGTCAGGTAGGCCGCCTAGTCTCCAACGATTTCACAGCGGCCATCGTCAGCGCCAACCTGGTTGATCGCGACCCACGAACGGGTGAAGCCCTAGATTACATCGCGGTGGGCAAGTCACTTGAGGCACAGATCCGCGACCAGTTCCAGACCGATGACATTCAGATCGATATCATCGGCTACGCCAAGGTTGTGGCGGATATCGCCGAGGGGGCCCTCGGCGTTGCCTTCTTCTTTATGATCGCCTTTATGATCACGGCCGTGCTGGTCTATGGCTACTGTAAGTCGTCACGGATCACCCTGCTGCCCCTGATCTGCTCCCTCGCCGCTGTTGTTTGGCAACTTGGGCTGCTTGCCAGCTTTGGCTACGGCATCGATCCGCTGTCCATCCTGGTCCCATTCTTGGTCTTCGCTATCGGCGTCAGCCATGGCGTGCAGATGATCAATGCTACCGGTGCGGAGATTATGGAGGGTGCCGATGAGATGACCGCGGCGCAGAACTCTTTCCGCCGCCTACTGATCCCCGGTGCCGTTGCCCTGCTTAGCGATACGATTGGCTTCTTAACCATTCTGTTGATCGATATTCCGATGATTAAAGAGCTGGCGATCGCCGCCAGTATCGGTGTCGCCGTTATCATCATCACCAACCTGCTGATCCTGCCGTTGCTTCTCTCCTACATGCGGCGCGGCAAGTCTTACGTCGCAAAGGTGGAGAAGGCCGCAAAATGGAAACAGCCGGTTTGGAAGGCGCTCTCATGCCTGGCGACACGTAAGGTTGGCCTTATTGTTGTCGGCGTGGCTGCGGTTGTCTTTGTACTCGGTTGGCAGGGTAGCCAGGCTCTTAAAATTGGTGACCTGCAGGCCGGCGTGCCTGAACTGCGCCCCGATAGCCGCTACAACCAGGACACCCGTGACATCATCGAACGCTATGCCATCGGCGTGAACCTGCTGCAGGTGATCGTTGAGGCGCCCGAGAATGGCTGCATCGATTACGGTGTGATGAGTGCGCTGGACCGCTTTGAATGGTCGATCCGTAATACAGAGGGCGTGCAGTCCACCATCTCCCTCGCTGGCGTGATGAAGACCGTCAATGCCGGTTGGAATGAGGGGCACCCAGCCTGGCAGGTACTGTCCCGAAACAGCCAGGTCCTGGTCCGCGCTGTCCGCCCCGTTGAAACCTCGACGGGCCTGCTGAACGCAGAATGCTCAGTGATGCCGGTGCTGATCTTCACCGAGGATACCCGCGCCGTCACCATCGACCGGATCATTGATGCGATTGATGCCTATATCGATGAGCACCCAGATGACCCGCTGACCTACCGGCTAGCGACCGGCAATGTTGGTGTGACCGCGTCGGTTAATGATGTAGTTGAAGCGGCCCAAGGCCCAATCCTGCTTTACGTCTATATCGCGATTATCGCGCTTTGCCTGGTCATGTTCCGGTCGATCCGGGCCACACTGTGCACCGTGTTGCCGCTGACCTTGGTGTCGGTGCTTTGCTACACCCTGATGGCGCAGCTTGGTATTGGTTTGAAGGTCTCGACCTTGCCTGTGGCAGCGCTCGGGGTTGGCATTGGGGTCGATTACGGGATCTATATCTTCTCCCGCCTCCTCTACCACATGCGTAATGGTGAGGCCTTGCGCCCAGCCTATGAGCATACGCTGCGTGAGACGGGCAGTGCGGTGATCTTCACCGGCCTTACCTTGGCCCTTGGTGTTATGACCTGGGTATTTAGCGACTTGCAATTCCAGGCCGATATGGGCTTGTTGCTGGCGTTTATGTTCTTGGTCAACATGATCGGCGCTATTGTTGTCCTGCCTGCCCTGGCTGCCCTGGTTTACCCACCAGAGGGCCTAGCCAAGAAGGCTGAAGCACCAACGGGCGCCGCAGCCGCTTAACATGCCCTTATCCATCGTTCCGACCGGTAAACGCTGGCGCTATGTGCGCCTGGCGTTGGAGGCTGTTTTTGGCCATGGCGGCGGGTTCTTTATCCCCTATCGCTATGCGGGCGCGGTTGATGATCAAAAGCCATTAGGCCAGCCGATCCGCCAACTCTTCACCGCTTCGGAGACCGATACGGGCGAGCATCTAAAGCGGATAGCGGCGTTGGCTGAGGATTTATCGGCAATCGGTGTTGATGCCGCTGCACCTGCCCCACGCTGGAACCAAAGCTGGTTTCCCGGCCTTGATGCCGCTGCCTATTACGCGATGATCCGGTACCGGAAGCCAAAGCGGATCATTGAGGTTGGCTCCGGCCACTCAACGCGCTTCGCCCTGCAGGCGATCAGCGACGGCGACCTCGAGACCAAGATTGATGCAATAGACCCGGCGCCGCGAGCCACCCTGGCAAATGCACCGGATCTCCCGATTACCTGGCACGGGACCACGGTTGAGAAGTTTGGGCCCGCACCCGCCCTAGAGCCAGGTGACATCCTGTTCATCGACAGCAGCCATATCCTGATGCCCGGCAGTGATGTGGATGTGCTGTTCCATGATTGGTTACCCAGCCTGCCGCCCGGGGTGGTGATCCATATCCACGATATCTTCCTACCTGAAACCTACCCGGCAGAATGGCAATGGCGCGGCTATAACGAGCAACCACTGGTTGCCGCGCTGATTGGCACCAATGCCTACCGCATCCTGTTTGCCAGCGCCCATGCCCGGGCCACCATGGCAACACAGCTGCCAGCGCTGCACCTGCCCGACGGTGCGATTGAAAGCTCGCTTTGGCTTGAAAAGTACTGAGTGAGTGGCACTCTCACCCACATGTTTGAACCGATTGTCAGGTTCGGGCATGGTGCCCCCATCGCATGTGAGTAAGCACTCACTCACACACCTTCTACAGCCGGTGGAGGCCTAAGATGTCTGATCCTTACGAGACCCGCGCCCGGATTAACCAAGCAGCACTCAACCTGTTCGCCGAGCAGGGTGTTGAGGCCACCACGACTAAGGACATCGCGAAAGCGGCAGGCATCGCCGAGGGCACGATCTACCGCCACTATGTCAGCAAGGACGATCTGGTCTGGGATTTGTTCTCGACCAACTATGTGGGCTTTGCCGACCGGTTGGATGCCCTAGCCGCGGAGCATTCAGGCCTAAAGTTTAAGTTGTTGGTCGTTATTCGCCATTTCTGTGAGCTGTTTGATAATGACCCAGCGCTCTACCGCTTCTTGCTGCTGGTTCAACACCGCAACCTGCATCGCCTTAAGGCTGGCACCAGGACCCCGGTGCTGGCGATGAGTGACATCATCGCGGACGCCATGCAGGCAGGCGAAATTCCGGAGCAGGATGTGAATCTCGCTACCGCCTTTGTCCTGGGCATCGTGATGCAACCGGCTACCTTCCATGTCTATGGCCGCCTGGGCGGCAAGATGGTCGATCATGTGCCAGCCCTGGCCAACGCGGCCTATAACGCCCTCGGCGGTAAAGCGGCCCAAGACAGCGCTGAAAACGCGGCCTAAGGAAGAATAAGATGACCGATAAGATCACGCATGACATCGATACAGCTGAGGTTGTGGAAACTGGCGCACGACCATCCCTTTGGTCCGTCCTGAAGACAAAGCGGTTCCTGCCCCTGTTCCTTACCCAGTTTCTGGGGGCCGTGAATGACAACATGTTCAAGCAGGCGATCACCCTGCTGATCTTGTTCAACCTAGCCACCAGCGATGGCGCTGGCGGGCTCGCCGTGGTTGCGGGCACGGCGCTGTTTATCCTGCCCTACCTCTTATTCTCCGTCCTAGCCGGGCAATTGGCCGACCGGTTTGATAAGGCGAAGATCACCCGCACCCTCAAAATGACGGAGATCGGCGCCGCACTGGTTGGCATTGTCGGGCTGGTTACCACCAGCATTCCGATCCTGATGCTGGCACTATTCCTCTTTGGCCTACAATCCGCCCTATTCAGCCCATCGAAATACGCCATGCTGCCCCAGCACCTGCGTGATGATGAGCTGGTGTCGGGCAATGCGCTGCTTGAGGCCGGGGCCTTCACCGCCATCATCACCGGCCTGATTATTGGCGGCTTACTCTTGCTGACGCCGATGCCAACCCTGGCCATCGCGATTGCCACCCTGGCAGTCGCCGGTGTGGGTCTGGCCGCCAGCTTCGCGATCCCAACGGCACCGAGCCAAGCACCAGCGCCGCCAGCCCTGGATGGCTGGAAACCAAAGGCAATCTGGGCGCAGCTTCAGGAAGCGGCAGCCAAACCCCAGCTTTTCTATCCAATTCTCGGCATTGCCTGGTTCAACCTGCTGGGCGGGGTCCTGTTGGCCCAACTGCCGGTGCTGGCAAAAGCTGAGCTCGGCGCGTCTGAGACCATGACGACGCTGCTGTTCGTTGCCTTCACAATTGGTATTGGCGGTGGCGCCCTGCTTACGGACAAGCTGCTGAAGGGTCGTATTACCGGTCAATGGGCGCCTGTAGGCCTGATCATCGTGACCCTGTTCATGCTGGATCTGGCAATCATTGCCGACTATCCGCATGCGTTACTGGCAGGCATTGGCGATGCGAGCGTGTTCGCAACGATCCTGGCCAGCCCACAGAGCTGGCGCCTGTTCATCGACCTGATTGGCATTGCTGTCGGTGGTGCCCTGTTTGTCGTACCGCTCTACGCCATGCTTCAGCATAAGGCGAGTGATGAAGAGCGCGCCCGCATCATCGCGGCCAGTAACGTTATGGCCGCCCTATTCATTGTGGTTGGTAGCGGTGTTGCCGCCGCCCTTATGACCCTTGGCGTGAATGCTGGGGTTGTGCTGGCAGCCCTCGCCATCACCAATATCTTCGCTGCTGGCTATGCCGTGCGCCTGGTTCCAACGCTGCTGGTACGGCCCGTATTCCGCACCTTGCTGCAGCTACTGTTCCGTATGCGGGTTAATGGTGTGGAGCGGTTGGATAAGCTTAAAGGGCCCGGTGTCTTTGTCGCCAACCATGTCTCCTACATTGACGGGATTATTCTGGCCGCCAGCCTACCTGGCCGCCCGGTTTTTGCCGTCCACACCCATGTCGCTGAGAAATGGTGGGCCCGTCCCTTCCTGGCGCTGGTCGATTTCAAATCGCTGGATCCAACCAACCCCCTCGCGCTTAAAGCGTTGATTGAGGAGGTTAAGGGTGGCCGCTCCATCGTCATCTTCCCAGAGGGGCGGATTACCCAAACCGGTGCCTTGATGAAGGTATATGAGGGTCCAGGCCTAATTGCCGAACGTGGTGGCGTACCGCTGGTCCCAATCCGGATTGATGGTCCGCAATTCAGCAAGTTCTCCCTGCTTAAGGGCAGCATGCCCCAAGTCTGGTTCCCACGAGTGACCGTGACGATCGAGCAGCCCATCCATCTGGATATTCCAAGTGATGTGAAAGGTCGCGCCCGCCGTGAGCAGACCGACTTAGCGCTCTATGACGCCCTGGCCGACCTTAGCTTCAAGGCCTCAAACCGCCATACCGACATCTATGGCGCCCTAACCTTTGCTGCACGCCGCTTTGGCATGAAGTCGGAGGCTGTGGGCGATATTGAGATGCCATCCATGCCCTATCGTCGGCTAATCGCCGGTGCCGAGGCCCTGGGTGCCAAACTTGCCAAGCTCGCCGACAAGGGAGAGCGGATTGGCGTGATGCTGCCAACCAGTATTGGCGGGGTGGTGACCTTTATGGCGCTTCAAGCCTATGGGCGCGTTCCGGCCATGTTGAACTTCACCGCTGGTGCTGGCGGCATTCTAAAGGCGACAGAAGCGGCCACGGTAACCAGGGTGCTGACCTCCCGCCGGTTCATTGAGAAGGCCAATCTGGAAGAGCTGGTCGCCGGTATCGAGCACAAGCTTGAGCTGATCTATCTCGAAGATATCCGCCCAAGCATCGGCACGCTCGATCGCCTTTGGGCCCTAACGAAGACGTTCTTCACCAAATGGGTGTGCCGTGCGCGCAAAATTGATCCCGATGCGCCCGCGCTCGTGCTCTTCACCTCCGGCTCTGAGGGGGCACCGAAGGGTGTTGTGCTGAGCCATAGCAACCTGCTGTCGAACTGTAAGCAGATTGCAGCCCGGGTGGACTTTACCCAGCGAGACAAGGTGCTGAACGCCCTGCCCATGTTCCATAGCTTTGGGCTGACCGGTGGCACGCTGCTGCCGCTTGTATCTGGCGTTCCGACCTTCCTCTACCCATCGCCCCTGCACTACCGCGTGGTGCCTGAATTGGCCTACAGCTTTAACGCAACCATCATGTTCGGCACCGACACTTTCCTCAGTGGTTATGCCCGTATGGCTCATGTCTACGACTTCTATGCCATGCGTTATGTCTTTGCCGGTGCCGAGCGAGTGCGCCCGGAAACCCGCCGCACCTATATGGAGCAGTTCGGCACTCGGATCTTCGAAGGCTATGGCACGACTGAGACCGCACCTGTGATTGCGGTGAATACACCGATGCACAATCGCCCTGGCACCGTTGGCCGTCTGCTGCCCGGCATGCGCTACAAACTGGAGCCGGTTCCAGGCGTTGAGGAAGGCGGCCGCCTTAAGGTTGCCGGCCCGAATGTCATGCTGGGTTATCTCAAGATTGATAAGCCAGGCCAGCTTGAGGCAGCAGAGCCAGGCTCAGATGAGAACACCCGCTGGCACGATACCGGCGACATTGTCGAGGTGGATGCTATCGGCTTCATCACGATTAAAGGTCGGGCCAAGCGCTTTGCCAAAATTGGTGGTGAGATGATTTCCCTGGCCGCTGTCGAGGCGCTAGCAGAAACAGCCTATCCAGAGATCCAGACCGCCGTTGTTAGCCAGGCCGATCCGTCAAAGGGTGAGAAACTGATCATCTGCGTCGCCGGTGAGAAGCTTGATCTCGCCAAACTGCGTAAAGCAGCGAAAGAACAGGGGCTGCCAGAACTGGTGGTGCCAAAGGACCAACTGGTCATGGAAGAACTGCCACTGCTTGGCACCGGTAAGATCGATATGGTCAGCCTGAACAAGCTTGTTGCGCAGGAACGTGAACTAGAACCCGTATGATTAAGATGCGTGCTATATGTATCGGGCATAATTTTCAACGCGCTCTAGACGCACCGAAACGGCTTTAAACACATGATCACTTGGGTAGACATTTATCCACTTACCACCGGGAACATCATTCTTATCATCAGGCAGCCGATGCCGCCTGAGGGTGAGCTGACCGTTGTGGTGAAGAAAACCGGCTTCTCAATCTACTGCGAGAAGGAACAGATCGGCGAGATTGAGAATGTCGACCCCGATATCTTAAAGGCGCTAGCGGCGAGCGAGCTGCTCGGCATGTTGGAATGGCCTGAGGGTGGTGAAGAGCCCGATTATCTTGATCGCTATGCAAAAGTTGTCGACAAAACCGCGGCGTAAAGCGACTGCAGCAAAGCGCAGAAAAACCAGCCAAAACAAAGGCTAAAATGAAAAGCCCTAGTGAAACTGGTCGACACCTAAGCCCATGCGTAGCAAATATTCGAAACGCTAAATTAGGCACTTTCTTAATGTGCCCGTACAGTCTTTAATAGGGATAACCGATCATCTGCAGGGGTGCAGGGATCACGTAGATTTGGGGGTTTAAAATGGTTGCACCAGCTCTTATTTGGGGCGCTCGTATCGCACTTCCGGCCATTGCACGTGTTGGCGGACCGCTGCTCGCGCGGGTCGGAACCGGTTTACGTGGTGCCCTTGGTTTTGCGGCCAAACGACCTGTCACGACCTTAGTTGGCGCTGAACTCGCCACCGGCGGTGCTGTTAGCGACGCCATCCTTCCGGAAATGCCAAATATGGGTGAGATGGCCAGCAGTGCTGGCAATTGGCTCACCGGCACAACGGCCGGCAACCTGACCATGGGTGCTGGCGGCCTGTTCCTTGCCAGCCGTCTGTTTGGCGGTGGCGGCGGCGGTGGTGGCATTGGCGGCATGCTGAATAAAGTTGGTGGTATTGCCGCCGTTGGTGCTGCAATTGCCCCGATCTTCATGGCTGAGAACGGCATGGGCCGCGCCATGGAAGGTTTCCAGAATGTCTTCCGCGGCATTGCTGAGGGCTCCATGCGGGGCGATTGGTCTCAAATGCATCGTGGCTTCGGTCAACTTGGCGGTGTCTACAGCGAAGGCTTCGGCAACATTGGTGATCGCCTTGGCCTTGGTGGTGATAACAGCCCATCTGCTGGTCCTGCAGGCGCCGCTCTTGCGGCCGCTGGTGTGACCCGTGTTGGCCGTGATGCACCGGCAGCCCTTACAGAAACCGGTCTAGGCATGGATAGCCCCGCCGCAGGTGCAGGCGACCTTGCAGCGGGTGAACAAATTATCGCTGGTGTTGAGGGGGCAGAAGCCCAAGCAGCAGAGCGTCGTGCCTCTATCGGCCAAATGCGCCGGGAAGCACGTCACGGCGGCTAGTTTGATCCAGACAAACTGAGTTGAATGAAGGGGCTGTTCAATCAGTCCCTTTTTTCATGCCTGACTACCGGTAGGGATCAGCCGCATCCCGTAAGCCATCGCCAAGGAAGTTAAAGGCAAGAATGGCGATGATAACCGGTACCACTGGCAGCATTAGCCAGGGGTATAGGACCACGATGTTGATGTCCTGGGCTTCGGTCAGCAACACGCCCCAGCTATTGATCGGTGGCCGCAAGCCGAGCCCGAGATAGCTAAGCGCTGTTTCGCCAAGGATCATGCTGGGGATCGCCAGGGTCGCCGAGGCAATGATGTGGCTCGAGAAGTTGGGCACCAGATGCTTGAAGATGATCCGCCGGGGCCTAGCACCCAGCAGCCTAGCGGCGCTGGCAAAATCTTCCTCACGCAAGGCCAGTAGTTTTGAGCGCACGGCTCGTGCAAGGCCAGTCCAGTCGATCAGACCTAAGATGATGGTGATCGAGAAGAAGACGAGGATGGGACTCCACGTCACCGGTACCGCAGCGGACAAGGCCATCCATAGCGGCAGTTCAGGCAAGCTGCGGATCGTCTCAATCACCCGCTGCACAATGCTATCGACCCAGCCACCGAAATAGCCTGCCAAGCCACCGATCAGAATGCCGAGGAATAGGCTAACCGCAATTCCGATAAGGCCAACGGTCAGGGATATCCGGGCGCCATAGATGATACGGGAGAGCACATCACGGCCCAGCCGATCAGTCCCCAGCAAGAACATGGTGCCGTCCACAGCGGGGCAAACCAAATGGCCCGATGCTTCAAACAGGCCCCAGAACTGATAGCTATCGCCGCTACAAAAGAACCTTAAGGGCTGCACCTTCTCGGAGTTCGGGGTGTAGACGCGCTGCAAGTTCTCCATGTCGAGGGTCTGGTCATACCCGTAGACAAAGGGCCCAACAAAGCTCCCCTCATGGAAAAGGTGTATGGATTGCGGCGGGGCCAGCACATGCTTGCTGTCCCGCGTATCCTGCGCATAAGGGGCCAGGGGTTCAGCAAAGGCCGCCATCAGATACAGCAGCAATAAAATGAAGGCTGAGAAGATGGCCAGCCGATGCTGCTTAAGCTTCAACCAGACGAGGCGCCACTGACCGGCAAACGCCAGGTCATCATGCATGTTCGTGTCACGCTCTGCCTGCCCAGGATCAAAGGCCTCATCACTCACCACATGGGTGGTGGCATCCAGGCTGGGCGGAAGGGTCGTTGCCTTGGCGACCATCAGCGAACCACCCCGCCGCCAACCCGAATTCGCGGGTCGAGCAGCGCCAACAGAATGTCTGAGATAAAGACACCGATGACCGTCAACATGGCCAAGAACATCAGGAAGGAGCCTGCCAGGAACATATCCTGGCTCTGCAACGCCTTAACCAAAAGCGGCCCGGCGGTCGGCAGTGACATCACGACCGATACAATGGCGGCACCTGACACCACCTGCGGCAGCAGGTTGCCAATGTCAGCCACGAAAGGGTTCAAGGCCATGCGCAGCGGATATTTGACCAGCAAACGCGCCTCGCCCATGCCCTTAGCCCGGGCGGTGGTCACGTAGTGCTTGCGAAGCTCATCCAACAGATTGGCCCGCAACCGGCGGATCATTGCCGCCGTACCTGACGTCCCGATGACAACCACCGGCACCCATAGATGAGCCAGCACGGACAAGGCCTTATCAACGCTCCATGGCTGATCCAGATACTGCGGGTCCATCAATCCGCCAATTGAGGTGCCAAACCAAACATTGGCGAGGTAGAGCAGCACCAAGGCAAGAAGGAAGTTCGGCGTCGCAAGACCGATAAAACCAATAAAGGTCAGGCCGTAATCCCCCACACTGTATTGATGGGTCGCGGAATAGACGGCGATTGGGAACGACACCAACCAAATGAAGATGATCGTGGCGAAGTTCAGAACGAAGGTGAGCAGCAGCCGGTCGCCCAATACATCGGCCACCGGCAGGTTGAACTCAAAACTATGGCCCAAATCACCTTGCAGCAGGCCGGTGACCCAATTCCAGTATTGGATATATAGCGGCTTATCGAGGCCGTACTCGGCGCGCAGAAACTCAATCTGTTGCTGGGCGGTGCTATCACCCTGGGCCTGCAATTCGGCCAATTGGGCCGTCAGGTAATCCCCCGGGGGCAATTGGATCAGGGTGAACACCAGGATGCTGATCGCAATCAGCGTCGGGATCATCACCAGTAATCGACGAATTAAGAAGTTCAGCATTGCCCATGCCGGTCTAAAGCGCCCATCACGACGGCGCCTAATTGCCCATTAGGTCTACCCGCGACAAAGGGCAATTGCCAGCCAGCAAATGCGCTGGGCCATCACAGGCACTTCACGATTGGCTAATTTGCCCGCTGGGCAAAGCTGCGGCCAGGTTGGGGAAGGTCTGTCACCGAGACGGCATCATCACGGTAGAACAGATCCATGCGGTGAACACCAAAATAGCCACCCGGATCCCAGTTATAGAGGGCATCACGCGGCACGTTCTTCAGATGGTCGGCGATCACCACCGGCTGCGGCACCTGGGAAATTGTGCCGATGGTGAACACACTCTCGGCAAACACCTGCTGCATCTCTTCCCAGACGGCGACATGACGCTCGTC
Organism: Alphaproteobacteria bacterium SS10; assembly: GCA_019192455.1. Taxonomy (NCBI): domain Bacteria; kingdom Pseudomonadati; phylum Pseudomonadota; class Alphaproteobacteria; species Alphaproteobacteria bacterium SS10. Next base: position 107,609 of record JAHCML010000006.1, read on the forward strand.
ATCGGTGGTTGAGCTCCATTCCTTATAAAGCTCAAGCAATCGCTGAGCCTCAGGCAATGACGGCGCCTCACCAGACTCACCATGGGTCTCATAATACTGTCCCCAGGCAGGCCATTGAAGGTGATCCTGGCGCACGGGGGCAAACTCAGTCGGCGCCATGCTTGCGGTTGGTAAGCCGTTATCGAGGCCGGTCCAAACCGACATCAACGCCTCACCGCCATAGACGCGGTTGCGGAACAACTCCCGCTGGCTCGGCCGGGTAATCAGATTAATGCCAAGCTTGGCGTAGCTATCGCGGATCAACAGCAAGACATCGCTCTCAAGCGTCGACTCCCCGGCGCTCTCAACAATGATCTCCATGGGTTGACCATCAGATAGCAGCCGGTCGCCCGTATTAGGGTCACGGCGAAGTCCCGCCTGGTCGAGCAGCTTCCCAGCTTTGGCGAGATTGAACTCGGCATAAGCCTCGGCGAAGGCGGGGTTATAGAGTGGGCTTTGCGGCAGCGTGCCGTTCGCCGTTGCTTTGCCCAGGCCAAAGAAGATGACCTGATTGATCTCCTCCCGATCAATGGCGAGGGACAGGGCGCGCCGAACCCGCACATCCTGAAACGCTTCACGCCAGGCTGGATCCTTCGCCGTCAGGTTGGGGTAAAGCGCCAGTTGCGAGCCACGGCCATTGGACCAAAGGGCAACGTCATAGCCTTGGGCGCCCGCGCTCTTCTTTAACAACGCATAGTCTTCAAACCTCAGATACCGGGCCTGCAGGTCACTCTCCCCCGCCGCCACCTTGGCCGGTATCAACTTCGCATCAGCGATGGTAAAGACCACCTCATCCAGATAGGGAAGCTGTAGGCCCCGGCTATCAACACGGTGGAAATAAGGATTGCGGCGGAACACCTTACGGGTGCCGATGCCGGCCTTATCCAAGATCCAGGGCTGCAACACCGGTAGGTCCGGGTTCTCGTTCTTATAGGCCTTGCTGACCCCATTGAAGAGTGCGGCCCAACTGCGCTTACTCGCAGCATCGACGCGCTGTTGAAGCTGACCCGGGTCAGCATAGTCAGCGTGAAACGACTTCAGATAGTGCGATGGCATGTAGAGGTAGAGCGGGGAAGCCGCTGCCAACTCATGCATCAGCATTGGGTTAGGCGTCGACCAGGTGAAGCGGACGGTGGTCTCGTCGAGCACCTCAAAGCTCGGCAGCTCACCCTTCATCCGCATGACCGGCGGCGGCCCACTTGGGTTCACCTCTTCGTTCAGCGCCACATCTTCCCAGAAAAACCGGAAATCCTCGGCCGTGAATGGCGCACCATCTGACCAGCGATGGCCGGGCCGCAGATGGAAAGTGAAGATGCGGTTCTCTTCAACCTCGAGCCGCTCAAGGATGTCTGGCTGCAGCTCGAAATCGGCGTTGTAGCCAATCAAGCGGGCATAGCCATAAACCACCATCTGGCGCACATCCTTATCGCGCGACATCAGCATGGTAAGACGACCGCCAGACTTGCCTGGCTCACGACCCATCGCCGCCATATCGGTAACATGTGGCGTCGCTGGGACACGTTCAGCGACAGGTGGCAGCAGACCAGCGGTGACCCGCTTGGCCAGGCTTGGTGGTTCGATCAAGTCAGACGGTGAGGTTGCAAACGCCGTTTGGGCGCCAAAGGGCAGTGCGGCGATCACGCTAAGAGCAAGCGCGGCGGCGGTTTGACGGAACATGTTAAGGCCGCTGCTTGGGACAGGTGCGATCAAGCCGAATTGTCCTGTCATGCCCTCGCTCTCACAAAATGGTTATCTGCCACTGATATCAGCCCGGGTTGGTGCTGTTGGTCAATGGTAAACGGCTCTGGCCAGGCTTCTGGCTCACTTTGCCCACCATCGCGGATCTTCTCAAAATCCAACTTCCGATCCAGGCGCGGCTCCGGTACCGCGGCCAGCAAGGCCTTGGTGTAGGGGTGGGTTGGATTGTTAAACAGCGCATCCCGATCCGCGACCTCAACCAGATTACCACGGCACATAACGGCGATCCGGTCAGCCACGTAATCAATCACCGCAAGATTGTGAGAGACGAAGAGATAGGTTAGGTCCAGCGCCTTCTGCAGGTCCTTCAACAGGTTCAGGATTTGCGCCTGAACTGAGACGTCCAGGGCAGAAACCGGCTCATCACACAGCAGTAGTTCTGGGTGCAGTGCTAGAGCACGCGCCACCCCGATACGCTGGCGCTGACCGCCAGAGAAGCTGTGTGGGAACGCCGATAGCTTACGGGAGTCGAGGCCAACCAGATGCATCAACTCAACTGCTCGCTCTCGCCGCCAGGCCTGGTCACCCACCTCCTGCACCAAGAATGGCTCAGTCAGAATCTCTGAAACCGGCATGCGGGGATTGAGCGATCCAAACGGGTCTTGGAAGACGAATTGGATCTTCTTGCGAAGGTCGTTTCGGCGCCACTGGTTCTCATCGAACCGGGTAACGTCGAGCGCCTTATCCGCCGCGGCGTGGTAGCGGACTGTGCCAGTGTCGGCATGTTGTGCGCCCACAATGATCTTGGACAGGGTGGTTTTGCCGCTGCCGCTCTCCCCCACTAGGCCCAGGCACTCACCCTTACGCAAGGTAAGGTCGATACCGCGTAGGGCTTTGATCCCCTCACCCGCCTTAAGTGGGTAAGTTTTCTCAACCCCCTTAATCTCAAGCAACGGCGCTCCACGCGGCACCGGTTGCGGTTTATGGGTTTCGCTATCGACCTCGGCGGCCTGCTGACCGGCCAGGGCGCGACTGACCTCAATCGGCCGAAGTGGCTGGAGGCGTTTATCCCGGTCGGCACCAATGGTTGGAACAGCGCGGAATAAGGCCTGCAGATAGGGGTGGGAGGCATTCTGGAACACCTGATCAACCGGCCCACGCTCCATAATCCGGCCGCGATAAGCGACGACGACATAATCCGCCATATTCGCAACCACCCCCAGATCGTGGGTGATCATCAGGACCGACATACCGAACTCGCCCTGCAAGTCACGGATCAATGTCAGAATTTGCGCCTGGATGGTGACGTCCAGGGCGGTGGTTGGTTCATCCGCGATCAGTAAGGCCGGTCGGTTGATCAGCGCCATCGCAATCATGGCCCGCTGGCGAAGCCCACCGGATAGCTCAAACGGATACTGGCTGAGCGATTGGCGCGGATTTGGAAACCCAACCCGGTTTAACATCTCCTCTGCGGCCTCAAGGCAGGCCGCGCGGCTCATCTTGCCATCCTCACGGGCATGGAGGCGAAGCACCTCACCAATCTGATCACCAATGGTGTGCAGCGGCGATAGGGACGTCATCGGCTCCTGGAAGATCATGCCAATACGATCACCACGCAGCGCCCGAAGCTGGGATGATTTAGGCGACAAAGCCGCCATATCGATGGGCGGCTCATCAGCCCCTTTGTCGAAAAACAGAACCTGGCCGCGCTCAATATTCGCGGTGGCAGGCAATAGCCGCATGATCGTGTTGGCTATGACAGACTTGCCGGAACCACTCTCCCCCACCAGGGCCGTGACCTTGCCGGCTGGGATTGGGAAGGTCACCCCGTCGACCGCCTTTGTGTCTCCCTCCAAACCCGAGAAGGAGACAGCAAGGTCATGAATCTCAACGATATTCGACATAAAGGATGGATCAGTGCTCGAGAGGCTGGCGCCAGCGAATAGCCGGGTGGTCCGTGGTGACGGCGAGGAAGCGCTCAACAAATTGCCATACCTCGGCGCTATGCACCAAATGATGGGTCATCAAACCGATTTGTGTGGTTGTGACCCTGTCACCAATTCGCGCCGCTTTCAGGCGTTCAATGATCGGCGCCAAGGCAGTTGCCGCCCCGGTATAGGCACGATCGTCCCGCCAGTTGATAGGGTCGCAATGAACATTCAAGCGCGCCAAACCATCGGGTAGCTCAACATCCGGCTGATCGGCAAAACAAGACAGCGCCGCAAAATCTAAACCGGGCAAGGCATCAACAACATCGGCATTAATACGGTTCCATGGCGGAACCAACATCGATAAGCGCGATGGGTGATTGCGCGGCATCAGATCATCAAGGATAGCCTGCCCACGTCCAATTCGATCAATGACCGCCGCAGCGCCCAAACCACCGCCAAGCTCAATTTTCTTCTGACCAGGCGGCGCGTTATTGTCATGGGACAGGCCATGCTGTGCGCAATAGAGATGGGGCGTATCAGCGACCTGTTGAACCAGGCCGGGTTGCAGCCGCGCCGGGATAACCGCAAGGACCAGTTGGGCTGCAAACTTTTGGGATAGCCCAGTCAGGCGGTCTAAGGCTTTGCTACACTCCACAGCATCATCATCCCGCCACCAAAAACGAGATGTCAGCCCAGCGCTGGACCAGGCGTCGAGTTCATCGACAAGCGCGGTCCAGGCGGCATCCTCTTCCATGGGATCAGGATGCGATTTTATCGAGGATGAAGGCTGCCGTCTTACCAGCGCCGTCGAGCGATAGTTTAGGCGGCGGGGAGATTACGGTGCCCCGCTCCCATAGTGCGTTGATCGCCTCGGCTAGTTTCTCAGGCGTCAGGTTATCCGCCTTCTGAACCGCAACCAGTCCATGGGCTGCCAGCTTCTCGGCGCGTACCCGCTGCTCCGTCTCCTGCCCCTCATCATACGGGACGGCGAGCCCACGGCGGCCAGCGATGATCCACTCCATCACCGTGTTATATCCTGCCTGACCAATGCTAAGGGCGGCCCGCGCATGCAGGATGGCCATATCGGGTCTAGCCCGCTCAATCAGGATACCCTCCGGCGCATGGTCCATCAGACGACCAATATCTGGGCCTGGCATTGCCGGACCACAGATCAGGTGCCAACGACGATCGGCCAGGATCGTATGCGACTTCGCCGACATGGCACAGGCCAGCAGGTCATAGCCAACGGCACCACCACCGGCGGAGACGATGACCTCTTCACCTGGCTCGTTGAATGCGCTGACCACGGGTTGCAGGCTGCGCTGATCAACCACAAAACCGGTATAGGTCAAGCGATTGCCATAGGTGGGATCAACCGGGAAGCTATCCTCCAGGCGCATGAAGTTTGGATCACCATGAACCAAGATATGGTCGATATGTTGGCTCAACTGATCAGCGATCCATGGCAGCCGGTCTTCCTTTGCAGGCGGCACAAGTACGTCGCGAACTGAGCTAATAGTCACCGGCCGATCATCCCAGCCAGCAATCTCTTCCAAGAGCGGCTCAAGCTCAAAGCGGAAGCCACGGCGACCGAAGGGGTAAAGCTCAAGCACCAGGGCGGCAGGGCGAATACTCTTCACCAGGGCAATTAACCGACGCCGGCGTGCTGACAGATACTCTTCGGTTACTGGTTCACCGTCAGGGTCACGGTGGTCGTTGAAGTCTCTCTCGTTAATGCCAATGGCTGGCAGTTGCTCAACCCGGCAATTCGGCACCATGGCCGCCATGTCATTGGTACCGCCATTAATCACCACCACCTCAACATCGAGACGCTTACCCGCCTTTGCCGTTGCCTCTGCAAGGGCAGCGGTTCGGTGGACATGGCCCATGCCGAGAAGGTGTTGAATGTAGAAGGCGACAGTTGTCATGGAAAATCTGGTCTGGGCGCGGAAGGCGCTCTGGCTCAAAAGCCAAAGCTGCCGAGATCAGGCCCCTCGCCCGAGATGGTGAGGCCGTGAAGCGCTTCATCTAAACGATCTGCGGCTTCATTCAAGCCATGATTCTCCTGCACGTTCTGGAATGCAGCATGGCCGAGAGCGTGGCGACGCTCTGTATTGGTCAAAAGCTCACGCACGGCGGCGGCAAATGCATCGGTGTCACGGGGCGGGGTAATCAGGCCGGTTTCATTGTTCAAGACAATGTCGGTGACACCGCCAAAGTCACCGGCCACCACCGGAACACCGGTCGCCTGCGCCTCAAGCAGGCTCATGCCATAAGCCTCATTGATCGCTGGCCAGACATAGGCGTCGGTGGCGCTGTGCAGAACCACCATCGTGTCGGCTGACGCCTCGCCGATTGGCACGACGCGGGTGCCCAGCGGACGCATGGCGGTCAGCACCTGCGGGCGGGCGGGACCATCGCCAGCAATGATCAGTCGGAAATCGAGGTCATCCAGCTGCTGTAGCGCTTTTGCGAGTTCACGGTAGGATTCAAGCTTATCCCCTTCCCGCATCATGCCAGCGGCGAGCAACCATGGCGGCCCCGGGTCAATACTGAACCGCCGGGCCAGCACATTGCGGGCACTACCACCACGGCCACGTGCCATGGCAAATGGCGTAACATCGAGGAATGGCCGCAGGATCATCATCCGATTGGGATCGGAGAGCAGCGGCATGACGCATTCAGTATCCGCCGTGTTGAGCCCAACCACCATCGCAGCCTGACCAAGCGCCTCGGCAACTGCATTGTGCCCCATATCCCAGGCCCCATTAGCCTGTTTTGGCGCATAGGAGGCTTCAGCCACCACATAGGGAATGCCCATGGCCTGACAGTAGCCTGGACCAATCCAATCGGGTGCCTTGTGATAGAGGTGGTAGGTGAACCAAAGACTTGGGCGGAGCTCCGGACGCAGCATCTCTGTACGCTGAATAAGCCGGGTTGCCGTCGTCACCCCAACATCACGCAGACGGGTTTGGCGAATGTAGTCACCGGCGCCATCGCGGCTAGAAAACTTTGATGCGACCTGCACTGTATGACCGGCGGCCTCCAGCGCTTTGATAAGCAGCTGGGCCATCATCCGGTCACCGGACGGTTTCGGATCGTCCGGTGCCTTCATCGGCGCGTAGAAGGCAATTCTCATAAGGCTGGTTTTGGTTCTGCCTTACCGGCCACGGGGGATTCCGTAGCATTTGGGAGCTCGGTGTCTGTCACCAGACATTCTTGCATCAGTTGTAGGAGTGGGGACAGACAATGGTCAAAGGTGAATTCGGTTTCGACGCGTTGTAACACCGCCGTGCCCATGCGCTCCCGCAGCGCCACATCATTGGCCAACCCTGTGATAGCAGCAGCGAAAGCCGCAGGATCATTGGGCTCCACAAGCCTGCCGGTCTTGCCGTCTTCGATAAACTCTGGAATGGCACCGACATTGGTCGCCACAGCTGGTAGGCGCTGTGACGCGGCTTCCATCAGGACATTTGGCAGCCCATCGCGATCTCCTGAGCCAGTGATTCTGCTCGCCAAAAGAAACAAGTCAGCAGCCTGACAGAGTGAAGTCACCGTCGATCTCGGCTGCGGCCCATGCCATGTGATGCGATCACTAAGCCCAAGAGATTCAGCTAACGCCTTAAGACTATTGGCCTCATCACCGCCCCCCACATGGTCCCAGCGCCAATCCAGGTCAGTGGGTAACTGGGCCAGGGCTTCTAGGATGGTATCCAGCCCCTTCTTCTTAACCGCGCGCCCAACGGTAAGTAGCCTCAAGGTAGCGTCATCACGCTTTTCTGGTGGCGTTGGCATCTCCGCCAGATCTAGCCCGTGATAGACAAGATGCACCCGCTCCGGTTTCTCAGCCAGATTGCGCAGATGGCTGACATTGCCAGCGGTGCAGGTGACGGTCCATTTGGCGTCATCAAGCTTCTCTGCCAACTCCCAATCGGGCGAGGTGTAGATGTCCTTCGCATGGGCAGACACTGAGAAGTCTAGGCCCCGCATAATCGCGGCATAGCGGGCCACGGAACACGGTGTATGCAGAAAATGGGCGTAGATCAGATCTGGGTCATCGCCCAGCTCTGCCGCCATAACCAGGGCTTGTCCAAACCGGCGAACGCGATTGGCCGTGCGATCCCGGTCGAGGTCACGCCGCCAAAGCGAGATAGCCCGTCGATAACCAGGCATACGCCGGGCCTTCAACCAGCCACGTAACACCCTGACCGGCTCCTGGTAGAGATACTCAGGTAGGTAGGTGATGGCGGCCTTGATCCGTTCGTGCACCGGGTGACGATAAGGATCAGTTGGGTGACGAAGGGAGATCAGATGTAGCGTTGCACCCGCCTTCTCCAACCCCTCAAGCTCTTGGGCAATAAAGGTTTCGGAAAGCCGCGGATAGCCTTTCAGCACGACGGCCAAGCGTAAGCCGTCTAACGGCTTAGAAGATGAGATTGGGGGCATCGGTTGGCGTAGCCGAATTCGGACCAGACTTACCGGCCAACGGCGCGGATTGGGGACATGAGTTTCTGGCCCTTATCATCATCGCCGTCAAACCAACTATCGAGGATATCGCCCATGCGGCCCAGACCGTCGAGCATACCAGGCACCGCTTGTGATGATGGGGCTGGTTGATCAGCCAGACCACGGATTGCATCCACCATGATCTGGGCATCACGCTTATTGCCATTGCCCGGCAATACGCGGGCCAGGCCAAGCTCTGCCGCGCGGTTTGCTCGGATCGTTTGCTCAAGCCTTGGCACATCGCGAGGGACAATCACCGCTGGCTTATCCAAGGACAGCACCTCACAGAAGGTGTTGTAACCACCCATGCAAACAACGCCGACGGATTGCGCCATCAGCTGCTCCATATGGGCATCAAAGCGGGCAATCGTAACCTTAGGAAGCCTAGCCACCCGACGGAGGAAGCTGTTCCAAACCCGGGTCTTAATAAACGGGCCGGTCACAATATGGGCGCGGCACGGCAGGTCACCATCATGCTCATAGGCCTTGAGGACCCAATCGATTAGCACATCGCCATCGCCGCCACCGCCGGCCGTGACCAGCACAAACGGGTCATCCATTGAGTTACGGCGCTGACGGGTGACACCGCTCGGCACCCGCCGACGCAGATAGCCAAGATAGTCAGTACGCTCGCGCAGCCGCTCACTGAGCTGGATACCCTGCATTGGGTTGTAAATCTGCTCTAGGCCATAAACCCAGAGGTCGTCGTAGTAGCGCTCAAGCGCGGCGACGGCGCCCTTGCGCAACCATTCGGCGCGCACCCGTAGGGGCTCGTCCAGAATATCGCGAACGCCTAAGACAAGGCGGGTGTCGCCGTCTTTGAGCATATTCAGGGTTGGCTCAATCTCACCCCGAAGGCCCAGCGGTTCTTTATCCACGATAAAGACATCAGGTTGGAAGAACTCAGCCGTGTGCTGAATGATCGAGGCCCGCATGGCCACCGTCTCATCAATGTTCAAATGCTCATTGAGGGAGACATACTCACCATTGCGCAGCTTGATCACACCGGGCACCCGAACGAAGTCGACACGGGTTCGGAAATCAAAGCTGCCGATAATCGGTGAGCCGGAGATGATCAGCACCGACACATCTTTGCGTCGCTCAACCAGCGCATGCGCGATCGCCCGGGTTCGGCGGAGATGGCCGAGCCCGAAGGTATCGTGGCTATACATTAAGACGCGTTTACGCGGCTTCTGGGGCGACAAGTTCTAATCACCAAAGTTGCAGGACGGCCAAAACAGAGGCTTGGCCGAAACACAGAATGTGTTGCGCCGCGCCATAGCACGTCAAGCAACTAATGGTAAGCAGATCTTGAATTCAGCAGAAACGCTGGATTTACGGCTAATTTCGTGTCGGATGGGGCGCGGTTCTAGGCCGCATCCTTGGCATTCGCTGCCTGTTCTAAGGCATCCATACCCGCCTGAAGGCGCAGCAAGCTGTCCGAAAAATCACCCAAATCAACGCCATCATCTTCACGCTGACGCTGTAATTCGATAGCAAGTGTCTCTATCTGCGCCGCTAGGAGATCTAGACCAGCGGCAACATTCGGCGTCTGGTTATCTAGATCAACGCGCACTGGCAGTGCCCCACCGCCAACATCGAGATCCGTTGCATCAAAAATCTGATCGCAGAGCTGCGCCAAAGATTGCTGACGGGTTTCTAACGCCTCAATCACGGCGTCGGCCCGGCGGACCGTGGCTACCAGGCGGCTTCCTGCTTTAGTCGCATGAGCCAGCATACGGCGCTCAAACCGGTCTAGCTTGGCGATGTAGGACACCATCTCACGAGCTGAGGCCTCCATCTGCCGCACAACCATATCGATATGCGCTGCTGTAATCGGATCCTGTCCCGTTGCTCCCGTCTGCTCTTCAGCCATGGCCCACCGCCCTTTCATCGCTATCTTGATGACAGGGCCAAACATCGGGGTCCCACCATCGTCCAAGGCAAGAATGGCGATGACTGCCTAACTTTGGCTTAATGGCTTCAGATAACCCGACATGACCGTGAATTGAGGCTGACTTGCTCAACGCACCAATCCCAGACCCGGCTTCAGCAGATAGCCCTGCATCCAGCAGGCAGGCAGACGCTGCCGATCCCCTCGAGCTTGCGGCCAACCTTTACCGGGTCACCATTAACCGGCTGGCAATTGAAGCGAGGACGGTCAACAACCCGGAATATGATGACGACGTCGGGGTCCGGTTAACAAAGAATGATTGGGACCAGGCGGCAGACAGTATCGCTGCCCATATCGACGCAGTGCTCAACAATGGTGATCAAGCCGCGATCGAGGGTGCTGGGCATCTGCTTAAGGTTGCGGATCCATACAATCGACCAGATCTCAGTGATGATAGCCGTGATCGATGGCGCCAGCTGGAATTCGCGGTTGAAGAGGCACGGTCCGGCACAGGCAAAACTAAGCCACCAGCCACGCTGCTACCATTGCTGGAGTTTTACGCTGGCCTGGTCCGAATTGATCGGACGGTCGCGCACTACTACGACGCAACGCGATACGAGAAGGCAATCAATTGGTCGATTGGTATTGGTGCGGTCCTTCTTGTCATGGCTGTGGCCACCGCTGCAGCAAACGGGTTCAAAGATTTCAACTGGGGAAAGGTGCCAAAAGAGGGGTCACTGGGCGTGCTCTGCGGCTTCGCCTTAGGGATCCTCCTAGATATTCGACGGCGTCATAAGACACGACAATTAGTTCAGGAATGGGGCGAACGGTTTGGTTGTGATCTTCGTGATCTTCGCTGGCGGCGCCTGCCGTGTTTTGTCGACCGGGTAAGGCAGGAACTAAGACGCCTCGGCGGTGATGAGTATGCGGAAATGGATGCCGATACGTTGGAAGCGGCGGTCGATAAGCTGCTGATAGAACGCGGCTACCACAGGACGCTCGCGACAAAACCCTAAGCCGTGATCACAAATTCGGCCTTTAGGCGCCATTTCAGGCAAGACAACGCAACCCGCTATTGATCCGGCCCGTCAACGCGCTTAGCTGTTGCGGTGCAACACTTCTTCCCGCGGCGCCTATCGACCATCCTCAGCTGCGCCGCCTGCCTTCCTAGGAGACACCCATGACCGATCTTTCCGGCAAGAATGCCGTCATCACCGGCTCGACCAGTGGCATCGGCCTCGGCATCGCGACCGAGCTTGCCAAGGCAGGCGCCAATGTCATGCTGAACGGCCTTGGCGATGCCGCCGAGATTGAAGCAACCCGCGCTAAGCTTGAGGCTGATACCGGGGTTAAGGTGCTGTTCGATGGCGCCAATATGCTGAAGCCCGACGAAATCGCGGGCATGGTGAAAACGGCCCAGGACCAGCTCGGCTCGGTTGATATCCTGGTGAATAATGCCGGTATTCAGCACGTCTCCCCGGTTGAGGATTTCCCAAATGAGAAGTGGGAAGCGATCATCGGCATCAACATGTCCTCCAACTTCTACGCCATTAAGGCCGCCGTACCAGGCATGAAGGAGAAGGGTTGGGGCCGCGTTATCAATTTGTCCTCCGCCCACGGCCTGACCGCCTCCCCGTTCAAGGCAGCCTATGTCGCAGCAAAGCACGGGGTTATTGGCCTGACCAAAACCATCGCGGTTGAGCTGGCACAGCATGGCATTACCGCCAATGCGATCTGCCCCGGCTATGTGCTGACCCCACTGGTTGAGGCGCAAATCCCAGACACCGCCAAGGCACGCGGGATTACCGAGGAAGAGGTCAAGCGCGACGTCCTGTTGGCGGCCCAGCCGACCAAGGAATTCACCACGGTTGAGCAGATCGGTGCGACCACCGTTTTTCTCTGCTCCAAGACTGCCTGCAACATCACCGGCCATGCCCTGACCATGGATGGCGGCTGGACCCAGTACTAGGAAACCCGGCTGATGCCAAAACGCGGCCGCAACGCCAAAACCGTCAACCTCGCCCTACAAGGTGGCGGTGCCCATGGCGCCTTCACCTGGGGTGTCTTGGACACCCTGTTGGCCGATGATCGCCTGTCTATTGAGGGGATTAGCGGTACCAGTGCGGGTGCCATGAATGCAGTTGTGATGGCCGATGGCTATCAGCGGGCCGGCGCCGATGGTGCCCGTGAGGCGCTTGAGGCGTTCTGGACCGAGGTTAGCCGACAAGCCGCCTTCAGCCCGTTACAGCGCAACCCGCTTGAGCAGCTGTTTGGCACTAGCTGGAACCTCGATAGCTCCCCTGGCTTTGTTGCCTTTGATCTATTGAGCCGGGTGGCCTCGCCCTATGATTTGAACCCGGCCAACATCAACCCGCTGCGCGACCTGCTGCGGGAGAATATCGATTTCGACCGGGTTCGTTGCTGCTCTGATTTCAACCTCTATATCACAGCCACCAATGTTCATACGGGCCGAGCCAAGGTGTTCCGCAAGCATGAATTGGGCGTCGAACAGGTGCTCGCCTCCACCTGCCTGCCACAGATGTTCCAGGCGGTAGAGATCGATGGCGTGCCCTATTGGGATGGCGGGTTTATGGGTAACCCGGCGCTCTGGCCCTTCTTCTCAGAATGTCAGAGCAACGACATCCTGATCGTTCAAATCAACCCGATTGAGCGGAAGGAAACACCGAAGACGGCGCATGACATCAATAACCGAATGAATGAGATCACCTTCAACTCCAGCCTACAGCGGGAGTTGCGCGCGATCGATTTCGTCGGACGGTTGATCGAAGATGGCCGCCTAACCGACAACCGGAAATACGAGAAAATTCTGATCCACCGGATCTATGACGAGGATGCCTTCGCCGAGCTCAATGCATCCAGCAAGCTCAACGCCGAATACGATTTCCTGAGGCACCTGTTTGAGATCGGCAAGCACAAGGCCGAGACATGGCTGGACGCCCATTACGACGATATTGGCCAGACATCGACCGTCGATATTAGAGCGATGTTTGAGTAACCTAAGGAGGGCTTAGCTAGCCTCTTCCTCATCACCGTAGAACTTCACGCCAAGCTTAATTTTCTCGCGGCCTTGGGCCATGCGGTGCTTGTTCGTATCGCGGAGGGAGTAGACACAGCCGCAATACTCTTGCTGATAGAAGTTCTCTTCCTTGGAGAGCTCAATCATCCGGTTGGCACCGCCGCCCTTGCGCCAGTTGAAAGTCCAATAGCTTAGGCCGTCATATTTGGCCGCCGCCCGTTCACCGCAATCATTGATCTGCTTCATATTCTTCCAACGGGAGATACCAAGGGAAGAGGTGAAGACATCAAAGCCATTCTCCACCGCCCAAAGGGCTGAACGCTCAAACCGCATATCAAAGCAGGCGGTGCAGCGGATGCCGCGCTCGGGCTCCCATTCCATGCCCTTAACCCGCTCAAACCAGTTGTCGGTGTCGTAATCCAGATCGACAAAGGGCACGCCGAGCTTATCGGCGAAGCGCTTATTCTCATCCTTGCGGAGCTCATACTCCTTCTTCGGATGAATGTTCGGGTTGTAGAACAGCACGGTGTAATCGATGCCGGATCGAGTGATCTCACTCATCACATCAACGGCACAAGGCGCGCAGCATGAGTGCAGCAGGATGTTTTTGGACCCACCTGGTGCTTCCAGGATTGGGCGTTCATCCGCATCGGTGCCATCCGTCTTTGGCACTTGATTGCTGTTATCGGTCTGGTCCATTACCCGGCCTCTTTCCCCATCGGGGCAAGCTCGTCGCACGTGCCTATCACCATACCGGGATAGGTGGTACGCTTGTCTCAATCAGATCAAACACTTGGCTTAGCCAATGCTCGATATCTTCGCCGATTTTGCAGCACAATTCTACGAAGCAGCCACATTATCCGGCGTGTTCGCGTGTCTTCTACTCTGTTTCAAAGTGAGATTGAACCGGATTGATGCTGTCGCCCTTGCGCTACTCGGCATTGCGGGCAATGGCCTCTATCACTTTGTCCTGCTGGATCAGTTGCCGCCTGAGGTGAACCTAAACGTGCCACGGGTGATCATGATGATCGGCGGTATGGCGGCCCTGGCACTCGTTCTCTTGGTCAGACGACCGCGCAGCTTTGATCGCATTATGATCTTAACCTCCAGTGCGGCTCTCTTCCTGGTGACCCTGGTTAATCACCTGATCCTGGTCGAGGTGATTATGGAGCAGCGCTTCACCCATCATATCGACGACCATGTTGCCGCCTTCACCGCCGAGCGAGAGTATGGCCCAGCGCTCCAGCAATACTGCGAGAAGGGCGGATTTGAGTGCATCATCCTACCCCGACGGGCCGATAACTCCCTCGCACCGCATGATCATCAAATTCCTATCGTGACGCCGGTTGAGACCAACTCACCGCACCACGTCCTTGCCGGCCGGGTGGTTGACCCGGTGAGCAACGCGCAGATCGCCTTGGTAGTTAACTACCCTGGCACCACACTGCTTGTGCGCGATGACAGCGTGGCAGCACAGCTTTTCTACGATGCCGAGTTCTGGTTCCGGATGGCTCTTCTGACCTTCATGTGCCTCTGGAGTGCGGGCATGGTCATCCTAACCCGCCATCACCGCGCGGTTAGACAAGGCGATGTAAATGCCGAAGAGCCCATCACGACCGGCCAAACCGGTGGGTTGGTCAGCCCATGATCGATCCGGCACCACTGGCCAAGTTTGCTAGCGTGCTTGAGGTGACCTTCTGCCTGTTGGTGCACCTGCTGCTATTCAGCTATGTGGTGCAGTTCTTAACCGCGCGCGGTTGGAAACTGGCGCGCCATTGGCAGGTTGCTGGGGTCTTAGTAGCCGCTATCGGCATCAGCACCGCACACCAGTTCGGCTTTGGCTTGGCCTATGGCATGTTCCCATTTTCCAATGCCCATATATTGCTGCCCTGCCTGTTGGCTCTCATCATTGTGGTGGTGGATATTGCGCGACCACAAAACATGAGTTTTGAGCGTGTGCTGTCGATTGCCGCGGTCATTGTGATCTCAATCAGCGCTGGCTTCGGCCAGTTCATGCTGAAGCAGATGCTCTATGAGAGCGAGATCAATGATCTTAGTGCCGCCCATGGCAGGGTGATGGCGGGCTTTATTGGAAAGCCAGGCGCCTTCGAAACCTACTGCGACCGCGCTGGCGTCACTTGCAGCATCAATGTCTGTGATGCTAGCGCATCGGAGCTGACAACCAGCGCTGTAAGGAACGACAGCCTGATGCTCTCAACATGCCAGGACGGCCGGTCCTATGAACTTGAGGATCAACGCTCAGTTACCGAGATTACAGCGAGATACCAAGCGCTGTTCCATGGCTGGATGACACTGATCTTATTGTGCTGGGTCAGCCTATTTGGTGTTGCCTGGCTCTTGCATCTGCGCTTTGCCTTTGCCGATCGACGGCTCACCACCTCCCCGGTTAGCGCTGATCAATCGGCGTAACCGGACGCTGCGCCACGCCATTATAGGCCGAGAGTGGGCGCACCAAGCGGTTGGCCGCCAGCTGCTCCATCACATGCGCCGCCCAACCGGTAATCCGGCTCATCACAAAGATCGGCGTGAACATGTCGATGTCGAAACCCATCAGGTAATAGGACGGGCCGGCCGGGTAATCGAGATTGGGGTGAATGCCCTTCTCCTCGATCATAATCTTGGACAGGACAGCCTCGATATCGACCCATTTGGTCTCGCCCTTATGCTCGGCCATATCGACGAAGGCTTGGTGCATGGTGGGCACCCGGCTGTCCCCGTTCTTGTAGACCCGGTGGCCAAAGCCCATGACCTTCTTCTTGGTCGCCAGCGCATCGCGCATCCAGGCCTCTGCCTTATCCGCCTCCTCAATCTCGAGCAGCATATGCATCACCGCTTCATTGGCACCGCCATGGAGCGGGCCTTTCAATGAGCCAATGGCACCGGTCACCGACGCATAAATCTCAGACAAGGAGGAGGCGATGGTGCGCGCGGTAAAGGTTGAGGCGTTAAAGCTGTGCTCAGCGTAGAGGATCATCGAGATGTCGAAGCATTTCAGCGTCGCGGCATCCGGTACCTCACCAAAGCACATATGGAAGAAGTTATCGGCAAAGGGCAGATCAGCGCGCGGTGCAATCCGGTCTAGGCCCTTACGGAACCGATAGTCGGTTGCGATAATCGTCGGGATGCGGGCCAGCAGGCGGATCGATTTCTCAAGCAGCGCATCCGGCTCATTGTTCCAGCAATCGGCATCTTCCATGCCCAGGAAACTGACACCGGTCCGCACCGTATCCATCGGGTGCGCATCCTTTGGAAACTTAGAGATGACCGTGACGAGATCATCAGAGATCTCACGCTCCGACCGTTCTTGCTTGGTGAACGCTTCCAGCTCCGCCGCGTTGGGCAGCTCACCTTTCAGCAGCAGGTAGGCCGTCTCTTCAAAGTTGGAATGCTCGCACAGATCCTGCACCGCATAGCCGCGATAGGTCAGCGAGTTCGTCTCGGCCATCACTTTGGAGATCGCGGTCTCGTCAGCCACAACACCGTCAAGGCCACGGCGGATTTCGGTATCGGTCATTAAGTGTCTCCTTAAGGCGCTTTTCGCCCCTATCTCTTATTCGGCTGCTTTGCCGCCCTGGTTATTGGCCAGGTCAAAATTGAAAATGCCGGTGTCGAACTCGTTGTAATCCTCATAATGGATCACCTCGTATAGGCGGGAGCGCGGCTGCATCATCGGCACCACATTCTCTTGCGTGCCCTCTTCCAGAATTTGGGTGAGCCCATCCTCAATCGCCTTCATAGCGAGGCGAAGGGTGGTCACTGGATAGATCACCATGTTGTAGCCGAGATTGGTCAGCTCCTCGGTCGTGTATAGGCGCGATTTGCCGAACTCGGTCATGTTGGCGAGCAGCGGCACATCAACGGCATTACGNACGGCCTCAAAGTCTCGCTCATCCCGCATGGCCTCTGGGAAGATCATATCGGCGCCCGCATCGACATAGGCTTTAATTCGGTCGATGGTCTTATCCATCCCCTCCACCGCGCGGGCATCAGTCCGGGCGATCAGCACAAAGTTCGGATCAGGCTTCGCATCCACACCGGCCTTGATCTTGCGGACCATATCGGCGGTCGGGACGACTTCCTTATTATCCAGGTGCCCGCAGCGCTTGGGCATGATCTGGTCTTCCATATGACAGCCAGCGAGGCCCAGCTGCGTCAGCTCGACTACTGTGCGCGCGACCGACATCGGCTCACCAAAGCCAGTATCGATATCGATGATCGTGGGCAGGTTGGTTGACCGCGCGATGCCGTAACCCTTCTGGGTTACTTCTGTCATTGTGGTGATGCCGAGATCAGGGAAGCCAAGTTCATTGGCCATAACCCCACCGGATATATAGACGCCGTCGAAACCGATCTGTTCGATCTGCATCGCGACCACAGGCATGATCGCACCCGGGAAGCGCAACAGCTTGCCGCTGTTCAGACCATCCCGGAATGCCTTGCGCCGCTGTTCTGGCGTTGTTTTGATGTGCAGCATTTCTAGCCTCCCTCGTTTCTTATTATTGGGCTTAGAAGATGCCCTTTTCATTCTCGGCTGGGTCTTGAACCGTGCCGGTTGGCATAACCGGGTTCAATTCCATCACCTCTTCAGGTGACAGGTTGGGTAGGCGCTGGACCAGATCAAGGAAACGTTCACTTTCCTCAGCCGTGATCAACCCATCGGTTAGGGTCTTAAACTTGCCGATATATTCAGGCCGGGTGAAGGGCCGGGCACCCAGAGGGTGAGCGTTCGCCACACCAAGCTCGTCAATGATCTTTGAGCCGTCTTCCATGGTGATCTCAACCCGGGCACCGAAGGCTTTCTCATTCGGGTCATGGCTGTGATATCGACGGGTCCACTCAGGATCTTCCGTGGTCCGGATCTTGTGCCACAGCTCAACCGTGTCGGGGCGTTGCGCCCGCTCTGGCGCATAGCTGTCGACATGGTGCCATTTGCCATCCTGCAGGGCGACGGCGAAGATATACATGATCGAGTGATCGAGGGTCTCCCGGCTGGCCTGCGGGTCCATCTTCTGCGGATCATTGGCGCCGGTGCCAATCACATAGTGAGTATGGTGCGAGGTGTGCAGCAACACATCTTTGACTTTAGAGAAGTCATCAATCTTCTCACCCATGCGGAAGGCGAGGTCGATCAGCGCCTGGCTCTGATACTCGGCTGAGTGTTCCTTGGTATAGGTGTCGAGGATCTGACGCTTGGCCTGGCCCTTACCAGGCAGCGGGATTTGGTAATGTGCATCTGGGCCATCAAGCACCCAGGCGATAACGCTGTCCTCACCCTCATAGATTGGCGATGGCGCCCCCTCACCCCGCATCACCCGATCGACAGCCTCAACGGCCAGCTTGGTGGCATGGGCCGGTGCGAAGGCCTTCCAGGTCGAAATCTCGCCCTTGCGTGACTGGCGGGTGGTGACCGTCACATGCAGCCCCTGCTGGATCGCCTGGTAGATCGTCTCGGTCGGTAGATCGAGCAGCGTGCCGATACCACCAGCACAGGCCGGACCGATATGGGCGATGTGATCGATCTTATGCTTGTGCAGGCAAATGCCCTTCACCAGCGCCACATGCAGCTCATAAGCCGTTGCGATACCACGGCACAGGGCCTCACCATCCTTGCCAACCTGCTGCGCCACCGCGAGTACACCCGGGATGTTATCGCCGGGGTGGGAGTAGTCGGCCGCCAAGAAGGTATCGTGGAAGTCCAGCTCACGGACCGCCGTACCATTGGCCCATGACGCCCATTCAGCATGAACCTTCACATCCGATGGCAGACCAAACAGGGTGGCACCACGGCCATTTCGGCTATGGGCAATCGCCTGGGCGCGGGCGGAGATGATTGGGTGGCGGTTCACTGACGCGATACCAACCGAGGCGTTATCGATGATCCTGTTGATGATCATGTCGAGCACATCATCATCCAGCGCCACTGGATCGGCAGAGACCTCAGCCATCTTCCAAGCCAGTTGATCCTCACGCGCCAGCTTCGCCTTCGACGGGAAAACGCGGACGTCATGCATGGTCAGATTGGTGCTCATTTGGTGTCTCCTAAGCCGCCCGAATGGGCTTTATCGCGGCGCCCATTTCCCAGGCGCTCATGGTGTTTGTTTCGCGTCGGGCAGGTGCGTGCCAATCGCCCTACCAACGCGACGTCAGCAATCTAAGCCAGCGCCTGCTTTTCCACAACGCACGCATCCGATCGCTTAAAGCGCCAGCATTTCTCGGCTTTTTCTTCAGCCCGGCTGGGGACAACTACCCCGGATGCGACAGGACGCCTCAGGATAATTCGGCCAGCGTGCCCTTTGGCAAAAATGCAACATAGCGTAAAATCGTAAGCAGGTTTCGTTGTCTGGGGGGGGCATAGCGATGACCGATGACATGCTGAGGCGGCTGCGCGAACAGCGGCAGCGCCTGGAGCGCGAGCGCGAAGAAATCCGCCACCGGCTCCACAACTCACTTGATGAAATTGATGCTGGCAGACTTGCCACCGGAACCGGTGTGCAGGCCATCAGGCGTGCGTTTGAACGTGGTATCAAGCAAAGCGATGGTGGACAGCCGCTTCAATGAAGCCGTTCAGCCTGTCGCGCAGCGCTGAACAGCGGTTGGGTCAGATTGCCGGCTGGACCGCTTCTAACTACGGTTACGACAAAGCGCTCGAATACCAAGATCAATTGATCGATACGTTAACCGCCCTGGATGGCGGTGAGCTTCCGGATGGGAAATCCTGCGCGCCCCTACTCGGCGCAAAGCATGCCAACCGGGATGTTCGATATCTGATGTCAGGCCAACATCACATCGTCTATGAGCGGCAACCGGATCAGATTGTGGTGCTTGACTTCATTCACCGCGCGATGGATCTAAACCGCCATCTGAGCCTGGTAGGCGAGGAACTGTCCAAGGTCGATGCCGCGCAAGAACGTGGCTCAAACCCTGACAGACGGCGCTCAAACGGATTGTAAGCAGGCGAACATTTATTTCGTCTGCGCTTTCCAGCACTGCCGGTAGTTTCTCGCGTATCGTATTCTTGATAGGGAGAGCCCGCCATGTGGGGCCAGTTTATTGGGCAGCGCCTAAGCCGGCAGCAAAAAGCCGACAACGCCGCCATCGAAGTTCTCGGTTTTATCTCAGCGCCGCAAACCAGCAGCGACGGCATCACGTCGATCGTGCATGACGACCAGCAAAAGGGTCTGGCTCGCAAATATGCTGGCCTGGCGGCCCAAGGTCTGCGATCAACGGCAATCCAGAACGATAAATCCGCGACCCGGCTACTCGGTGACCTCCGTGAGAGCCTGGACTATGTCGCAAAGGCTCGGCCACAGTTGGCCGATGAGGTGATGACCGCCACGCGCCGTCGCTTTGAAGAAGAGGCGGCAGAGGTTGTTCAACGTGTCTTCGGCGGCGACCACGCGGAGAAGATGACCCCCGATGCGGTTGCCCGTGTTACCGAAATCCACGAACGCCGGTTCGACCCATCACCGCTAGCTGCCCACGCATAACAGATTTGCCGGCAGAGTGTGATCTGGCTATCCACCTGATTTAAAAAGACTTCGCAGCGCGCTGAGAAAAAACTTTGGGCGCTGCGAAAAAATACTGTTGACGGGATGATGCGTTTTGCGTCACCGTTTCTTCAGCGCCGATTTGAGCTACAGCTTGCTGGGCGCTTAACAAATGCAGCTAAAGCGTGGGTGTGGATGTCCCGCCCCCAGGTTTTAAGCTGTGGCGGGTTTTTTTATGCCCCCACAGCTGCCCAGATAGACAACGGCAGAGATGAAGCCGAGGTGTAGATGGACAGCTAGAAGAGCGTGATTAGGCCCGCCGTCTCATGATGAAACGGATAGAGACGGAGCCACATCCATGTCCATTATTGCGAAGGCAACCAACCTTACCCGCCGTACAGCCCTAGGCCTACTCGGCGCCGCCACCCTGATCCCGGCAATCGCTGGCACCCCAGCCGCCGCATCAGACCTCAAACAAATCACCATCGACTGGGCCTACTACAATCCAGTCAGCTTGATCCTCAAAGATCAGAAGCTGTTGGAAGATGAGTTCAAGGCTGACGGTATCCGCATCCGCTGGGTACAGAGCCATGGCTCAAACAAGGCGATTGAGTTCCTGAACTCACGCAGTGCTGATTTCGCCTCAACCGCTGGGGCCGCTGCCCTGCTCGCCAAGATCAATGGCAGCCCGATCAACGCCATCTATGTCTACTCAAAGCCTGAGTGGACCGCGCTGGTCACCAATCAGGACAGCGACATTCAAACCGTTGAAGACCTGCGCGGTAAGCGCGTTGCAGTGACCCGCGGTACTGATCCCTACATCTTCCTGCTGCGCGCACTCGCCGATCATGGCCTGACTGAAGACGACATCAAGCCGGTCCTGCTGCAGCATGCCGATGGTGGTAATGCACTGAAGCGTGGCCAGGTTGATGCCTGGGCTGGGCTGGACCCAATGATGGCTGGCCAAGAGCTGAAGGACGGCGCCCGCCTGTTCTTCCGCGATCCTGACCTCAACACCTATGGCTTCCTGAACACCCGGACGGCGTTTGCGGAAGAGCACCCGGAGATCGTGAACCGCGTCTTGAGCGTCTATGAGAAGGCCCGCGCCTACGCCATCGACAACCCGGATGTGCTGCGTGACACCCTCGCCAAGGCTGCCCGCCTTGAGCCAGCGGTCGCTGAAAAGCAGCTGGAGCGGACCGATCTTAGCAACCCGTTCATTGGTGCCGTTCACGCTGAACATATCACCGCCGCCGGCATCGCCCTGCAATCCAGCGGCATCATCGCCGATGATGTGGATGTGGCCGGTAACACCAACGCGCTGATCGATACCCAATTCGTTCAGCCATTCGTTGAGAAACAAGCGTCGAACTAAGCACCCTTAGTTCAAGACGTACTACCCGGCCGCAGCGTCCTCCCTTCCCCTGCGGCCGGGTCTTTAACCCCGACACGAGAGCAAATGCTTTGAGGAACCGTGAGATGAGCTCGATCACAGCAGATACAGCGCTAAACAGCGCCAAGCCGAGTGCACGCCGGTTCCGCCCATTTCAGTTTCTGAAAGGCCGCCTGACCTGGATTGAGCCGCTGATCCTTCCACTGTTGATCGCGGGTATCTGGGAGGGGGCCGCAAAGTGGGGTTGGATTGACGCCCTACTGCTGCCGCCACCAAGCGCCGTCGCCGAAGAGATTGCCTATCTCTGGCATAACCAAGACCTCGATTTACACATTCAAGCGACCGTTTGGCGGGTCGCTGTTGGCTTTGCCGCTGGTGCCATTGTCGCGACCATTCTGGGCGCCATCACTGGCTATGCTGAGCGCGCGTTCCGGGCCATCGACCCGACCATTCAAGCGCTGCGCTCCATCCCATCCATTGCGTGGGTGCCACTGTTCATCCTGTGGTTTGGCATCTTTGAAGCACCAAAGGTTCTGTTGATCGCCGTCGGCGCCTTCTTCCCGATCTATCTCGGCCTCTCCACCGCTATTCATGGCGCTGATCGTAAGCTGGTTGAAGTTGGCCGTGTCTACCGCCTGTCAGCCGCGGCGATGATCACCCGCATCCTGCTGCCAAGCTCACTGCCCGCCTACCTAACCGGCCTTCGTAATGGCCTGGCCCTAGGCTGGATGTTTGTCGTTGCCGCCGAATTTATGGGCGCCAGCGAGGGGCTCGGGTTTCTGCTAATCGACGGTCAGATGACCGGCCGGGCCCAAACAATCATCGCCTCAATCTTCCTTTTCGCCTGCCTTGGAAAAGCCTCAGATTGGCTACTTGCCGGCCTCTCAAAGCCCCTTTTGAGCTGGCAGGATGACTTCCAATCAACGCGCGCATAACCGCTCATAAGGAACAAGAACCATGAGCCTCGTTATCTCCTCTGTGAACCGACATTTCGATCTGGATAAGGGCCGCCAGGTCCAGGCCCTCAAAGGCATCGACCTTGCTGTTGGCCAGGGTGACTTCGTTTGCCTGCTCGGCGGTAGTGGCTGCGGTAAGAGTACACTGCTGCGCCTCATCGCCGGGTTGGACCAGCCGAACAGTGGCAGCCTTACCCTGAATGGCACCCCCATCGACCAACCACGTGACGAGGTTGGCATCGTCTTCCAAGAGCCACGCCTGCTACCATGGCAACGGGTCTCCGCCAATGTGGGCTTTGGCCTTAAGGGTGTTGAGAAGGGGGCCAAGAAGGAACGCATTCAAGGGATCCTGGATGAAGTTGGCCTTGGCGATAAGGGTAAGTCGTGGCCACGCCAACTCTCCGGCGGTCAGGCACAGCGTGCCGCCATCGCGCGCGCGTTGGTTCAGGCCCCAGAACTTCTATTGCTGGATGAGCCGTTCTCCGCGGTTGATGCCCTCACCCGCGCCGATCTGCACGAGCTACTGCTCGGCCTATGGCGGGAGCATGGCTTCACCACCATCATGGTGACCCACGACATTGATGAAGCCTTGGCCCTTGCCGACCGTATCGTTGTGATGGGTGCCAATCCTGGCCGCCTGGTCGGTGAAGTGCTGGTAAGTCAGCGCCGCCCACGCAATCCAAGTGCCCCGGGGCAGCAGCAGCTGCGCCGAACCATTCTAGACATGCTGGCCCAAGGCAAAGCCCGCCAGCCCGACCCCTCAACGAGAGAGAACCAAGATGACGAACAAATCCGACGCGTTGCGTGAGCTTCAGGCACCCTTAAAAGCGCAATACCGTGAAGATCCGGATAGCGCGGTTATCACCCTGAAAGCTGATGGAGAGCTAGAGAGTGACAAGATCGTCTGTAAGGTCGATACGGGTAAAGCGCTGGTCGAAGCTGGCCTCCACCCCGCAACCGGTGGTGACGGGCTCTCCGCTTGCTCCGGTGACATGCTGTTGGAAGCCCTCGTCGCCTGCGCCGGCGTTACCCTTAAAGCGGTTGCCACGGCACTCGATATCCAGGTCCGTTCCGGCCAGGTGAAGGCCGAGGGCGACCTCGATTTCCGTGGCACCCTCGGTGTCGATCGGGAAGCTGCAGTCGGCTTCCGCGATATTCGCCTAACCTTTGAGTTGGACACAGACGCCGATGATGAGCAGGTGGCAACCCTGCTCAAACTCACCGAGCGCTATTGCGTGGTGCTTCAGACCCTGCAAGCGGGCCTGACCATCGACAGCAAGATCAAGGTCGCTGCTTAAGCGAGCTCGGCCTGCTTTGCCTGCTCGGATGATGTGTTGGCCAACACCGACACATCACCGGTCGGCGACTTGTTCACCAGTGCGGTGTAGTCGTCGATCAACAGCTGACAAACCGATCCTGGCGTGAAGGTCATCTCATCGATCTGACCAACCGGCGTGACTTCAGCGGCGGTGCCACAGATGAACACCTCTTTCGCCTGGCTAATCTCGTTCGGCATGATCGCCCGCTCAACGATGTCGATCCCACGATGCTTCGCAATATCGATCACGGTTTGGCGGGTGATGCCATCGAGGAAGCAGTCGGGCGTCGGCGTGTGCAGCTTTCCATCAGGCATCAGGAAAAAGATGTTAGCGCCGGTCGCCTCAGCCACCTGCCCACGATAGTCGAGCATTAGGGCGTCGTGAAAACCTTCACTCTCAGCGGCGTGCTTGGAGAGGGTACAAATCATATAGAGGCCCGCAGCCTTCGCATGGACTGGCGCACATTCCGGGGCCGGACGACGCCAATCGGCGGTCTTCAGCTTAATGCCTTTCATGCGGGCGGCTGGATCAAAATAGCTGGGCCATTCCCAGGCCGCGATGGCGAGGTTGATTTTGGTCTGCTGGGCCGAGATGGCCATCATCTCCGTGCCGCGCCAAGCGACAGGACGGACATAACCATCAACAATGCCGGCCTCTTCAATCACGGCCTTACAAGCGGCATCGATTTCATCGGCCGTATAAGGGATCTTCATGTCCAAGGTGGAGGCGGAATAGATCAGGCGCTCGGTATGCTCACGCAGTTTAAAGATCTCACCGCCGTAAACCCGTTCGCCTTCGAAGACGGAACTGCCATAATGGAGGGCGTGTGAGAGCACATGCAGCTTGGTATCACGCCAAGGCACCACGGTGCCGTTGATCCAGATATGACCATCACGGTCATCGAACGGAATTATTGACATGGTTTGGTGTCCATTTTGTTATTTTGTGACTCTCTATTGATTGTTTCGCGTAACATTCGCCTATAGAAATGTCAACATGACTGACATATCTCCATCTGCTGATCCGCTGTTCCTACGGGAGGAAAACCTCCGTCGTGGGATCGAAATGATGTTCTTCGCTTATCGGGACTTCACCGGCAAACCCGATGAAATCCTTAGCGAAATTGGGCTGGGCCGGGCGCATCACCGCGCGCTGTACTTCATTGGCCGCCATCCGGGCATCAATGTGTCAGAGCTGCTATCGATTCTGCGCATAACGAAACAATCCCTGTCCCGGGTGCTTAGCCAGCTGATTGACCAAGAGTTCGTTGAGCAACAGACCGGGGTGCAAGACCGCCGCCTGCGCCTGCTGCACCTGACCGATAAAGGTAAGGATTTGGAGCAGCGCCTGACCGATGTGCAAAAGCAGCGTTTCGCCGCCGCCTTCAGCGATGCCGGGGCGGAAGCGGTTGAAGGTTTCCGCAATGTCCTGCTTGGCATGATTGCCGATGAGGATCGCGCCCGTTTCGATGAGGATGATCCAGGTACACCTGAAGACCCAGCAACACCGCTGGGTTGGAACCCAAGAAGTGCCAATGGCTGACACCGCCACACCACCGCCAGTAGAACCGGATGAGGCAACCGCAGAGGCGCCGCACATCCTTGTGGTGGATGACGATAAACGCCTGCGCCGGTTGTTAAGCCGGTATCTCGGAGAGAATGGGTTCCGGGTGACCGTGGCAGAGAATGCCGAGCAAGCCCGTCGTCAGTTCGGCGGCCTACAATTCGACCTAGCCGTACTAGATGTGATGATGCCGGGCGAAGATGGCACGGACCTGACGGCCGCCATCCGGCGCGGCGACGGTATGTCTGCCGACCACCAGCACTTGCCCATTCTATTGCTCACCGCCCGGGCGGAAGCAGAGGATCGGATTAAAGGGCTAGAGGCGGGTGCCGATGATTACCTGCCCAAGCCATTTGAGCCGAAGGAACTTCTGCTTCGCATCAACTCGATCCTACGTCGTTCAGCGCCACCACCGGCGCCAGCTGAAACGGTAAGCGAGGGTCCAGTCCGGCTTGGTCGCTGGGTCTTCAACCCGGATCGTGAAGAACTGATCGGTGAGGATGAAACCGTCCGCCTAACCCAGACCGAGACCAAGCTGTTGCGCGCGTTGGCCAAGCGACCAGGCGAAATTGTCTCGCGGGAAGAACTTGGCGATGGGGCTGATATGGGCAGTAATACCCGCACTATCGATGTCCAGATCACCCGCCTACGCCGGAAGGTTGAGGTTGATCCCAAAAACCCGCGCTTCCTGATGACCGTTCGAGGGGAAGGCTATGTCCTCCGCCCTGGCGAATAGCGATAAGCCCAATAACCCTACAAAGCCTGGCGACCCAACGCCTGGGGAGTTTGGCTATTACGAGCATGCGCTAACGGTTCGGCGGCGCCCCCGATCCTGGCTGAAGAAGATCCTGCCGCGCACGCTGTTTGGGCGTGCCCTAATGATCATCGTGACACCGGTCGTCCTGGTGCAGATGATCGCAACTATCGTCTTCTATGACCGGCACTGGGACACCATCTCTGAGCGTCTCTCAAAAGCCGTTGCGGGTGAGATCGCCCTGGTCGTTGGCGAGCTTGAGCGTGATCCCTCACCGGCAAACCAACAGCGCCTGTTTGACCTGGCGGCTGATAGCACGGCCCTGCTCTTCTCCTACACCCCCAATGCCACCATTGACCCAACATCACCGCGCGAATGGTGGGACCCCTATCTCCGCCGATGGCTGAACCAATCAATTGCCGAGAAGATCCCATACAGCTTCCGGGTCGATCCTTGGTTTGCCCAGGACTGGGTTGAGATCAGCATCCAGCTTGATGATGGCGTCTTGCGGGTCATCGCACCGCTGCGCCGGTTCTTCAGTTCCACCATCTATGTCTTCATCCTTTGGATGGTTGGATCATCGGTGCTGCTGTTCTCAATCGCCATCATCTTCATGCGCAACCAGATCAGACCGATTAGGCGGCTTGCCCATGCGGCAGAGGCCTTCGGTAAAGGCCGCGAACTGCCGGAGACGTTTAAGCCTGAGGGGGCGGATGAAGTTCGCCAGGCTGGTATCGCCTTTATGGTCATGCGCGACCGGCTGATCCGCCAGATCGAACAGCGCACAACGATGCTCGCCGGTGTCTCCCATGACCTTAGGACCCCGCTAACCCGGATGAAGTTGCAGCTTGAGATGATGGGTGATGAGGAAGAGGTCGATGATCTGCGCAGTGACCTCACAGAGATGGCCACAATGCTTGAGGGGTACCTCGCCTTTGCCCGTGGTGAGGGTGGTGAGGACACCAGCAACACCGATCTCTCAACCATGGTTCAAGAGATCGCCAATGATGCCAGGCGCCAGGGCGTGGAGATGCATGAACGCGTTGACCCGGGCATCCGGCTTCCCGTCCGGCCAATGGCATTGAAGCGCGCATTAACCAATCTGGTAACCAATGCGGGCCGCTATGGCACCGCGTGCTGGCTGTCCCTGACCAGAGAACCAAAGCGGGTCATCATTGCGATTGATGACAATGGCCCCGGCATCCCCGCCGATCAGCGTGAGGATGTCTTCAAGCCGTTTATGCGCCTCGACCCATCGCGCAATGTGGAA
The DNA here is from genome assembly GCA_019192455.1 of Alphaproteobacteria bacterium SS10. Classification (NCBI taxonomy): domain Bacteria; kingdom Pseudomonadati; phylum Pseudomonadota; class Alphaproteobacteria; species Alphaproteobacteria bacterium SS10. The sequence continues at coordinate 135,477 of JAHCML010000006.1, forward strand.
ACCGGCGGCATTGGCCTCGGGCTCACCATCGCTAGGGACATCATCCGCCGCCATGGTGGTGATATCTTGCTGGATGAGAGCGCGCGCGGCGGCCTGTCCATTACCGTGATCTTGCCCGTCTAAACGAAGCATTACCGCGGCGTTAGCCTGACAGCCTCTGCCGCTATTCACGGAACCTTCATCACCAGGTGAGCAAGCTTGGTCAGATGGAGCTTTCCGATTCCCCATATGCACGCCATACTCATGTCGCGGTGCACCAAAAGGGTGCCCAAGGCACCCGCACCCATACCGGTCATGATTGGCTGGCGGTTCTGCTGGATCGGGGGAATGCCGAGAATATGCTGGGCTATCGGATAACGATTTTCCGCCTCTACGGCTTCGACGTTCATGTCGATATTAGCTGGTTTATTCTCTCTGCCCTAATCATGTGGACCCTGGCGGTGAATTACTTCCCGTCCGCCTATGCTGGCCTGCCGCCAGAAACCTATTGGCATATGGGTATCGCCGGGCTGATCGGCCTCTGCTTCTCCATCGTCATGCATGAAATTGGGCACGCCCTCGTTGCCCATTACTTCAAAATGCGGATCGGCGATATCACGCTTTGGATCTTTGGCGGCGTCGCCGATATGGATGAAGAGCGCCAGGTTCCGAAGCATGAGTTGCTCATGGCCTTAGCTGGTCCCGCCATGTCGGTCGCCTTGGCCGGCGTCTTCTATTTCGGGTTCCATGTTGCTGGTGGATATCGTGAGCAGACGGTGATCAGTACCCTCGCCGCCTATCTCATCGTGGTTAATCTGGCCCTAGCGATCTTCAATATGATCCCGGCCTTTCCGCTCGATGGCGGTCGGGTGTTACGGGCCGCCCTTTGGCATTGGCGTAAGGACCGCTTATGGGCGACCCGAATGGCTGGCCATGCCGGGTCAGCGCTGGCATTCCTGCTGGCCGTCTGGGGGACCGCACAGGTGATGGATGGCAATCTGTTGGGCGGCCTTTGGGGCTTCCTGCTCGCCATCTTCATCACCAACGCCGCTGAGAATAGCATACGCGACGCAACGGCCCATTCGGTCTTTACCGGGCATCCGGTTAGCCGGTTTATGCGCGCCGATGTGGTGACGGTCACCCGCGACCTGTCGATTGAAGACTTCATCAACGACTACGTTTACCAGCACTATATGAAGGTGTTTCCGGTGGTTGAGAATGGGCGCCTAATCGGTCAGGTATCGGTGGACGCCATTCGCGGGACGGATAAGGGCCAATGGCCCTGGCGAACGGTGGGCGACTATATAACCGCCGTTACCCATAATACGATCATCGATCCGCAAGCCGACGCAGCGGACGCCATCGACCGCATGCGCCAGTCCGGCGCGGCAAGCCTAATGGTGATGCATGATGGCGAGTTCTTAGGCCTCGTATCCCTACGTGACCTACTGCACCTACTATCGATGAAACTGCGCCTGGAGCCTGAGTTATCGGCCCGCAGTACCGGTGGTAGCTAACGCGACGTTAGTCGGTTTTGCCGCCATGCTCAGCTGACCAGGTCACAGGCTTTTTCAAGAAGGCCTCAACGGTCTTAACCGTATTGCTGTCGAGATACTTCTCTTCCTTCGCAACCTTCAGCACATCCCACCAGGTGGTAAGTGAGTGGAGCTTAATCTCAAGCTCAGCCATGGTGTTCAGGCTGGCGTCAAAGATGCCGTAATGGAAGATAACGAAGGTGTCGTTAACCTCAGCGCCCGCTTGGCGCAGCGCATCGACGAACCGAACCTTAGAACCACCATCGGTGGTGAGGTCTTCCACAAGTAGAGTGCGAGCCCCCTCTGGCAGATCACCCTCAATCTGCGCCATCCGGCCAAAGCCCTTTGGTTCTTTGCGCACATAGCACATCGGCAGATTGAACCGCTCAGCCAGCCAAGCGGCGAACGGGATACCGGCGGTCTCACCACCAGCAATGCAATCAAAGCTCTCAACGCCCACATCGCGGATAAGCGTGGTGACGGCAAAGTCCATCAGCAGCTGACGAGCGCGCGGGAATGCGATGATCTTCCGGCAGTCGATGTAGACCGGGCTCTTCTTACCTGAGGTGAAGGTGAAGGGCTCTTCAGCGTTGAAGTGCACCGCTTCAATCTCAAGCAGCGTACGGGCGGCAACCTCGGCAATCTGCGAGCGGTCGGGCAATCCAGCGATAAGGGTCATGGTTCGAACCTTGGATCCCGTTAGGGATCAGTGTGGGGGGAGATGGCTTATCGGCGATCCAGCCGACAATGCGCGTTTTGTAGGCCCCCACACCTACAAGCGCAACTGCAATCCCCAAGCGTGAGATCAGTTCTTCACTAGCCATAAGCGACTTCAGGTAACCACAGCACCAAGTCGGGGAAGAAGAAGACCAAAGCAATCGCTGTCAGCTGCAACAGGACGAAGGGGATAATGCCCTTATAGATGTCCATGGTCGTCACTCCAGGGGGCACCACCCCCTTGAGATAGAACAGCGAGAAGCCCACCGGCGGTGTTAGGAACGATGTCTGCAAACTGACCGCAAACAAAACCACGAACCAGTACAGCTGATCCTCGCCACCAAGGCCGAGCACATCGAGGTCCAGGCCAGCCACAACCGGCGCCATGAGCGGCAGGAAGATCAAGGTGATCTCAAGCCAATCAAGGAAGAAACCGGCCAGGAATGCCAGGAACAGGATGAACACGACGATGCCGACATCTGGCAGCGGCAGGCTGGTCAGCACGTGCTCAATGAACGCATCACCGCCGAGCCAACGCATGGCCAACGCAAAGGCGCTAGCGCCGAGGAAAATGCCGAAGATGAAGGCCGTGGTCAGCATGGTCTGCCGCCCAACCTCATCAATCACCTTCCAATTTAGTTTCTTATTGGCGAAGGCGAGCACGGTCGCGCCAAAGGCACCAATACCCGACGCCTCGGTCGGTGTTGCGATACCGAAGAAGATCGAGCCAAGAACCGCCAAAATCAGAACAATCGGCGGCACAACGGCCAGCAGGGTCTCAAAGATCAGCTTGCCAGTAATCGGTGGCAGGCCGGTCGGGGCCGGCGCCAGGTTCGGCTTAATGTTCGCGGCCACCAGGATATAGGTGATGTAGAGCAGGCCCAGCATAACGCCTGGAACCAGCGCCCCCATGAAGAGGTTACCAACCGACAGTGACAGCTGGTCGGCCATGATCACCAGCATAATCGATGGCGGGATCAGAATGCCCAGCGTACCAGCCGAGGCACAGACGCCAGATGAGAACGCCTTGGAATAGTTCTGCTGCAGCATGATCGGCATGGACAGCACGGCCAGCAGAACCACCGAGGCGCCAACGATGCCGGTAGAGGCGGCAAGCAGGATACCGATGATCACCACGGCAAGTGCCAGGCCACCGCGGAACCGGCCAAAAACCTGAATGAACTTTTGCATCAGGTTCTCGGCGATGCCCGATCGCTCAAGCATCAAGCCCATGAAGATGAACATGGGCAAGGCGACGAGAACCCAGTTCTCCATCAACGACCAAACCCTGTCGACGATCGAGCCAAAGCGCGACCAATCATTCATGAAATAGGTGTCGAGGTCGTAGAACTCAGCGCCATAAACACCGATACCGGCGAAGATGAACGACAAACCACCCAGCAGCCAAGCAACTGGAAAACCGGTGAAGAGCGTCAGGATGAACGCGCTCAACATCACGATCACAATGATTTCGTACTGCTCTAGCATCCTGGGTGTTCCGGTTTGGTTGGGCTGACCTGCAGCCACGGGCGTTGTTGCGACGGCCGGGTTTGATTTAGGCCGGTGAATTTGGGTCGGTCGTGATTAACCGAACTCCCCATCATGTTCGTGGGGAATGGGGTCTTTAGGATTGGCGGGCGGGTCATTGGCATGGGGCGTTGCCGGGGTACCCGGTGTCGCGCGCCAACCAATGATATAGGCCGCAGCACGGGTCCAACGGGACAGCGCGGCCAAGATCATCAGGCCAAAGCCAATGATGATGAAACTCTTAATCGCCCAACGGTAAGGCAAGCCGTCAGGGGCAATCGAGACCTCGTTGGATTCGTAGGATGACTCAACGAAAGCAAAAGCATTCCAGAACACAAAGATCAGGAATGGTAGCAGCAGCACAAGAATACCGATCGCATCGACCCATGCTTTGGCCAGCGGCGGAAACTTCTCATAAACGATATCAATCCGGACATGCCGGTCATGAACGATGGCGTAGGAAAGCCCGATCATGAAACCAACGGCATACATGTGCCATTGGATCTCCTCCAGCATGATTGAGCCCTGGTTAAAAACGTAACGCAGGATCACCTGGAAGATGATCACACCGACGAGGATGATCCAAATCCACGAGGCGAGATGACCGATCCGGTCAATCAACCCATCGAGAAAACGCGAAACCATGGTCGTCGGCAGAACAAACCCGGCCGCGTCTGGCGCGGCCGGGCTGTTCGGTTGCGATTGACCAGTGGATTGTTCTGGCGAGACGTCAGAGGCCACTGATTTCAATCCCTTACTAGTGTTGTTGGAAGGCCAGTTATTAGGCCCCGGCGTTATTAGTTAGCGCCGAAGTCGCGAGGCAGATAGCCAAGACGCTTCCATGGGGCATGCTCAGCCTGGAAGGCACGCATGCTCTCAAGGATACGCTTGAACTGTGGGTCTTTCTCAGCTTCGCGATCCAACACAACGTCAGCGGTCTCACGCAGGGCGGCCAGAACGTCGTTTGGCAGCTGAACGGCGGTAACGCCATCGGCTTCAAACTCGGTCAGGACAGCACCTTGGAGTGCTTCAGCGCGGGACGCAGCATAGATCACGCCAGCCATGCAGGTGGTCTCGATCTGGGCTTGTTGCGTAGCCGACAGTTCTTTCCAGCTATCCATGTTCACATAAAGGAACTGGCTGGTGGATGGCTGGTGCCAACCTGGCAGGTGGTAGAACTTCGCGACCTGGCTGAAGCCAAGCTGCTTATCAACCGTTGGCAGGGAGAATTCGGTAGCGTCCAGAACGCCTTTCTCCAGGGCTTGGTACAGCTCGCCACCTGGCAGAACGGTCACGGAAGCGCCCATTTCCTGCATGATCTTACCGCCGAGGCCGGCAGCACGGAACTTCAGGCCTTTGAACTGCTCAACGCTCTCAATCGGGAAGGTGAACCAACCAGCCGCTTCTGGGCTGATGGTGCCGCAATAGATTGGGTAGACGTTGAAGGGCTCATAGAGCTCTTTCACGAGGTCGTTGCCGCCATGGAAGTACATCCAGGAAGCGTACTCAATTGGCTCAAGACCGAATGGGGTCGCACCGAACAGAGCGGAAGCGGGGATTTTGCCCTGCTCATAGCCCATCCAGGAGTAACCAGCGTCGATCTTACCTTCAGACACAGCGTCGAAGATGCCGAGTGCAGGGACCAGCTTGTTTGGCTCAAACACCTCAAAGGTGATGTCGCCGCCGGACACTTCGTTGATCCGCTCAGCAACCCAAGGAAGGGTGTCGCCAAGGGCGGTCAGGGTCGAAGCAAAAGAAATTGGAACAGCCCAGCGAACTTTCTTCGCCAGAGCTTCGGATGGTGCGACCGTAGCGGCCAGTGCACCAACCATGGCGATAGCAGCAACGCCACCGACCAGTTTACGGAGATTTTTGTGAACCATGAGCTTTCAGACCTCCCTGCTCTTTGGTCAAACAACCGGGCAACGGATGTGCCACCGGCTGACAGAACTGACCTTGATCGACATCAAATTTACGCCGATTTCAAAGTCCAGCCGCTGTTCGAATTATTGGGCTGCTGCCGTCTAAAATGCCCAGAAAGTGCTGATTCATCCGACGGCGCTAGCCATGAGAAAACAAAAACTTAAGGCAGGGTGACTATCGCAAAATTCGTTTGCATTCAAGCATTCGCCATGTTGCAGCGCAGCGTAGATTTGGGAACGTTAAAGTATCTGGTAAGCGGCGCTGAAAAACCTTATCTCAGTGGGCGCGTTTGTTTTTGAACAGCCAAGTTCTGGGCTGAGCAATATACGACAATAACTAATGACAACCCGACAGCACCTTGGGGCCGCTGCAATCTATTGCTGCCCTTGTTAATCGGGGACAAACCATAGTCTTCAAGGGAGGTTTTCATACCATGAGCCGCACTGTCAGCCATTGGATCAATGGTCAGGTCGCCGCTGGCGCCTCCGGTCGCCAAGCCGATATCTTCAACCCCGCAATTGGTGAACCAGTCGCCAAGGTGGACCTCGCCTCAACCGCCGAGGTTGATAAGGCCGTCGCCAATGCCGCCGAGGCATATAAAGAGTGGCGTGAGGTAACGCCGCTACGCCGCGCCCGGGTGATGTTCAAGTTCAAGGAACTGATCGAGGCCAACCATCGCGAACTGGCCGAGATGATCACCACTGAGCATGGCAAAACCGTTTCAGATGCCATGGGTGAAGTGGTGCGTGGCCTTGAGGTTGTTGAGTATGCTTGCGGTATTCCGCAGCTTCTCAAAGGTGAGTACACCGAGCAGGTGGGTAGTGGCGTTGATGCCTGGACCACCCGCGAGCCTCTGGGCGTCGTTGCGGGGATCACCCCGTTCAACTTCCCCGCAATGGTCCCGATGTGGATGTTCCCGATGGCAATCGCCTGCGGCAACACCTTCATCCTTAAGCCATCTGAGCGCGACCCAACTATCAGCATCCGCCTTGGCGAGTTGCTGAAGGAAGCAGGCCTGCCAGATGGTGTGTTCAACGTGGTCCAGGGCGATAAAGAAGCCGTGGATGCCCTACTCCATCATCCCGATGTTGAGGCGATCAGCTTTGTCGGCTCCACGCCAATTGCTGAGTACATCTACACAACCGGCACCTCGACCGGGAAACGGGTTCAGGCGCTTGGCGGCGCTAAGAACCACATGGTGGTGATGCCAGATGCGGATATTGAGCAAGCCACCGACGCCCTAATCGGCGCTGGTTATGGCTCGGCTGGTGAACGCTGCATGGCGATTTCAGTGGCTGTGGCCGTTGGTGAGGCTGGCGATAAGCTGGTTGAGCAACTCACCCCACGGGTTCGTGGCCTTAAAATCGGCCCCGGCATGGATGAAGAAGTTGAGATGGGCCCGCTGGTCACGCGCCAGCACCGCGATAAGGTCATGGGCTACGTCAATAAGGGTGTCGAGGAAGGCGCCGACCTGGTCGTCGATGGCCGCGACTTCTCAATGCAGGGTTACGAGAATGGCCACTTCATCGGTGGCTGCCTGTTCGACAATGTCACCCCGGACATGACGATCTATAAGGAAGAAATCTTCGGCCCCGTCCTGTCGGTCGTCCGCGCCAATGACTTCGAAGAAGCGTTGAAGCTGGTTAATGAACACGAATACGGCAATGGCACGGCCATCTTCACCCGGGACGGTGATGCCGCCCGCGAATACAGCCGTCGCTGTAATATCGGGATGGTCGGTGTGAATGTGCCGATCCCGGTGCCAATGGCGTTCCACAGCTTTGGTGGTTGGAAGAAATCCCTGTTCGGTGATCATCACATGCATGGGCCTGAGGGCGTGCGCTTCTACACCCGTCAGAAGGCCATCACCTCACGTTGGCCAACCGGCATCCGCTCAGGTGCTGAGTTCGTTATCCCAACGATGAAATAATTGGGCAGTAAGTAACTTTAAGACCTAGCGGCCCGCATCGGTCAGACCCGGTGAGGGCCGCCAAGGCATTGGCCGTGGCTTGGCCCGATACTCGGTCAGAATTTCCGTTAGGGTCGCGACGGGCCGCTCATCCAGATCGACCCGAAAATCGATTGGGCACTCATCAATATCCGGATAGTCAGGCGACCAAACCTGCAAGCAGGCGGACATGCGCCCCCGCTTATCCCCACCCATGGCATCACCGGCCATCAACGCACTCAGTAGCCGATCAGCCAAGGGCCCAGTGGTGGTATTAAACCGCTCCACCATGGCAGGCAGCACCTGGTCATTAGCCAACATATTGCCGATCGCCAGGCAATCGCCATCAGCCAAGTGATCCGCCAGCGGCGTACAGTGATCACCGGTCCATCCAAACAGCTGCCCCTTAAAGGTGGCATAGGCATATTGCCGGTTGGCCGGGGCAAAATTCTCAATGCTATTGGCAAGGTGCCCTGGATGGTCTGGGCCTTTTGAACCGGCAAGCTCGTCCAACATTGTCTCCGCCATCAGCAGATGGGCGAAATGCTGGGTGGCCACCACCCCAACGCCGGGGCGGAACCTTGGCACAATGCCGCCAATCGCGGGCCAGCAGCTCGCACTGCTGAGGCCGACGGCGCCGGTTTGGTTGTCATACGCCAGAAGCGAAAACGTCATAACGGCCTAATCCTACCATGCCTCAGGCATTTCAGCACAAAGAGGACAGATGTTCGACGTGATGGACTATGCAAGCAACGCGCCAGCGCTTACCTTGCCCCGGTTGAAGAATAGCGGCGCCATGACCGAACCAGACCGCTAGTCACCATCACAAATTGGGGGAAACCAGCCCATGTCCGTCACAATCCTGGGCCCACAGCAGCTGCTGATCGGCGCTGATGCACTGACTGAGATCACCGATGTGATGCGCCGCCTTGGCGTGTCCAAACCGCTGATCGTCACCGACCCCTTCTTGGCGGATAACTTATTGATGCGGCGCCTAACGACCCCGCTCCAGAAGGCGAGTATTGAGTTCGCCATCTTCCATGAAACCGTGCCTGACCCAACCACTGATGTGGTTTATGCCGGTGTTGATCTAATGCTGGCAGGCGAGTTTGACTGCCTGATCGGTTTTGGTGGCGGCAGCCCAATGGACACCGCGAAGGCCATGACCATCATCCATGCCGCCCGCGAAGCCGGTGAGAGCGGTATTATGCGCGATTGGAAGGTCCCAAACAGCGCCGATATGGAGGCACTGCCGGTCATCTGCATTCCAACCACCGCCGGTACTGGGTCGGAGGCGACGAAGTTCACGGTCATTACCGATACGGCGACCGATGAGAAGATGCTGATCATGGGAATGGCCGCCCTGCCCACCGCCGCCATCGTCGACTACACCCTCACCTTCGATAAGCCGATGCGCCTGACGGCCGACACCGGCGTCGACACCCTAACCCACGCAATTGAGGCCTATGTCAGCAAGAAGGCCAGCGCCTATACCGACATGCTGGCGTTACGCGCCATGCGCCTGGTTGCCGATCACCTGCGCGATGCCTGCTTTAAGCCGAAGGATAAAGAGGGGCGTGAAGGCATGATGCTGGCCGCCAACTTGGCTGGCATGGCGTTCTCCAACTCCTCAGTGGCATTGGTCCATGGGATGAGCCGCCCAATCGGCGCCCATTTCCATGTGCCGCATGGCCTATCAAACGCCATGCTATTGCCTGCGGTGACAGAGTATTCGTTGAATGCGGCCCTGCCCCGTTATGCCGATTGTGCACGGGTCATGGGTTGGGCAAATGAGGATGATGCCGACCAGCTGGCGGGATCCAAACTCCTCGACGGCTTGCGCCAGCTTAATGCTGATCTCGAGGTACCAACGCCCGAAGCCTACGGCATTGATGATGAGCGCTGGAACAGCCTGCTAGACACCATGGCGGAACAAGCCCTGGCCAGCGGCAGCCCGAACAATAACCCACGCGTACCCGCCGCTTGGGAGATCGTGGACCTTTACAAGCAAGTCTACGCTTGAGCGCGACCAGCGATACCGAGACCGGCATAACCAACGAGCAATTGGCGCAACGCCTGTTTCTGGCGTTATGCCTGCTTGAGGTATTGATCATCCTACTACGGCTGAGCCCTAGTACAGGTGAGTTCGCCTCAGCGGCGCTACGCCCGATTGGTGGCGCAGGGCTGCTAATCCTAACCGCTTTAGCGATGCCGATGGCCGGGCGTTCTGCCCTGCTTGTCGGTACGCTGGCCGCTGGGTTCTGTCTCGCGATTTTGCTTACCGGCGGGGCCGGCGTTGAGAGCCTGATCGACGGGTTAGCAAGGGCCTTACTGTTCGCTGGTTTTCTACCCGCGCTCTATCTCTTGCGGGCAACCGCTGATCGGCAATCGCGGGTTCGCCTAAGCCGCCGACGATTGGCGGCCCTCCCCGCGGGTAGGCGCGCCGATGGCATCACACTCGGCAGTCATGGATTTGGGGCGGTGCTAAACACCGGCAGCTTTCCCATTATGTCGGCCGTTGTGCCCGCCGATGCTGATCTTCAAGAACGGCGGCGGTTTGGCCTTGCCGCCCTGCGCGGGATGAACCTGGCGCCACTATGGTCACCCTTCTTTGTCGCCATGGCGCTCGCCAGCAGTTATCTGCCCGATACCGCGCTGATACAGATTGCGCCGGTGGGTCTGGTGATCGCCGCCCTTTCACTAACCGTTAGCATCACCCTGTTTGGGCGGGTGAAAGGGTTTCATTGGGGATGGCTGGATGGCCTTAAGGCCCTGGTACCGGTTGCCGGATTGCTCGCCAGCCTCGGCGCTGCCGTTGTGGCGACATCCACCTTAACCCCACTCTCCACCTTAGAGGTCATTGTCTTGGCCGTGCCGCCCCTTTGCATGGCCCTGATGATGGGCCGTACTGGTGGGGCAAGGCTTGTACTGACCCAAACCTATAAACGGATGGGGTCTGGTTTCGATGATCTGATTATTGTCGTTGCCGCCATGACCTTGGCTGCGATGGCGGCCGAGCTGACCTTCGCTGGCGACATCATTCGGGACCATATCGGAAGCCAGCCAGTACCATTGGCCATACTGGGCCTGATCCTGCTTTGCGCGCTACCGTCATTACTGGGGCTACACCCAATGATCCCAACGGCGGTGATGCTTGCGGCTATGACGGCGGAGGGACCGTCCATCGGCCTAGCGCCGTTGAACGATCTGGTGCTGATGGGTGCTGCCCTCACTGCATGGTCGGCTGGCACCATGTGCTCCGTCTCATCATTGAGTGTGGCGGTCTGCGCAGGCCTGTTCCGGGTGCCCGCATGGCGCTTAATGGCCAGCCCCAACCTTGCTTTCGCCGGACTTGTCATCCTGATTGCGACTGCGGTCCTATCTGCCGTGCAATTTCTGCTTAGCTAGTTTCCTTGCGGCCTACGAATCAGCCCACTATTTTCGCGACTTAGCAAAATGTTGAGGCCACCGATGATGGAACCCGACTCGCTGAGATGCGTGGCGGGCATGTCGCGACCTAAGCGCTAAGCATTTGATTGGCAATGGATACTCAAAACACCATTTACCCACAAAAAGAAATCTTAACCGCCGATCTTGCTTGTATGAAACCGGCTTGATTGGTGAAGTTCCAGTTCACGTAAAGTGCGGCGCGTTAACCGGCCCGTCACTTGCAAGAGTACAGAATATCGGCAGGACATCACCCGCCGCTTGATGAGAGAGACGATCAACATGCCCCATCCCATGGTGGCCAAAATCTCAATCGCCGCGCTGAACGCGATGCCCAAGGACGACTTTGTGGCCGCGCTTCGCCCGATTTTTGATGAGATCGACGATCCGTGGATCGCTGAGCGGGCATGGACCGCCGCGCCTTTCCGTGATGTGGCATCACTTCACCAGGCTATGGTGGATGCCGTCGACCGTGCGTGTACGCAAGATCAGATGGAACTGCTGGCCCGCCAAGATGATCTGGAGAACCGTAAGAACGGCCTCTATTTCCGGCGCTTCTCACCAGAGCAACAGGCTGATGTGCGTGACGCCAGCCAGGTTTATGAAGAGACCTTTGGCTATCCATTCCTTTGCGCGTGTCACAATGTCTGCGCCAATGAGATTCACGGCAAACTCACCAATCGCCTAAAGAACCCGCCGAAGCTTGAGCGGATCACAGCGTTGAGTGAGCTGGCCAAGATCGCCAAGGACCGCCTTCAGGCCATGGTGGTGGACACACCGCCACTGGCAGCAAATGCCCCAGCCGCCGGTGCTGCGGCAGTAGCGGGCGCCTAGCCAACACAGTTCTAACCATCACCTTGATTTGCCAGATCGAACGCAACAGCGCCGATCAACCTCGCTGCATGCCCTAGATCTGGCTTAGCCAAAGATCGATTTCGATCAATGCCAAGATAGCTTCGGTTGGGCAGCATGATCGCGGCCGCTGGTATCTCCGCTGCCGCCAACACCCCTACAGTGGAAGAACGGCCGCAGGTCACATCGGTCCATCGAAGGCTAGCGTGCTTCGCCTCACGCCGAAGCTGATCTGAGAGTTTCTCATCAAGCGGTTGGTACCCGCGAAGTTGCTTGATGTCACAACCAACAGTAACGCGCCAATCGCCCTCAACAGAGAGGTTCATGACCAATTCCTGCGCGGCCTCAAGCAACGCCTTCAACCGATCCTCATTCCCCATATAGACAGACCAATCGATGGCGATCCGTGCCGGCACCGAGCCCGGTAAGAACGGGTCGATATTCAGCTTGGCAACCGCTGAGCGGATCTGTGGCTGATCATCGGTCGACCATTCATTAACCAACCCCTCAAGTGCCGCGACGAGCTGCATGCCGCCGATTAGGGGATCGCGCCGATGCTCCCGATCCGTTGCCCCAACCGGGCTGGACCGGCCAGCAAGCCGCAGCTTCAACACCCCATGGGCATCGACACCGTCAACAATGCCCAAGGTCATATCGCTATCGGCAAGGCTGGGCCCGGCATCGAACATCGGCTCAAGATACTGGGCAATCGGGTTTAGCCGGGATCGCGGTAGGGCGGATGAGAAAGTCTCAAACATCCGCTCCAACGTGTCATCAAGCCGGATGCCACGCTCATCGACCAAGGCCCTGCAGGCCTCAAGTGACAGCATGCCCACCTTCACCTGTGCCCCCATGAGGGCCGGTGGGAAACGGTCGCCCTGGACATTGCTCCAAGCGATAGTCTCGATTGAGCGCTGAAGCTCCAGGCCACTATCTTGAATGGCCTCAAGTACCTCTAGGCCGATTAGCACGCCGGTTAGACCGTCAAAGGGATGCCCCTCGGTAACCGTGTCGATATGGCCGCCGATAACCACCGGTGGCGCTTCCCGGTCCTGGCCAGGTAACCGGATTGAGAGATTGGCAATCTCATCAAGGTAGACCTCGAAGTCCCTATCCTCTGCCCAGTTCACCAGCAAGGACCGGCTGGCCAGATCCTCAACAGAGAAGGCGGCACGGTCTACCGTATCATTCGCCAGGGCACCGATCTGGGCCATGCGCTGATGCCGGGCGTAAAGGCGCCCCTCATCAATCGCCCGTCTGAGCTTTTGTTGTTGATCAAGCTCGACCATCGCCCCGATTGACCCCTCAAAACATCCCGCAAGCGCTTGCGGTGAAACAAGCATGGTCACTTTCTAATACGGGCCGTAGCGTATCATGGCTGCCATGCGAACAGCGAATATCAAAAACACCAACAACGCTCCCGGCATTATGTCCTCACCCAATCTGGCCCCCCTCCCCGATTTTGATCCCTTAACCAGCAGTGGCTTTGACCTTCGAACCGCGTATCAAGGCAGCAGCCTGGCCGGTTTTAGCAATGCGCTGGATGAGTTGCGGGAGGCTGCGGACCGCCTACGACAGGACGACGATAAATCGCGCCTAGGTCAGGATTTGGAGATGTCGGTGGTTGAGGCCGCCCGGACAGTTCAGCAGCATATGCTGGGCCAGCTTCGCCACCCTGAGCCAACAAACCAATTTAAAGCCATCCGCGCAGATGGCGCCGAGGCTGATAAAGCGCTGCAGAATTTAATGGCTGAAGCGGCGAAATACGCCAAGCGCAGCCAGCAGATACTGGTGCTGCCCTCCAATGGTCCACTGGCAGATACGGCCCATCTGGATGACCTCATTAACGCCGTCGATAAGCTGCGTGAAGTATCACCCAGCCTAGCCAAGGCAGGCCTTAAAGAAGACCAGGACCCGGTGACTGGCTTGTTGGCTGATCCGGACCCGGCGGCGATGCAGCGCTTTGCCCAAGATACCGCGGTCACACTTAGCCTGATCGATGATCAGATTGTGGGACCAAAGGCAGTCAGTGATGACTTCCAGAAGCATCTGACCATTGATCGTCAAATCCGTCCGCGGCTTCAACAGACAATGACCGCCTTAAGCGAAACCGCCCCACTCGCGGAAATAGGTCAGCAGGCCAAGCTCATCAGCAGCCCAACCGAGCGCCTTACCTATGTTCAGGACGCGCTGCGCCTGATGCAGAGCTCAGATACTGAGCCGACCATTGAGGGCGCCGTACCGGCGGAAGGTGGCGCATTAATCCTGCCCGGCACCGCAAATGGCGATGCAGCAAGCGCGGCGGGCCTGATCATCAGCGATGACATCATGGCTGAACTGGACGCGGTTACGACATTTGAGAACCGTCGTCAGGATCCCCAGATTGGCAAGGCGGTCATCGCCTTCGGTGAGGCCCATGCCGGGCTCAAGCAACAGTTTGAGGCCCTATTCACCGATGGTGAAACAGCCGATGGCCAGCTAGCACTAGAGACCACGGCCGATGGCGACACCAAACTCGACCTGACCGACCGTGCGAAACTCGGCCGGGCCATCGCGGTGCGGGAGCGGATTGATGCCCTCTATGCCAAGCAACCAGTCCAGGCACCTGAAACCACCGCCGTCATCCTGGCCACTACCCCACAAGCCGAATTGGACCTTATCCAAAACAGTCTTAGCGATACGCTCGGCGATGGCTATCGCGGATCGCGAGACTGGCAGGACCCAACGGCCCGGCTAGCGCTGGATATCGAGATCGCTGCCGCCAGCCTGGCCGATCAGGAAGCGGAGATTGAGAAGCTGGTCGGTCGACCCGACCTGGCCGACAGCCTGGACGGCCTGCAGCATGCCGGGCTAGATGAAGACAGCCTGAGCCGACTGCACCAGAAAAATGCCGTGGAGGCCCTGATCGATCGCTTCCCTAATACTGCGGCCAGGATTGAGGCCGCCCTTGGGATGAGCCTTCAGCGGCCAGACTTCGCCGCCATGGGCGTTGAGCTGCCAACCGCATCCAGCGATGCAGAGCTAGAGGGCCCAGATCAAGGCCAAGGACTGATCCTACCGCCGGGTTACAAGCGTTGATTGCAACAGAGCTTTAACACTGGCTTTCAACGCGTTCGGCGATAATCAGGGCATCCAAAAATCTGATTATCCACGACTGAGATGGATTTGAGAGAGCCAACAGTTGCTGGGACGGCCAATGCCGCTAACCAGCCCGATCTACGGATGGTAGTTGCCCTGCCGCGTAGTGGCTCGACCATGACCATGTGCCTGCTGGCTGAGCATCAGATGATTGGCGTCACCAGCCGTCTGACCCTGATGGGCAATATGCAGCCCCGAACTGGCGCGCGCGGCGACTACCGCCCCTTCGAACCCGATTACAGCATCTATGACGGCCCGCTGGCTGATCCGGCCCACCCGATCTATGCGAAGGCGCAAGAGAAGGGGTACCGGGTCATCGTCTCCAAAGAGGAGACGGGCAACGATCTGGCAACCGGGACACCTGATCTAAACGAGGTTAACTACCCCGTTCTACCAAATGATGACGCCATCAGAACGGCCCGCCCGGTGTTCCTGGTTCGCGAGCCAAAGGCAGCGTTTGACAGCTGGCTTGCTAAGGGCTGGGACGACATCGACGCATTCATCACCGCTTACAAAAACATCGCCGATAGCTATGATCGCGCGAAGTCAGTTGTGCCTGGCACCCGGATCATCAGCTATGACGCCATGGTGGAGAATGAGCGCAACCAGGAGATGATCCTGCGCGGCGTCACGAGCCATTGGGGCCTGCCCTTCGACCCGGCGATGATGAGCTACGACAATAAGGAGTTTGGCCAAAACTTCCTTTACCGCAGCACACGAGAGCAGGACATCTACACTAAAGAGAACCCGAAGGGTCTGTTCTCCTCCGTCATGGCGCATTCAGGTGTTCAGCACACCGATGGGGTTGCAACCACACGGGTGAAGCATGGCCTAATAACGACAGACCAGGTGGAGCGGCTAGACCGTGAATTGGGCGATATCTTTGCCCGACTAGATACCGAATGCCGCCTCCAGGCCTTCAGAACGCAGATGATCCTGAAGGGACGACCTGTCCGGTTTGATCATGAGCTTGATAACGCGGCCAATGACGACAACTACGGCAAGAAGGCACCGGAGCAGAGATTTACTGCACCGGTTGCCGCGCTAGGCTAGGTTCACTGCGCCGCGACTGCCTCGCTAACATAAGCATCACCATGCCAACCACAATTCCGCTGCCAACCCCGCTCAATGACCTGACGCCGGGCGATCTTAGCGCGATCAGTTTCGATCTGGACGACACGCTGCACGACTTCCGTGGTGCCTCAAAGGCGGGCATGGATGCGGTCTATGACTACATCAGTGAGATTTATGGGGTCCCCCAGCCAAGGCTTGAGAAGGCCTATGGAGAAATCCTGGCCGAGGCGCAGTCCCATCATTTTGTCACCGACAAGCCTGCAAAGAAGTACCGGGAAGCCAGGTTTGAGAAGCTGCTGGATGCCTTCTCAATCATTGGCGTTCGAGACCTCGATCATTGCCTGACGCTATATCAATTCAGCTTGGATCAAGCGACGCGACCGCTTGACGGTGCCGGTGAGGCCCTTAAAGCAGCAAAGGACCAAGATCTGATGGTTCTGGTCATCAGTGAGGGGCCGCATGATGCCCAAACCCACGCATTAGAGCAGCTTGGTTTCTCAGGCTTGGTCGATCACCTGATCACCAGCAGTAAGACCGGGAAGAGCAAAAGCGACGGCCTGTACCAAGCAACAGCAAAGCGCCTGCGGTTAGAGCCAGCAAACATTCTGCATGTTGGTGACAATCCGGATCGGGATACAAAAGCCGCTGAACAAGCGGGCTGGAAAGCCCTTACGGTTCACGCTGCGGAAGAGAAGGCAGGCCCCCGAATTAACAGCCTGACTGAGTTAGCAGCTTGGTTGAGCCAAGCCTGAGCCGTTAGCGGTTTGGACGACGTCGGTGCGGGGCCGATGGCTGATCGCCGCCATGCACAACCTCAAGCGCAGCTTTCTCAACGCCGGCTGATACATCACCAATCCGGGCCATGCTGTTGTCGAAGGGTTGGAACACCCGCCCCACCAGATCATTGAAGCAGCCATCGATATTCGGGGTGTGATCACCAGTTAGGCCGGGAGAGCCCAACAGGCTCGACCCCAGGGCCGTGGTGTCGCGCACCGCTTTGGCGTCCAATGTTTGACCCTCAATGGTGATCGAGGCCCAGGTGATATTGCCGAGGGCTGCATCAGTGGCGACGACAAAGCTATGCCGCTGCCCCTTCTGGCGGCTGATCTTGTATTTCACCATCTCCTCGTCTGGCCGGAAGCCAGCAATAGCGCGATGCTCTTGAAGGTCGATTAGCCGCTTCAACTCACGGATCTCATTGCGGCGCCTAGTTCGGTCCGCCTGACGGGATTGGCTGGCTACCTCTTCTTGATAGGCCTCCAACTGGCCCTCAGCGCTCAAACGCTCCCGAAGTGGCCGACCGCGCAGTTTATCGATTTGATCTTCAACCGCATGCCAAGCCTTGCGTAACCAGCGATGGGCTGCATTACGGGGTTCGCCCCCTTTAATCTCCGCTCGCTTCTCTTTGAACTCACGGTTCTTGCGCTTTGAGTCTGTCTTGGCCTCTTCCGTGCGGCGCTGGCGCTGGCACTCCACCAGATCCAAAACCTCCTGCAGCTCAAACTCTTTCAGCCAACGTCGATCCGGCGTGATGCCGACCCGGACACCGCCATAGGGCACCTGAAAGAACCCACCAGACTTATTGTAGTGGTAGCGCTTGTTCCGCCGGTTGGCGGTGCGGGGGTCCGTGATGACGTTGCCGTCATAATCCTTATTGGTGAGCGCCTTGCCCGGGGCAGGTTTATGCCACCAGGTGCCATCAGCCATCTGGCGATACCAATGATAATCATTGCCCGGTGACACAGCGAGAAACACCAGATAGTGGCCCGCCTTCTGCTTTGGGTCATTGCCGATTGGTGTGAAGTTATCGGTAGCCGCCTTCTTGGTGATTTCCTTAACCGATATCTCACGCAGATAGTTGAATTGGCGGTCGCCGGGCTGCGGGCCATAGGTATCGACATGACCCTCAGGATCGTCGGCGGCGAACGCAAAGCAATTCGTCGTCTTATCGACGTCCGGCCGCGCCCAAATCGTTGGGTCGAACGGCGGCATCTCCTCAGAGAGAGGCTGCGGAATTACGTTGCGGTTGGCCATGGTGCCAGAGATAGCACAACTGAATGAAACTAGGGTTGTCGTGTTTCAATAGCTGCAGACACAACCACGCATCAAGAGCGGGCTCTATTCTGCGGTTTCTGCGTCCGGAATGGTCACCGTCTGGCTGTAGACCGGAACCATGGTCAGCTCCCGACGCGGGGAGTACAGAATGCCGACCACGCGATGGGTGATGTTCTTAATTGGTAGCAACCCGTGAAACTGGGCCCGGCTATCAAGCGAGTTATCCCGGTAATCGCCCATCACATAGACATTGTCACCGACGATGCGGAGGTTGTCTTCGTTATGGTAATTGCCGGTTAGCGAACCGGTATGCACCGTTTCAACGGTCCGTTCCTCCGGATCGAGGCCGGTCGGCCAGGTCTCCACCGCACGCTTAAAGGTTAGGCGCAAGCCGGGCCGCGGCTCCCAAATATACGGGTCGGTATCAACCCGCTCCACCGGTTCACCATTCACGATCAGCTGGCCATCATCGATGGTTAGGTAATCACCGGAGACTGCCACGATCCGTTTGATCCAACGCTCACCCGGCTGTTGCGGATGCCAATAGACCACGATGTCCCCACGCCGTGGCTCATAGTTATTGAGCTCACCACCCGTCGCCAAGACGAGGTCGGAACTCCAAAGTGTTGGGAACATGGAACTTGATTCCACACCGACCACGGCGGGACCATCAACAGACGCCGCAACGCGTTGACCAGCACCAATCGCGATAATGACAGCCAGATAAATCCAATATCGCTGATAGCGGGCAAGATGGATTGGTCGTGGCTGCCGGGCGGCGACAAAACCGGCCACGGCCATCCCGATAAGCCCCTGGCCAATAAAGATGGCGAAGTAAGCAAAGAACCCGGCAAAGCTGGCCGTCCATCCGGCAACAAGCCAGATAGCCAACAGTACTTGGATCGCAATGAATGGCAGGGTCAGCCTTGGGGTGCCGGTGTATAGGAAGGCAGATATCGGGGATAGCAGCGCCAAAAAGACAGCGATCCAGGCCCGGCGAGGTGGTGGAAGGCTTGGGTCTTCGACGGCAACCTCATCCTCATCGATGGCGGTTGCCCCCATATCATCAACACGAATTGCGCTATCCCCCATAGCCGACCTGTACCTTCAACACTCTAAAGCCCAGCGAGAGATATGACGTGATTCAACCGGCCTGCAAGCGCAGGCGATCAATCACCTCATCAAGATCACCAGGCATGGGCGATGAGCCCAAGCTATGCCCGCGATCAGCATCGAGGCGGGTTTGATTGAAAAGACTACCGATCGATGGCGGCACAGCAGGCAGAACAACAGCAGCCTGAAGCGCCAGGGCGATCAGCTCTAGCGCCCGTCGTCCATAACGCTGATCCATATCGGATACGGAATCCAAAACAGGCGCCAGGCGCTCCAAATGGAGGCCAAGAACCGGATGGGCGTCGGCGATACCCTTCAGGTAACTCATTAAGGCGCTACCAAGGCTGCGGTCCTGGCGCAGCAAGGCCAACGCATCATCGCAGAGTTGGCCGCTAACACTGTCATTCACACCCTCTAGCCCCAGCCCACCATCGACCAAAGCAACAAAGGCGGCGGCACCATCAAAATCCAGGGCACGATCATGGTCTGAGCGGGCGTGGAAGCCAACCACATCCATTGCTTCGGTTACGGCCATTGGAACCCGGCGCATCAACCAATACTTCGCAGCAAGGGCGCCTAGATACTGCAGCTGCGGATGCGCTGGTGGTGTGTCCAACCAACCCGCCAATTGCATTGCCATGCGCATCGCCGCCTCTACCTCAAGGCAGAGATCAGCGATCGTTTGCTTAACCGATAGGTCTGACAGCTGGCTTTTACCGCCCTTAGTCCGATGGGCCGAAACGTGGAGCAATTGGGTCAGAAGCTGCCGCTGAATGGCCGCCAGCACCACCACCTGGTCCGTCATCAACCGCTGATGCATTGGGTGAATGACAGCGAAGCCCTGGCCCTCTTCCCCGATTAGGGTCGCGAAGGCGCCATGAAACTCTAACGAGGCAACCGCTTCCGGTGCGTCCGTGAAGGCGGGCGTCAGACTTTGGATCTGAATGCGATTACGACTGCCATCTGGCCGTTGTTTTGGCACCAAGAAACAGCTGGGGCCTAGCGGGCTTTTCGCGAGCACGATCAGGGCATCAGCCTGGGGTACTACCGCCCACCATTTGTGTCCGGTCAATTCAAACGCCGCACCACCGCCCGCACCACGACCCGATATTGGCTGGGCAATGGTCGCAAAACCGAGCTCACCGCCAGCAGTGGCGCTAACGGCATGTTTCTCGGCAATTGCCAGGCCTAGTGATGCGCCATGGTCACCTGACCCTTGCGCCGATTTACCCAGCTCACCAACAGCAGCCAGTGATGGAAAACATGCCTTCTGAACGGCCTGGCCAGCTTGCTCCAGAACACTAAAGCCAGCATGGGTAACTGAGATTGGCGCAATAACCGACGGCGCCACTTGGCCCAGGGTGTAGAGCATAGCCGCACGGGCGGCGTGCACCCCATCGCGGTTATCAACTGCGGTTAGGCTGTGAAGTCCGTATTGGCGCGCCGTGGCTGTTAGCTGGCGCCAAGCATCAGATTGGTGGATGCCATCAATCCGGTACCCGGATCGGTCAAACTTCTGAAGCCTTGGGGATTCTCGGCGCTCTGCCCAGTCAACACCCTCAGCAGCCATGATCGCGCCTACGGCCTTGGCCCTAGGTTCAATCCAGCGCCCGCCCGCCTGTCGCAATACGTCCACCAGCAACCGGTCGGCCGTGAACAGATTGCCCACGTCCATGACAGGCACAGGGTTGCGCACGTCGTCTTGCGGCAAGGCAAGAAGGCCATCAATCGGCGAAACAGCCTTAGCTTGATCAGAAGACGACATAACGGATGCTAATAGGCCTCAAAGAGACTCTGAGAACCAGGCGACACCGATCAGCTGATAGTCGGGAATATTGGCCTCAACAAACTCACGCTCAGACTCTGAGCTGGTGAAGAAATGGACACCGGTCTTCGGCTCGTAAAAGCGGTAAACCGGATCCATTCCCGGGCCTTGGAAGTTGCTGACCCGGAACTGTGGTCCCTCACTAATCAGGGTCGGCACATTCTCAGAGATAAAGGCGCGCTCTTCGTCGGTCGTCGTGTACAGGTAAGAGCCGTTGAACGGGTTGTAGTATCGGAACACCTCAACTGAAGCTGGGAAGAACGGATCGCTCGTCTCAAACACCGGCGCCAGATAGATGATGTTCGGATCACTGGCGACGAAGTTGTCTCGCTCCGCCTCGCTTGAGGTGTAGATGTGAACGCCTGTCTGCTGGTTGTACAGGCGGTAAACAAACTCATCATCCGGCAGATCTGACGGCGGGTTCTCAGTCGGCCCAGAGAGCGGCGGCTCAATCGGCACGCCTGGCAATGGCAGCGGGAACAAATTCACCGGCGGTGTCGGCGTCGGGTCTGGCGTTGGATCCGGATCCGGTGTTGGGTCCGGGGTTGGATCTGGATCTGGGTCTGGGGTTGGGTCTGGGGTTGGGTCTGGGGTTGGATCTGGGGTTGGATCTGGATCCGGGTCGGGCCCAAAGATATTCCCGACGATCCCATCAATCCAATCTTGGAAGAATGAAACCCGCGTATCGAAAGAGAACTCACCAAATGAAGAGTTCAGCTGACCATCAACATCAGGTGAATTCGGACCAGTAAAGGTCGAACCACCGGAAACAATACCGGCCACCTGTCCGTTGATGAATGTCGGTCCGCCACTATCACCCTGGGTTGAATTAACCTCTTGTTCGCCCAGGCCCAGATTAGCCAAACCAAGAGAGCCAAAGGCATCGTTCTCTGCGTTACCGTTATCGAAATCATAGAACAGCAGAGAACCGTCGGGCGTCGGATCGCCAAAGATATCGTTGAAAGCGTTACCATTCGGTAAGGTCGCGCCATCAATCAGCTCATAGGTGTTGAAACCCGTCCGCTTTGTAAGGCCGCTACCAGGATCTTGAGTGACAGAAACCTGGCCACCATTACCGGTGCCAGCAACGCCATAGCCGACAAGCTGGAAGGTTGAATTGACCTCGCTTGTGCCGCGGTAGAGCTCAACCCCAGCATTTGGCGCAGTCTCTGCCAGGCGTAGCAATGCGATATCATTGGCAGAGCTGTAACCAGTTAGCGGGTCAGGATTGTAGTCTGGGTGAATAATTACCTCAGTAACACCGATCCCAATGCGTCCTTCGGGGAGATCGATCGCGACCGACATCTGAACCGGGTCTTCACCAAAAATCACGTGAGCGGCGGTCAGAACCCAGTTGCCATCGCCCAGGATCACGCCTGAACCACGCGAGAACTGGTTGAAGACGCCAACCACAGAGTCAAAGCCCGTTCCAGGCTGGACCACATAGGTTGGATCAAACGGATCGTTAGATGGAACCGAGACGCGCGCCTGCGCATCATTCAAACTGGACATGGCCTTCCCCTAGACCTGGATTACCCGCACCGGCTAGCCATGCCGGTGATGATTGAGCTCTGCTCAGCTCAATAACCTAACGCACAGTAGCATAAGTGCGGGTTTGAGCGGAGCCATCACGCACTTAACTGTGAACAGGTGCGGCGTTCCGGCCATACCTGAAATGGCTCAATTCAGCTCTTTAGCGCGTTCGCGCAGCACATATTTCTGCACTTTACCGGTCGATGTCTTGGGCAACTCGCCGAAAACCACCTTCTTAGGCGCCTTGAAATGGGCCATGTTCTCACGGCAATGGGCGATTAGGCTGGCCTCATCCAGAGAGCTATCGGGCTTAAGCGTGACAAAGGCACAGGGCGTCTCGCCCCATTTATCATCTGGTCGTGCCACCACGGCGGCCTCCATCACCGATGGATGATCATAAAGCACCCCCTCAACCTCGATAGTTGAGATGTTTTCACCGCCGGAAATGATGATGTCCTTTGACCGATCCTTAATCTCGACATAGCCATCGGGGTGGCAAACGGCCAGGTCGCCAGTATGGAACCAGCCACCCTCAAAGGATTTTTGGGTCGTCTCCGGATTTTTCAGGTAGCCCTTCATCACGATGTTCCCGCGCATCATGATCTCGCCCATTGTCTGGCCATCGGCGGGAACCGGCTCCATCGTCTCAGGGTCCAGCACGGCTAGGCCCTCAAGGACGGGGTACGCCACACCCTGCCGGGATTTGATCGTGGCCTGGGTCTCGATACTCTCCCCATCCCATTCAGGCTTCCAAGCACAGACGGTCGCTGGTCCATAAACCTCGGTCAGGCCATAGACATGGGTGACCTCAATCCCAAGCTCGGCCATCTCTCGTAAAGTGGCGGCTGGTGGGGCAGAAGCCGCGGTCATCATCTTCACGGATTGTGAAAACTCACGGCGTTGATCCGCCGTTGCATTAACGATCATCGACATAATGATCGGCGCGCCGCAGAGATGGGTCACACCATGATCAGCAATGGCATCATAAATGGCCCCAGCCTCGATCCGGCGCAGACACACATGGGTCCCCGCCATCATGGTAATGCCCCATGGGAAGCACCAGCCATTGCAGTGAAACATTGGCAGGGTCCAGAGATAGACGGGAAAATGCGGCATCGGCCAGGTCAGTGAGTTGCCAATCGCATTCAGATAGGCCCCGCGATGATGATAAACGACGCCTTTCGGATCGCCGGTCGTGCCAGAGGTGTAGTTGAGCGCAATTGCCTGCCACTCATCATCTGGCATCGACCATTCGGCGTTCGGATCACCGGTTTCGAGGAAAGCCTCATAGGTCGTCGAGCCAACTCGCTTGGCGTTTGGCAGGGACGGATCATCGATATCAATGACCAGAATTGGCCGCCCGATTAAGTCCAGAACTTCTTCTGCTAGTTCGGCAAACTCTGGGTCGACAATCAGTGCCTTAGCCTCACCGTGGTTCAAGATAAAGGCAATCGCATTGGCATCTAACCGGACATTGAGGGCATTGATTACAGCACCCGCCATGGGGACACCGTGGGTCGCTTCAAACGCGGCCAGGATGTTTGGGGCCAATACGGACACCGTATCCCCAGCACCAATGCCAGCAAGGTTTAGGGCGGAAGCAAGCTGACGACACCGGGAATAGGTCTCAGCCCAGGTGAAACGGCGATCACCATCAATCACTGATATCCGGTCCGGATGGATGGCAGCCGTCCTTGGCAAGAAGGACAAGGGCGATAACGGCTGATAGTTCGCTGCGTTGGCTGACAGATGGGCGGCGCTGTAGTGGCTGTCGGTTGGGTGGTGCATTGATGAATCGCCGATCAGTTTTTTTGTGATTGGCGGCAGCTTAGTGGTCAACGGCACCGGCGGTCAAAGCTATCAAGCTAACGTTTAGAAGCCCTTACCCCTTGTATTCCAAGGCATGCAGAAATCTCTAAGCTGAGATTTGTTACGATAGGGTTTCATATCCTTGATACGTGTTATATGTATTAACCGTGATTTTGGCACTTGTGGGGTAGTGCTTAATCGCAAAGACATTGCAGATTGGCAGTGAAGCAAGCTGGCTATGGGGGCCAGAGCGTTATGTCAAACAAGGCCGCTAGATATGTCGCGCGAGACGATGTCGTCTCTGAACGCGACCATATTGCGTATGGCAGCATGATCCGTGCGATCCTGCTGGACGACGCCACGGCTGTTGCGCAGCTTGCTTATGAAGTTGGCGACGTAAACCAACTCGATGATACCGGACGCTCCGTCCTCCATATCGCGGTTATGCACCGACGCGACCGTGTGCTCGCCCCACTGCTGTCGGCTGGTGCAGATGCCAGTATCGTCAATGAATACGGCCTAACCCCACTTGGCCTGGCCCTACAGGATGGTGCTGAGACCATTACCCGGATCCTTAGCCAGGCAGAAACCGAGGCCGAGGCGAAACCCAAAACCGTCTCTGATCCCGCTGGCGATCTGGTGCCCATTGCCGTCAGTAATGACAAATCACAAGAGCCGGTCGGCAAGCTGCTATCAATGAGCATCCGCATTAGACCAGAGAAGCGTTACGCCAACCTGCGGTCTAGACCGGACGAGACCGCACGGATCGTAGCAACGGCAGTGCCGGCCACCCAGATGACCGTCATCGGCGTTTCCACCACCTGGGTTGAGGTCGAACTTGAGGCGGGCGCACGAGGCTGGGCCCACCGCACCTGGCTGGACCTACCGATCCCCGAGGATGAGCCGCTCACCGCCGATGTGTGATCAGCATAAAGCTTCCCTACTCCGCCGCTGGAACCTCAGCGCGTCCGTCATCCTGACCATCTGATCCAGCCACCTTGGGCCCTGGCTTATCGAAACCCAGTGACGTCAGGGTCTTGCGGATCAAGACATAGAAGACCGGCGTGAAGACGAGACCAAACACGGTGACGCCAATCATGCCGAAGAAGACGGCCGTGCCCAGCGCCTGACGCATCTCAGCCCCAGCCCCTGAGGCAATCAGTAGAGGCACCACGCCAAGGATAAAGGCGAAGGACGTCATCATGATCGGGCGTAGCCGGGTTCGGCAGCTCTCAATCGCGGCCTCAACGATCCCCTTCCCGTTTGCCTCTTCCTGCTTGGCGAATTCCACGATCAGGATGGCATTCTTACAGGCCAGGGCTATCAAGACTATAAAGCCAATCTGGGTAAGGATGTTGTTGTCCAAGCCAAGCAACTGCACACCCGCCAGGGCGGAGAGCAGGCACATCGGCACGATCAAGACAATCGCCAGCGGCAGTGACCAACTCTCATACTGCGCAGCCAACACCAGGAAGGCGAAGAGCACACTAAGCGCGAAGATGATCAGCGGGTTGGTATCGATATTCACCTCTTGATAGGCGAGATCGGTCCAGGCGTAGCTGATGCCTGGCGGCAGGATCTGATCAGCCAGTTCGCCCATCCGTTTAATCGCATCACCAGAGCTGACGCCCGGTGCAGCATTACCCTGCAACTCCGCTGCCTGATAGATGTTGTAGCGTGGCACCCGCTCTGGTCCCGCCTCATACCGGAACTCAATCAACGAGCCGAGGGGCACCATGGCGCCGGTAGTCGAACGCGTCTCAAGGCGGCGGATATCTTCCTCAACCAAACGGAATGGCGCATCGCCCTGGGCGCGAACCTGGAAGGTACGGCCAAACAGGTTGAAGTCATTCACAAAGACGGAGCCGATATAAACCTCCAGCGCGTTGAACACGTTGGAGACCGGCACGTTCAGTTTCTCCGCTCGCACGCGATCCACATCGATGAATATCTGCGGTGCGTTCGCCTGGAATGGTGAGAAGACAGCAACAGAAGAGCTGTCCTGCCAGGCGGCAACCATCAGGTCCTGGGTTGCCTGGTTCAGGACATCAAGCCCACGTCCCCGACGATCCTGGATCATCATCTTCCAGCCACCGGCATTACCAATGCCCCGCACCGGCGGTGGCGGCACAACAAAAACATTGGCATCCAGCACCGACTGAACCTTCTGATTGGTTTCAGCCAAGATGCGATTGGCCGTTAACCCCTTTGGCATCCGCTCAGAAAAAGGCGCGAAGGCAGAGAAGACGGCAGCGGCATTTGAGGCATTGGTGAAGGTGGCGCCGTTAAAACCAGCGAAGGTAGCGGTGTGAACAATCCCATCGGTCTCGAGCATCAGCTGCTCAACCCGCCTCGTCACCTCATCCGTTCTGGCTAGGGAAGCACCAGCGGGCAGTTGAACCACCGTGATGATGTAGCCCTGATCCTGTTGCGGGATGAAGCCGGTCGGCACGCGCTGGAAGTTCCAGGCCGTCAGCGCGATCAAAACGGTGTAGAGGACCAGCATGACGGCCCGCCCCTCAATCACCTTCGCGACCAGCCACGCATAGCCGTTGCTGAGCTTATCAAAGCCCTTATCAAAGGCCCTCGCCGCTTTTTGCAGCAGGCTTAACTTCTTCGCCTCCTCATCACTGCAATGATGCTCCTTCTTCCGCAGCAGGATCGCGCAGAGGGCCGGGCTAAGGGTCAGTGAATTGATCGAGGAGATAACCGTTGCCGTCGCAATGGTCAGGCCGAATTGCTTAAAGAACTGGCCGGTAATGCCCGATAGGAAGGTGGAAGGGACAAAGACGGCAACCAGCACCAGCGTGGTTGCAATTAGCGCGGTTGCCACCTCGGTCATGGTCACATGGGTTGCGGTTCGTGGATCCTTACCCTCGGCGATATTCCGTTCCACATTCTCAACCACCACAATGGCATCATCGACCACGATCCCAACCGCCAGCACCAGACCAAACAGGGTTAAGTTGTTGATCGAGTAGCCAAAGGCCTGCATGACCGCCAGCGTGCCGATCAGGGACACCGGAATGGCGGCAATCGGCACAATCGCCGCGCGCCAAGAATGCAGGAAGATGAGCATCACAATGGTGACCAGGGCCACCGCCTCGGCAATGGTGCGGAGAAGTTCGGCGATCGACTCTTCAATGAACTGGGTCGGGTTATAGATCACGTCATAGCCGACACCTTGCGGGAACCCTTCAGAGAGTTCCTCCATTGTTGTCAGCACCTGATCGGCGGTATCCAAGGCGTTCGATCCTGGGCGTTGAAAGATCGCCAGGGCAACGGCTGGTGAGCCAGATTTGTAGGAGTTGTTGACGTAGGATTCCGCCCCCAACTCAACCCGGGCCACATCTTTGACCCGCACCAGCTGACCATCATCGCCGGTCTTCACAACAATCTCTTCGAACGCCTTAACGCTATCGAGGCGACCGCGCAGCTGTAGCTGTGTTTGGAAGGCTGGTGGGTTGGCAACCGGCGGCTGTCCAAGGGCACCGCCCGCCACCTGTACGTTCTGCTCACGCAAGGCGGCGACCACATCACCCGTGGTCAGCGACAGCTCCCCCATGCGCTGCGGGTCCAGCCAGACGCGCATTGAGTAGTCGCGAGCACCAAACATGCGCACCTCGCCGACCCCATCAATCCGGGACAGGACATCGCGCACCTGAAGCAGGGCGTAGTTGGAGATATAGAGCTGATCCCGGCTGTTATCCGGGCTCTCCATATGCACCACCATCATCAGATCGGGGGAGCTCTTACGGGTCGTCACACCCAGCGCGCGCACCTCTTCAGGCAGGCGCGGCTCAGCCGTCGCGACGCGGTTCTGAACCAGAACCTGCGCATCCTCCAGATTGGTGCCGAGGGCAAAGGTGACTGTGATGCTCAACTCACCAGAGCTGGTGGATTGGCTGAGCATATAGATCATGTCCTCAACGCCATTAATCTCCTGCTCAAGCGGAGCGGCCACCGTATCGGCGATGGTCTGGGCATTCGCCCCCGGATAGGAGGCGGAGACCACAATCGTCGGTGGGGCAATCTCTGGATACTGGGTCATCGGCAGCGCGTTGAACGCGATCATCCCCACCACAATGGTGATGATGGAGAGGACCGCAGCAAAGACGGGCCGATCAACGAAGAAATGGGAGAAGTTCACGGCCGGCTCTCCGCAAAGACGTCGCGGATTTCACCGGGCTCCGGCGTGACTGGAGCGCCAGGGCGGACACGCTGCAGGCCGTTGATCACAATCCGCTCACCCGGCCTCAACCCTTCTTCGATAACCCGGAACCCCTCAATCAGCGGGCCAGTTATCACCGGCCGGGCTTCAGCCACATCACCCTCACCGATTACATAGACAAATCGGGTTGTCTGGTCGGTGCCAACGACGTCATCGGGGACCAGGATCGCCTCAAACTCATCGGTGGCCGGCACCCGAACCTTGGCGAACAGGCCCGGGATGAAGGTACCGTTGGGGTTATCCAAAACAGCGCGGAGGGTGACCGTGCTGGTCTCAAAATCAAAGCGTGGCTCAACGAAATCGACTTCACCCTGATTGATAAACTCAGTCTCATCAGCCAGCGCTAAGGTTACGCGGGTCCGTTCGGCATCGCCCTGATTGGCGGCCACCCGGGCAAAACGAAGGTAATCCGCCTCGTTCACATCAAAGAAGAAATAAATCGGATCTACCGAGGAAATGGTGGTCAGGAGGGTGGCATTGGCCGTCCCACCGCTGATCAGGTTCCCGACAGTGACCTGTTCCCGGCTAATTCGCCCAGACACTGGCGCGCGGATCTCGGTGAACTCAAGGTTCAGCTGCGCCTGGCGCAGCGCTGCTTGTGAGGCCTGAATACGAGCACGGGAAGCCTGTTCAGTCTGCACTCGCTCATCAAACACACTCTCAGAGATGTTACGGTTGGCAACCAGCTGCTCAGCCCGCTCACGTTCACGGATGGCTAGGCGTAGGGCCGTTCGCTCCTGGCTCAAATCCGCCTCAGCGCGATCAACGTCGAGCTGGAATGGCCGTTGATCAATAACGAAAAGCAGGTCGCCCGCCTGAACCACATCGCCAGGCTGGAAATTGATGCTGTCGAGATAGCCGCTAACCCGGGCGCGTAACTCAACAAACTCCACCGCTTCAAACCGACCCGTGTATTCCGCTTCCTCAATCACATCGCGGACGAGAGGCTCGGCAACCGTGACGGTAGGCGGTGGTGGTGCCCCACCGGCTTGCTGTTGGGCCTGATCCTCACACGCCGTCAGGGCGACAAGGGGCAGTGCCAAAAACAACGCGGCACGGATGGGTGACGGCCAGATCGAAAACATAGCGTGGGATCTCTTTCAGCGATGTGGGTTGCCAGCAGAGATACCCCGATACGCAGTAGCGAGAACCGGTTATCAGCAAAAACTTATGCTTGGCCGCAAAATATGAAAACTTCGATGGTGTTTTCAGCCACTTAGCAGCCGAGACCGGGACCACCCGAAGAGGTGTCCGACAGGCGGGGAAGCTGCAAGCACTCCAGATTTAAGCGGGAATTGGGCTGATCGGGCGCGAATAAGGGAATGGTGCCCCTGGCCTGACTCGAACAGGCACGTCCGAAGACAATAGATTTTGAATCTACCGCGTCTACCAATTCCGCCACAGGGGCGCACCAAGCCGCGATCAGCAGCGGCATCTTAGGCATTGGCAACACTGGGTCAATCAGAACCTTAAGACAAAGCTGTTGGCAGTTCTGGTTGGCTGTGGCGATTGCTTTGGCTACAAGGGTAATCGTGATCGCCACGGCCTAATCTCACACACAGACAAGATTCATCGCCATGAACCGCCAGGAACGCCGGCGCCAGGAAAAGCTGCGCCAAAAGACCCTGTCTGACCAGGACCTCAAGAACCCGCAAATCATGCTTGAGAAGGGCTTCGCCCACCAGCAAGCGGAAGAGTATGAGGTTGCGACTGAGCTCTACACCCAGGTGCTGGCCATTGATGCTGAGAATGCCGATGCCCATCACATGCTGGGCGCCATTGCCTATGCCCAGGGCCAGCATGAGGTTGCGTTTGAGCGGATCTCTGAGGCACTCAAGATCGATGAGCAGAATGCCGGTTACTGGACCAATCTTGGCAACGCGTTGAAAGAGCTAGACCGGATCGAAGATGCGGTGAAGGCCTATGAGAATGCGCTGGCGGTGAACCCTGAATTCACCGTGGCGGCGTTCAACCTCGGCAACCTCTACCGTGAGACTGACGAGCTGGATAAGGCGATCTTCGCCTACCAGCGCGCGCTAGAAGTTGACGGCGATTACGCTGAGGCATGGCTCAACATCGGTACGGCCTATCAGGCTAAGGGCGATAATGAAGGGGCAGAAACCGCCTATTCCCGCACCGTTGCCCTCGACCCCGAATATCCAGATGCCCACAACAATCTGGGCAATCTGCTGATCGACCTGGGGCGCCATGATGAGGCGGAAGCGGCCATTGATAAGGCCCTGGCCTTGGCACCAGAGTTCCCCGATGCCTTCTTCAACAAGGGCAAGCTAGCCGAAGCTAAAGGCGACAGCGAAGCCGCGAAGATTTCCTATACCAAGGCGGTTGAGCTAGATGCCGATTTCGATGACGCCAAAGAGGCGTTAGCGAAGCTAGGCTAGGCTACTCGGTGGAGCGCTTAAGCGCTGCCTGACGCCAATCATCCAGACCAATCACCCGCTCCATATTGGGGAAGGTGGCCTTAGCTGCTTTTGGCAAGGCGAGGATGTTTGTGTCCGGCATCTGGCCCGGGAAGTGGTTTGTATCGGCCTGGGCAAAGTTCGATGCCTGGAACATATCGGCGAAATGCCACCAGGCCTCATAATCCTCGGCTTCCAAAAACTCGAGCAATTCTCGAATGGGCTCGTAATTGCCGGGGTAAGAGATAAACAGCACCGGCCCCAGCGTGCGGATCAGGTTCACGGCACCTTGCAGCACCGCGAGCTCACCACCGCTGACATCAACTTTGATTAGGCGGCAGCGCTGCAACCCCAGCTGATCGAGCGTGATCACCTGAACTGGCTCACCCTGGTCCGCATCTTCAGGCAGCGTGCCGAAATCCTGCTTCTTCAGGGGGTTCATTAACGGCACGTTTTTGACCCCGGCTTCCGCCCCAACTGCCAACCGGTGATCAAAGACGTTCACCAGGCGGTTTAGGCCGACATTCATCACCAGGGTTTGGTGGTTAAGGCGGGCAGGCTCAAACGCTTGAACGATGCCGCCGCCACGGATCAGTTTACGCGCTAGGGGAATGGTGTAGGCGCCGAGCCCGGCACCAACATCGATGACCAAATCATCCGGCTCCACCAACTCGAGCAACAGTGAAACCTGCGGATCGAACAACTCCCCATATCGGCCGAGGGATACTGCCTGCCGCATATCGGTCAGATAGTAGCCAAAGACGCCTCGACGGCACTGCCTAACCTCAAGGAAGTCCGCCTGGAAGATTGGTTTTTGATCTGTGGCTTTGAAAGACATTCAGCGATCGATGGCTTCTAGCTAGTGGTTTCTAGAATGAAGTGCGGCTACTCAACCCGGATATCGGCGGGGGTCGCACCATTGCAGTAATTCCGCCAGGCGGCAATGTAGGCATCTTCAAGCTGGTGCGTGCGGGCATGCGTATCGAACAATGCCATCGAATGGCGCCGCGCGATTAGGTCATCACGTAGCGCCTGTCTCGCGGCCCCATCATCAATTAGGCCTGTCGCCATATTCAGGAACTCATCTGCATCCTGTGCCACCAATTGGCCAAGCCCTGCGGCGCTAAGCAAGCTTTGTGAGACGCGAGACGCAAAGTGGTTCCCCTGCATGGCTAGAACCGGCAGGCCAGCCCATAGGCAATCACCAGTGGTCGTGTGACCACCATAGGGACGGGTGTCGAGCGCCAGGTCTGCTGCCTGCAGCCGGGTCAAATGCCCATCCCGATCCATGCTGGGCGAGAAGATTAACCGTCCCTCATCGATGCCTGCCTGCACCGCCGCCGCGATCATATTGTCTTTGGCAGCCTGGCTAGCACCAAACATCCAGAGCACCGTCTTCTCACGGGCAGCCAGAATGCGAAGCCACACTTCAAAGACCGGCTGTGTGACCTTGTAGATTGTGTTCGCAACCGCCAATACCAGGCCGTCTTCCGGCAGCCCAAATGCCTTCCGTTCCGGCGTTTCACCAGGCAGTGGCTGGGCGCCGTCATTCATCTGGTACGTATCGGGTAGATAGATCAGGTTCAGGGGGTACTGGCCGCGCGCAGCCTCTGGAACCAGGATCGGATCAACCACCTGATAGTTAATCCATGGGGCCACCATGGGCGCCGCATATCCCAGATAATGGATCTGAACCGGTGCCGGGCGGAGGGCCATGATGTCCTGCCGGTTGAACTCGGTCCAACCCTTCATATCAATCAGCACCTGAATGCCGTCATCACGGATCTGCGCGGCAGCCTCAGCGGAAGAGGCCTGGCTTAAATCGAAAAACCTATCAGCATCCCGCTCTGGGTCTTGCCGATACCGGCTGTCATCCATTGGCGGTAAGGCGTAGGCGGTTACATGCACACGGTCCCGATCATGGGCACCGAACATACCGCGAGCCAATTGCCCGCCAGCCTGCTTACGGAAGTTTGCGGACAGATAGCCGATCCGAAGCGGCCCCTCACCCGCCGCTTTGGCCTTAGGCCAGTCGGTAAATGGTGGCGAGGTCAGTCCCCGTGCAAGCTGCTCGGCGCGCGCCTGCGATAGGGTCGCCAAGAGAGCGTCATCCTCAGTATCCGCCGGGTTGGCTAACCCTTCCAGTAGGGTCAGGCTTTGGCCCTGTTGCCAGCGTTCTGCCATGGCGGTGCGAAGCTGTGCCAACCCAGCCCAATCACAGATGCGCCGGGCCAGGTTCAGCCGGGCCAGCATGATCTCAGGGTTATCAGGCTGAAGCTCAGAAGCGGCGCGGTAGAAGCCATCTGCAGCCGCGTAGTCACCCTGCTGGGCGGCCACAAAACCCCGCCAATAGATGGCATAGGCAAAATCTGGGGCCTGACGCACCGCCTCGGCAAACGCGCTCGCTGCCAAATCTAATTGCCCGGCACCATAGGCCGCAATGCCGTGGTTCAACCGGTAAATTGGCTGCGCTTGATCCAGGGCTATTGCCTGATCAAAAGCCATCATCGCCGCGTCAAAGTTACGAAGCCGAGTTTGCGCCCGACCAAGCTCATGTAATACCGCCGCCCGCTGATTCCCATCCAGGTTGCCACCATCGGCCAACAGCTCAGCGGCAAGCTCGATTGCCTTAATGGCGTCACCGCCGGCAATCAGCTTCTGTAGCGTTAGGTGATGTGGATCTGCGGCCATGGCTTCCGAGATGCAACGATATTGGGTGCTTTTGATCAGCACGGTGATCTGGTCACGGGGCTTGGGCGACTTCGCCCTTGCACAAACACCGCAGGCCGGGCAAGACGCGGTAACCCGATGATGAGCAGAAGGTAGCGGCTGCAAAGCCAGGCAACCAGATCAACCCGCATACCAGTCTGAGGAAGACACTCGATAGGTGCTAGCAACCCTCACCAACCCAATCCGTCGGCTCTATAATTGGAGCCTTGAGGTGGCAGCCCACCGGCATGCCCGTTGGTATCTGGCGGCCGTCTCCTTTGCCGATAGCTCGTTCTTCCCGATCCCGCCGGATGTGATGCTGATCCCGATGGCGCTGGCCGATCGTGCACGTGCCTTCGGTCATGCCGCGATCTGTACCCTCGCCTCAGTCTTAGGTGCCGTTGCGGGTTATGCCATCGGCGCCCTGCTGTTTGAACTGGTGGCCCGCCCAATCCTGGCGCTTTACGGCTATGAAGCCGTGTTTGAGAACTTTGGCGATTACTACCGCGAGTATGGTGCCTGGATTGTCATGGCGGCCGGCTTCACGCCGCTGCCGTTTAAGGTGGTGACCATTGCCTCTGGCACCGTCTACATGAACCTAGCCGTGTTTATCTTGGCAGCCGCCCTATCGCGGGGCGCTCGGTTCTTCTTGGTTGCCGGGTTGCTTTATTGGATTGGCCCACCGATCCGGAATTTCATCGACAAACACCTGCCCTGGCTGTCTCTGCTCGGCTTGGCCTTGCTGATTGGCGGGTTTATGGCGCTTGCCCTGTTGATTTGAATCCCACCTGGTGTCACCCTATTTTTCTAGAGACGTGGTGATGCTGATGCTGAGCCGCATCGAAGTGTTTAGCGGCTAAAGACAGCGCCTAAGACCATGGTGGGAAGCCACAATTTATCATCCGGTGCCATGGGCACCGCCGAGTTTAATGCGATTGCCGGGCCGGAAGCGTTCCGGGCAGGCCCACGCATTACCGGACGGATGGCCGGCGTTGGCGCCTTGATTATTGCCCTGTTCATGCTGGGCTTCGCCCTCATCAGCCAATACGCCTTTGGCCTTCAACCCTGTGAACTCTGCGTTGTTCAGCGCTGGCCTTGGGTTGCCGTGCTGGTGCTGGCCATTGGTGCCATCGCCACCGCCCATCATAAATTTGCCCAGGCTATGCTCTTGCTAACCATCGGCCTCGCCCTGTTCGCCAATACGGCGATTGCTGGCTTTCATGTCGGCGTGGAACAGGGCTGGTGGGCTGGCCTAGCAAGTTGTTCGCCCGCCTTACCAACCGGCGGCTCCATTGAGGAATTGCGCGCGCATTTACTGGCGGCCCCAACCGTGTCATGCGGTGACGTCACCTGGAGCCTGCTCGGCATCTCAATGGCTGGTTACAATATGCTGATCTCTTTTGGCCTGGGTGCGCTGATGGCAATCAAGGCCTGGCAAGTTCAAGGCGAGCCTGTCGATCAGCATTAAGCGTCGATAATCACTTAAGCATTACTCAACATCGGTATCGCGGACGCTTTTCTGGCGGCGGGTCGGCACGCGCCGGAACTGGTCGCGAATGCTCTTGTTGCCCGTGCCACCGGATGTACCGCCGTCACCCACAACCCTTGCAGCACCCGCCTCCCCACCACTGTCACCGCGTGGAACCGGCACCTTGGGTTGTTCGCTAGCTTTCGCCATTCGTGCGATGGCGGCGGCCTGGCGGCGGGCCTCATCGGCATTCGGGATCGGCATACCGGTTGCCTGATCAACATCACCCGAGGGTTTTGCCGCTATGGCTGGCGTGCTGGCAGCTGCGTCTTTCTGCTGGGCCTCAGCACGAGCCGCGCGGCGTTGTGCCCGTTCAGCCCGGCGTTCGGCAAGGGCACTGCGACGATCCTCGGTGGCATCAGCTGGTGCGCCCTCATTGCTAACCGCTGCACGTACGGCAGAACCGGCAGCGCGTACGGCATTGTCCACGCTTCGCCGTGCGCGCCGCCCTGCGCGGGCCCCGCGACGACGGCTTGAGCGCCTCGCATTCTCGTCTTCTTCGGCCGCTTGCTTAGCCGCCTCTTGTTCAGCGATCGCTGCAGCTTCAGCTGCCTTGCGGGCGGCCTCTGTACCAGCAATCGCCCGCAGCTTCGCAGCACGGGCAATCTGTTGCTTCGTTGGTTTAGGTGGAAGCCCCTGGGCCTCACGTTCGGCCGCCTCCGCCGCCTCACGCTCGGCCATCACCAATGGAATCTCACGGCGCAGCCATTCGGTCGCCCGGGGCCACAGCAAATCCTCACTCGCCGAGTTAAAGAAGCCATCATGGCCGATCTCTTCAACACCAGCGCGGAAGGGGGTTAGCGGGATATGAACAGACCGTGCATTTGGATAGCAATCCAGCAGGCCTTCCGCCGCGATTGCGCTGGTCCACTCATCATCACTGAAGCTATAGGCGGTAATCGGCGCCGTTAACGCCTCAAACCCAGGCGTTTTCTCAACGCCATAGGCGCCATCCTCATCCCGCGCCCATTTGGCGATGCGCAGGGCGGCTGCAGCTGGCAAATCCGTGCTGTTGGCCAGCGATCCGCGTGGCAGATAGCCAAAAGTTCGGATGAGCATCGGCAACTTCACACCGTAGCGCCAGTTGCGCCGCATCCGATCCGTTTTTGGCCAGAACAGGTGGTGGTCTAGCCCCGATGCGATGAACAGGTACTCATTCGCCTGATCCGGCTCTTCGGTCAGGCCGACAAGCTGACCACCAAGACCATGGGCGATGACAAAGACCGGCAGTTTGGCGATGTATTGCTGTGCCCAATCAAGGGCCCCAGCCGCATCCAGCTTACCCCATTGGGTGATACTGGCTTCAGCCTCCCTGATCTCACTGGTCAGCGAGCCGCCGATACCGCGGTAGTCATAGGTTAGAACCGCAGCCCCACGGCCAGCCAGATGCTCGGCAAACGGCTCATAAAAGCTGCGCTTAACCCCAGCCTCTGAATTGATAATCACCAGGCATAAGGGCGCGGTCAGGCCAGTTGCCGCCGTTGGCTCATAAAGCGTTGCGGCCAGCGGCAAGCCATCCTTGGCGGTAATCCGCAAGTCCTTGGACAAGAAGTAGGATATCGCGTCTTTGCTGCTCACGCCCGGGGACCAATCAAAGGTGGCAGCCCACCAGTGGGGCTGCATGGAAGTCGCTGAAGACTAGAAGCAAGTTCCGGTCCAACGCCGTATAGGCGAAAGGTAACGGTGACGGTGCCGATTGCAAAGCTTAAGCAAGTTTAACGAAGGGTTCGTTAAATCTCGTCGAGCTCAGAATCCCAATAGAGAAAGTCGCGCCAGCTCTCATGGAGGAAGTTGGGCGGGTAGGACCGGCCATTTTCCTGAAGCTGATAACTGCTCGGCTGAACTGGCTCATTCAACGGCTCCATCCCGCAGACCTTAGGCATTTTATTGCCCTTAGCGAGGTTACAGCGGCCGCAGGAAGTCACCACGTTTTCCCAGCTAGTCTTCCCGCCCTTAGAGCGCGGAATGACGTGGTCAAAGGTCAGCTCTTGGGTCGGAAACTTACCGCCGCAATACTGGCAGATGAACCGGTCGCGCAGGAATACGTTGAAGCGGGTAAAGGCCGGGCGGCGATCGGTTGAGACATAGTCTTTGAGCGAGATAACGCTCGGCAACTGCATCTCAAATGTTGGGGATCGAACAACCGTTTCATACCGGCTGATAATATTAACGCGGTCCAGGAACACCGCCTTGACCGCGTCTTGCCATGACCACAATGACAGTGGGAAGTAACTTAACGGCCTGAAATCGGCGTTAAGGACCAGGGCAGGGCTACCATCAGGCGGTGATACCATCGAGTGGGCATGCACGGTCAATCACTCCCAACTTCTACGCGAAAGACCGTCATACCTCTTTAATATGCCGTAACTTACGCCTCGAAAGAGTTGATGATTAGGTAAGCGATATCGGCCTGGCTGACAACGTAAGGCGCTGCAATCAGGGCATTTTGTCATATGCCCGTCATAAGAACCGGCCAGAACGCGGATTTTCGGCACCAATTTGTGACGTTTGGCCATCCCAGCGAGGGCCAATCCAGCCGCTATTAACAAAAACAGCCCGAATCAGACGATCACCGGCAGGCACCGATAGAACCAGGTGAACAGACCCGCTGACCATCAATCCAAGTAGCGCCAGAAAGGTCAGCATCTCGGAAAATCGCGTCACCAACCTCAGCGCCCGTTAGGTCGGCGTTGGTTAGAATCGCGTCAACAAACCTGGCACCGCGTAGGTCGGCATTGCTGAAGTCACTGCCATTCAGATTGGCCCGGGTAAAGTCAGCGGATTGAAGGCGCGCGTCGCGAAAATCTGCCTGTACAACCTCAGCGCTAATAAACTTGCCGCGATAGATATCAGCCTCGGCAAAGTTGGTTTCACTGACATTGGCACGCTGGAACGTCACATCGCGAAGCTTGGCGCCCTCAAGGTTCAAACCGCGAAGGTCTTGCCCATCAAAATAGCAACGGCGCCAGTTAACGCCGGGTGCCGCCACATCGGTGCAGGCGGCAAGGCTATGCGAGACGGGAACCAGGCTCGTGCTTAGGCCCAAACCCAGCGCGAATGCATTCAAGGCGAAACCAGCGACTAAAGCCCCAGCCTGCAATCGTTGCGTAACAGCCTTATTCAGTCCCCAAAACATCATCCAAACCCATTCAACTCGACTTCACCATCGCCATGGATCGGCCAACGCGCTTAGCCAACGGATCGTCGGCAGCAAGCATTGGTTCGGCGGCGAGATAGCTTAGCAGGGCCTCAGGCATGGGCGCCGAACGCCTGGTCTGCATGTTCACATGAACGAACAGCATTTCAGCGCTGGCGGCCTGATAGCCCTCAGCGTCATTGGTCATCACCATTAAGAGATGGAGACGCTTCCCATCATAGTCCACCAATGATGTGCCGATTTTAAACGGGGCGCCGCCCCGCATCTCCCGATCATAGATAAGGTGCTGTTCAACAGCGAAAAGCGAGTGCTGGTCCTCTTTGACGTAACGCTCACCGACACCCAGGTGATCGAAAACCTGATCTGTCGCCTGATCGAACGCCATGAGGTAGTAAGCCACGTTCAAATGGCCGTTGTAGTCCAGCCACTCGTCTAGAATGAGGCCCCGATGGTCCGGCAGTGTCGACATTGGTGCTAAACAGTCTTTTGTTTGGGTGGACAGGGTGACTAAACCACCGACCAGAACTGGCACAGCATGATCGGATAACGGACGGTTGAAAAGAGCCCCTGAACCAGGCTGCGAAACAGCAGCTTGTGACTAAAACATCACCAAATGGTGCCAATTGGCAACACCCCTCCCGTGCTGCAAAATTCCGCCTCGAAACCGCCATAGCCGCAGCCCCGGTGAGGTGTTAACCATGGGGCTATATGGAAGGCGTGCCCGCGATTAAATCTACCGACAGGCGGCTCTCGCGATCTCTGGCTGAGATGGCAAATAAAGCCAATCCAAATGTCGTTCGCTGACGTACAGTGATGCGAAATTAGGTTGGCGTAAATCCAAGTCGGTGTATTCAATAGCGCTGGGGCGGCAACCTAGAACAAGCATCAAACCCGATAGTGGGATTGATGGTTAAGGTAGTGAAGACCCCCATGCGTTCTGCGTCTGACATTTCAATGTTTTCGAAACTAGGCCTCCAGCTTCGGCAATTTGCCCTGTTGGGCGTTGTTGTTGCCAGCCTTTCCGCCTGCGCCAGCACTGGCAGCGGCGTTGCAGAGGATGGGGTTTACGACCCAATTGAACCGTTCAACCGCGGTGTTTTCGAATTCAACGATGCGGTTGATGAGGTTGCGCTAGAGCCAGCGGCACAGCTCTATCGCGATACCCTGCCACGTGAAATCCGCGTCGGTATCTCGAATGTCCTTCGCAACCTTCGCACCCCAGTGATCTTTGGTAACCAGGTCCTGCAAGGCGACCTTGAAGGCGCCGGCAACGCGCTGGTTCGTTTTGTTACCAACACCCTGGCTGGTCTTGGCGGTCTTTTGGACCCAGCTGGCGAGAATGGTTACGAGTATGAATATGAAGATTTCGGCCAAACCCTAGCAGTTTGGGGCGTTGGTGAGGGCCCGTATCTGGTGCTACCACTGCTTGGCCCATCCAACGTTCGTGACACGGTTGGCTTCATCGTTGACAGCCTAGCCGACCCGATCAGCATCATCGCCGACAACCAGCATGTGGGCGCCGAGTACACAATCGCGTCCAGCGGTGCCTTCGCCATCTCTGAGCGGGCGAAGGCTTTGGCCGCTATCCGCGAGATCAAGGACAGCTCGGTCGATTACTACGCCACCTTGCGGAACCTCTATCAGCAGCGCCGCGATGGCCTGATTGCCGATGGTGCACCCGATATCGACATTCCAAACTTCGATGACATCTCAGACATCGATGATGAGCCGATTGACCCTGCAGAGCAGGCTGCCGCTCTGCCGCCATCCATCATGGGCGGTGCACGGCTTGCTGAGCAGGTCGAGTAAAGCTCAGGCTGGCGGTCGTGCATTGCTCGCTTGCCCCGGCCACACCAACTTTATAGGTATGCAGTCAAAGACGGTACTCACCTAAGCTATGGTGATCCCGAAGAGTGTTTGCCGGGCGCTCGCTGAACGGACACTGACCAGCGGTCGCACATAGATCCAGGAAGATAACTGCCATGAACCGCCGCCAATTTATTGCAGCGCTTACGCTATCAACCGGATTGGTTTCCGTTCTGCCGTCACTTGCCACCGCGCAAAGCAATGAGGCTGCAGAGGCTTTTATCAAGCAGACGGGTGATGAGGTCATCGCCGCCCTAAAGGATGGCTCTGCCAAGGGCGCAAACGCCTCCGGTTGGTTCAGCGATATGCTTGGCCGTACCATGGATATCGAGACCATGGGACGCTTCACCCTGGGCCGCTTTTGGCGTTCAGCCAGCCCAGCCCAACGTAGTGAGTTCCTAGACGCCTTCCGCGACAACCTCGTGGCCGTCTATAGCCGCCGCTTGCAGGAGTATTCCGGCGAAGACTTCCAGATCATCAGCAGCCGCCCACAAAGCAAAGACACGCTGGTCACCACCCGCATCACCTCACCCACCGGTCAGGCAATCGATGCTGATTGGCGCGTGCGCGACCAAGGTGATGGCTCTTACCGCGTGATCGATTTCGTGGTTGGCAATGTCAGCCTGCTAGCCAGCCAGCGCTCTGAATACGCCTCGGTGATCCAACGCAATGGCGGGTCAATCGATGCGCTGATCCAAGCCATCCGCGCCAAAACGGCTGAGGCTGGCTAGGCCATGACAGGCATCACCGACCACCCCGGCGTGGTCCTGGTGAACCCTTTCACCATATTTGACGGCAAGGAAGATGCCTTCCTAGCACTCTGGGATCAGACTGAACCGCTATTCCGGGAGCATCCGGGTTATGGCCGCGCCCGCTTGTTGCGCGCAATTCCCGGTCAGGTCGCCAATCAGAAGGCGCCGTTCACCCATGTGAATATCGCTGAATGGCGAAGTGCCGCCGATTATGAGGAAGCATTACGCCACCCCGACCTTCGCAAGATCGGGGGGCAATATCTCAAGATATCGACGTTTAATCCGGCCCTCTATGAGGTTATCCGGGACATTGCGGCGGATCGCGACTAGCGAAGCTAACTAAGCTTATCGCTCAAGCGGCTTATACTTAAGCCGGGTTGGCGTGTCGGCATCATCGCCGAGGCGACGACGACGATCAGCTTCGTAATCCTCATAGTTCCCTTCAAACCAAACCACCTGGCTGTCGCCCTCATAGGCGAGGATGTGGGTGGCAATACGGTCGAGGAAGAAGCGATCGTGGCTGATGATTACCGCACAACCTGGGAAGCGGGTCAGCGCATCCTCAAGCGCGGACAGGGTCTCGGTGTCCAGATCGTTGGTTGGCTCATCGAGCAGCAGAACATTCGCACCGCTTTTCAGCATCTTCGCCAAGTGAACGCGGTTGCGCTCACCACCGGATAGGACCTCCACCTTCTTCTGCTGGTCACCGCCCTTGAACCCGAAGGTGCCTACATAGGCACGGGACTGCATGGATTTCTTACCCAGTTGGATTTCGTCATGACCGCCTGAGATTTCCTCCCAGACATTCTTCTTGCCATCCAGGCTGTCGCGGCTCTGATCCACATAACCGAGATGCACGGTGTCACCGACTTTGATCTCGCCGCTATCTGGCGTTTCCTGACCGGTGATCATCTTAAACAGGGTGGTTTTACCCGCACCGTTGGGCCCGATAATGCCGACGATACCACCGCGTGGCAGGTTGAAGCTCAGATCCTCAATTAGCATGTGGTTGCCGAAGCCCTTACGGATGTTCTTCGCTTCAATCACATTATCGCCGAGGCGATCTGGCGTGGGGATCAGGATCTGGGCGGTGCCCGGCGCCTGATCATTTGAGGCGTTCATCAACTCCTCATAGGCATTGATACGGGCCTTGGATTTCGCCTGACGGGCCTTTGGCGACTTGCGGATCCACTCAAGCTCAGTGGAGAGGGTGCGCTGACGTGCGGCCTCTTCCCGGGCCTCTTGGGCCAAACGCTTTTGCTTCTTCTCAAGATAGGCGGAGTAGTTGCCCTCATAAGGAATACCGCGACCACGATCGAGCTCAAGAATCCAGCCGGTGACATTGTCGAGGAAGTAACGATCGTGGGTGACCATCACGACGCAGCCTTCATATTCCTGCAGGGTCCGCTCAAGCCAGGCGACGGTTTCGGCATCCAGGTGGTTGGTCGGCTCATCAAGCAGAAGCATGTCAGGCTTAGACAGCAGCAGCTTACAAAGCGCCACGCGGCGACGCTCACCACCAGAGAGTTTGTCGATGGACCAATCGCCGGGCGGGCAGCGAAGCGCGTCCATGGCAATCTCGGCCTTGCGCTCAAGATCCCAAGCATCGGCGGCATCGATCTGCTCTTGCAGCTCGGCCTGACGCTCGATCAGGGCGTTCATCTCATCATCATCGGTGACCTCGCCGAACTTCATGGAGACGTCGTTGAACTCTTTAACCAGCTCAACCAGCTCACCCATGCCATCCAGCACGTTCTCCTGAACGGTCTTCTTCTCGTCGAGCTCAGGTTCCTGGGACAGGTAGCCGACCTTGGCGCCGTCAGCGGCCCAGGCCTCACCATTGAACTCTTTATCGATGCCAGCCATCAGGCGCATCAGGGTCGACTTACCAGCACCGTTCGGGCCCAGCACGCCGATCTTTGCATCGGGGAGGAAGTTGAGATTGATGTTCTCAAGAACCTTCTTGCCACCAGGATACGCCTTGGTGACGCCGGACATGTGATAGACGTATTGATAAGAGGCCATGATTTTCCTGCCCAAGATTACGGTGCGGAATTCGTCTTAACTGGGATAAGGCGCCAAGGAAGCGCGGCGCCGCCGATTAGCTACGCGAAAGGTCCATAGGGATGCAACAACCGAAATGCCGATTTGGCCTGCATTTGGGCATTGTTTCCGCCTTATTCATGGCGATGGTGACACCCGCCCACGCAGCCCCGGCACAAGCGCATGAGGAATGCGCCGTAACCGGCGTTGTTCAAGACGTCAGCGTTAGAACCGTCGAGAGGGATAAAGAGTGGGCGAAATCCTGGGGCATCGCTGGCAGCATCGACTATGTCGATGTGACGATGGCGGTCAGCGAGAGCGTTGAGCAAGGGGCCGGGGGCATCAATAACTGCGCTGATAAGCTGGGCGACCATACCT
The DNA here is from genome assembly GCA_019192455.1 of Alphaproteobacteria bacterium SS10. Classification (NCBI taxonomy): domain Bacteria; kingdom Pseudomonadati; phylum Pseudomonadota; class Alphaproteobacteria; species Alphaproteobacteria bacterium SS10. The sequence continues at coordinate 179,033 of JAHCML010000006.1, forward strand.
TCCAGCTCCGCGAAGGTTCCGCCTGGTACTTCCGCCTTAGAAACGATGGCAAATGCCTAAAGGCGATGAGCCAGGTTAGCGGTGATGAGTTCGGCATTGGCGACTACCTCTATGATATCGAGGTTCTGGAAGACGATGCCTGCGGCACCGTCGGCAACTAACCCCTGAGGGAGGTTAGAAGAACTGACCAGCTTTTAACGTCCCGTGCCTTCAGATCCTCAACCAAGTGTCCGTAAAGCTTGGCCGTGACCAGGGCATCCCCCAGCGCACTGTGCCGACCAAACACATCGATCTGATAGTCCGCTGCCGCATCATCCAGGGCAGGCACACCAGCACCGCCATGAACCAGTTGGTGGAGGGCGGCCGTATCCAGCGATGGCGGCCGTGTCCAGCTAAGCCCAGCCAGGCGTAACTCCCGCTCAATGATCGCGATGTCGAAACCAATATGGTGGCCGACCAAGATCGTGTTCTCAAAACGTGGCGCCAATAGCGGCCAGATATCAGCAAAGACCGGCGCATCCACCACCAACGCATCGGTGATGCCGTGGACGCTGGCCGCCAGTGATGGGATCGGCTGTCCCGGGTTCACCACCAGATCAATGGCTGATTGGGGATAGGGCTCAGTGCCGTGCAGGCGGATGGCGCCGACCGACACCATGCGGTCGCTAGCTGTGTTTAGTCCCGTCGTCTCACAATCGAGGACCAGGATTGGTAGCTCACCAAGCGGCGTGTCATCGGTAACCGCGACAGCAACTGGGGTTGCATCATGCAGATGCATATCGTGCTCGACGGCGCCTGCCCCCCCCTGTGGCTCCGCATCGGCAGGGCCGGGTAGCACCAGGATATAGCCCCCATCGGTCAGGGCGGTTGCCCGCATATTGGCAACGCTGCCGTCGCTGATGCCGACATCGCAGGCCACCGTACTGCCGGTATCCTTGGCCGCCTTCTCTAACAACGGCATTAGGCTCGCCTGCTGTAACAGGACGAACACCGACGCGCCAAGATGCAGACGCTCATCACCAAAACGGGCTAGGGCGGAATGATTGAACAGGCTGACCACACCGGTTGCGGTCACAACCAACAATGCATCATCCAGCGTCGCCAGGATGGCGTTCAGCCGTTCCTCAACCGCCGTGCGGGCGGCATGTCCCTTGGCACCCAAATCACCAACGGCGTCAGCTAGGCGGATCAATTCATCGGTCTGCCCTGGTTTTGCCGACCAGCTGGGCGGCATCTTGCGCAGGCCAGAGGCCGCGACCATCACATCGCCACGCAAACGCTCAATATCGTTGAACAGGCTGTTGGTCAGAACCAGGGCGGCCGCCAGCAACAGCAAGGCCGCCATGGTGAAGGCACCACCGGCAAGCCAGACCCAGCCCGGCGGGTCGTAACGCATAAGAATGGTGCCGACGATCACCACGCCCAGAACGACACTAAGTCCAATTCCAGCGATCAGCCCCCGAAAGGCGCGACGTTGATTGGCGGGCATGGGTTAGAAACCATTGGCTATCGACAGCATTCGGCTGCCTGACACAACCCAATGAGTATGTCGCGATCTGCCCATTAGAAAAGCCGCAAATGCAGTGATGACATTGATCAGCGGGCCCCGCTTAAGAAAGGCGCCATGTGGATCGTTTTCATAAACTGCGAAATCCACGGCCAAAATCACCGCCCAAAACCGGCGAAATTGGATGAGATAGTCAATACGCGACACCATCAACCAGACTGTCTACTTTTCAGAAATAATTAGCAAAATCAAAGCGCTAATTAACCCGTGACATAAAAGTGAAACAGTTTTCTCTTCGCACTTTCTAGGCGGCCCTTATCCTAGCGTCATGGCAGCCCTGCGTTTTCGGTATGTGGATAACGAGGCCGCAGGGGAAACCGCCATCTCAACACGATGTCTGAAGACAAAACTGACTTTTAGGTTGCTATGGGATTGCCCCAGCAAAAATCGACAATGGCGAACCACTCATCCGTTCCAGTGGTCGACGCCGTGATGAATGCCGAAGATGAATTGGCACTGATCACGGCTGAGCTTGAGCTGACCCACCTGACCTCCGTCAGCTACCGGCGCCGCGACGGCAGCCTAATCGGCCACCAGGCCGATGGCGGCACCCGCGACCTCGGTCGTCTCGCCAAGCCAATGGTTGGCCGCCTTCAGGCACAGACCACCGTTCTGCTGGTTGTTCAGCAGGGTCAGCAGCTCAAAGAGCGCGTGCTGCCCCTGACCCGAATGCCCTGACACACCCAAGACAAAGACAACAAGAACCGCCGCCCAAGGCGCGATCAAACCGCTAGGTACTCGCTATGATGAAACATTCTGACCTGCCAAAGCTTCCTGAGGCATTCGCCCGCTTCCTAGGCCGTGGCGGCCTCACTGGCGCCCCAACCGATGGCAGCAAAGAAGCGCCAAAGCGCCGCCCATTCGGCAACGCCATCCGCGCCCTTGGCTTGGTTGGTGTCGCAGCACTCGCGCTGACCATTCCTGGCACGACCAACAACGGCGCTGCCGCAGCGCATACCGCCGGCCCGAACGCCGCCGCCGTTCAGGAAGAGAAATCACGCCTGCAGCAGCATCTCGACCGAGGTGTTGAGATGACCTGGTTCCATTCCTCCGTCCGGCCGATGTCGACGGTTATGTATTTCGACCGCAATCGCCTAACCATGTCGGTTGAGCGTCATGGCGGCATTGATACGCCACCAGAGGCGGAAGGTGTGTTGCCGTTCAGCGCATTCATGCAGATCAAGAGCATGCAAATCCGGATGGAGATCAACAACACCGTCCGGACCGCAACCGGCATGCTGGAACAACTGCCCGACTGGGACGGTCCAGATGCCAACCCGCATTACGACACGTTGCGAGAGTTGGTCGGCAAGTTCAAAGGCCAAATCCCAAGTGAGCCACGCCCCATCAAGGATGTGGTTAAGGATGCGGAGTTCCTGCTCAACCAGGCGATGATCTTGGCCGAGTTCAATGATGTTGATTTCGATGGCCCGGCGACCCAGGTCCAAATGACCAAGATCAAGGAAACCCAGATCGATGCCTTGATCATGGATATGGCGATCAATGCCCGCGCCCGCCTTGAGCAACAAGACGCCCAAGAGAGCCTGGAGTTCCTGCGCCAGCTTCGTCCGCCAGAGCAGCCTAAAAAGGACCCGAATGAAGGGATGCTGGTGAACAATGACGGCGAAGTCATGATGCCGAGCATGCGCTTACAGCGCGTGGATATGCGCCCAATCTAACCGGGCCTACCCACCCCCGCCGGGGATTGGTATCCAAACCAGCTGAAGCCATGGGTGGTTCACCCAAATCATCCAGTTGTGATTACCAAACTGGGCGATATAGACCTGCGCAATCACACCAAACCAGGCGGCCAGCACACCGGCGCCCAGAATGATCCGCTGAACCCTGCCACTGAAGCGAACCAGCATGCGCCACCACCAACGGGTCGGCGCCGGTATTGGTTCTGGCTTAATACTCAGGGTATTCAGGATCCGCCGCTCCTCAGGCCGCAACTCCTCGATAGAAAAGACACCCCTTGCCAAACCATCCATCAAGCTGGCGGCATAGAACCGGGCGGCCAACTGCTTCAGGACTATCCCGACCAACAACAGATAGATTAGGGCTGCCCAGGCAAACTGCCGGGCAAACTCGGCCAGCTGCTCGGGCGTAAACTCATCAAAGCCTGCAACGCTGTCGGGAAAGAAAAACGGCGCAAAACGTAGGGCGCTATATCCGGCGCCAGCGGCCACCGCGATCAATGCAATCACAACGGTAAGCCAAGGGCGCTGCGTCATCAGCCGCCAGTTTAGGTGCCAGTCATAACAGCTGCGCCAGCCGGCCACCGATTGCCGCCCGATGGAAAAGCTGAAATAGGCGGCCATAGGCACAAACCAGGCAATACCGATCAGGGCAACGGTGGGCCCAACCCAGGCCTGCTCATATCCCTTATTGAATGAGTTCTCCCAACCACCCCACCAGGAGAACAGCATCAGTATCTGTCCCGGGAGTAAGAGGACCCACGCATTGAAGGTGGCGCCTAAACCAGCGGCAAGGTTCTGCCGCAGGGCGCCCGTTAGTTTCCGAAACCACTTGGCGATACCGCTGCCAAGCTCGGACCGTGGGCGCTCATCAATCAACCAGCTGGGTGGTCGCCCGGCCCGCCAGCCCGGCACCATATCCATCACCGCCTTGGCCTGATCGGCAGCAGGCAATGGCGACAAACCAGCCCAGAGCCAGATCGCACGGTGCCTCGCCCAGCGCAGTAACCAACCGGCGATCAACAGACTGCCGAGCGGGTGCAGGCAAAGCAGCGCGCCAACAACCATGCGCACAATGAATTCGATAAGCCGCCGCATAAACCCAGGCGCACGCAACCTGGCATCTGGCTTACGCACCGTCGACCGATCGACCGGCAGATCATCGCCTGATATCACCGCATCCGTTGTCAAAACGCGGCCTCCAGCACCCGGCCTTCAGACAAGTTGGTCTGGAAACCCATCAACTGGCCCACCGTGTTGGCGACATCAATCTGCTGAACCGGCGTATCGACAATCTGACCGGCGCGAATGCCTGGCCCCACCAACAGCCCCCAGATTTCGAACGAACTCTTGCTCTTGAAGTGGTGCTGATAGGGAACCGACATGAGGTCATTACTGTCCCGACCACAATCCGGAACGATGACCAAGACCGTATTGGCCCGATACTCCGGATCGGCATTGATTGCGGTTACCAGTTCCTCCAGCCCCTGATCGATCACCGTAATGCCGCGGGTATAGTGGCTGGAGTTACCCCAGTGGACGTAATCGGGATCCTGATAGTTGATCATCATCAGCTTCGGTCGCAGCTGCCGCATGGCGCGGATGGCAAGCTCAGTCAAAAGCCGGTCGCCACGCGGGTTTTTGAACCCATCCTCCCCGTAATGCTTGCGCCATTCTGACCAGAATTGGTTGAGGCGCTCGGTGCCGATCTGTTCGTTGACGCCGCGATAATCGAAGCTCTCCATCTCCTCGAGCTCTTTGGCAATCACCTCCCGCTCCTCAACCGGTAAATCACCGGCCAGCTTCTGCCGGGCGAGCCAGCGCTTATAGCGGTAGAGGCTAACCGTCTCGGCCCGATAATCGAGGCCGTACTGGAAGTGCTTACTGAAGGTGTAGAACTCTTCCTGCTTGCGGTCCTCACCGTTGATGATCAGCGCCTCATCCGGCTGGATCGCGAAAGTGCCACGCAGATACTCAAACAAGGTTGGGACCTGGGATTCATAGCGAAGACCGAATGAGCGACCCTCGATATCCTTATATTCCTCATACTTACCGGTGAGGATGTAGAGCGTACCCTCCCCATGGCTGGGGACCGCACCCTCCTCCTCCGCCATTGTCATGTTGGTGAATAGGGTACCGGCGGGTGCCAGGACATGACGCAGATAAGGGGCGTAGGTGTGATCTGGGTCGATCGTCTCTCGCCGCCTGACCCCACCACCGAAGCGAACGATGATCACATTGGGCCCGGCATAGGGTGCGAGGATTGCTGGGCTGTTCTGTGCGAAGACTTGGCCAGCGGGCGCATAAGCAGCGCCAAGAGCGGCGGCCCCCATGCCCAAAAAGCGCCTGCGATATAACTCTGAAGGGGCGTCAGGTGGTGACTCTGGCGGTGTTTTGTCCATGGTGCGCCCCGCTTTGTTTTATCGTTAGAACAAAAGCTTAGCGGATCAACACAACCATCGCCAACCCACCATCAGCAACACACGGTTGGATCATGCCTCTCCCTGCGCGCCCCGCGACTTCCCAAGGCGTTGCGCGAGGAGCAGGCTCTTAACCGGGGGATGGGCGTTGCAACCGATTGGTGCAGTGTGATGACGTTTAAAGACCATTTCTCAACCCAGGCCGCCACCTATGCTGCGGCCAGGCCTCGCTACCCCGACGGGCTGTTCGCCTATCTGGCTGATGCCTCGCCAGCACGGGATGCCGTGCTTGATGTCGCCACCGGCAATGGGCAGGCCGCACTCTCCCTTGCCAAGCACTTCCGACAAGTGACCGGCATCGACGGCTCCCAAAACCAGATCGACAACGCGACACCGGCTGAGAACGTGCATTATGAATGCGCAAAGGCTGACGCCCTGCCGCTGCCGGATGAGAGTGTTGATCTAGTCACCGTCGCCCAGGCGCTGCATTGGTTCCCACTAGAGGAGTTCTACGCCGAGGCACGACGTGTGTTGCGGCCGAAAGGGCTGATCGCGGCTATCACCTACAACACGCCGAGGTTCGACAGCCCGGATATCAATGATGCGGTCGATATCCTTTATGAGGATATTCTGGGCCCTTACTGGCCACCGGAGCGGCGACACGTTGAAGCTGGCTACACCGATCTGCCCTTCCCCTTTGACCCGATCACAGTGCCGGACTTTGAGATGACCACCCAGTGGTCCTTGGAGATGCTGACCGAGTATGTAAACAGCTGGTCAGCCACCAACATCTATAAGCGTGAAACCGGGATCGACCCGGTTCCAGATGCCATGCCAAAGATTAAGGAAGTGTGGGGATCACCGGATCGCATCAGGCTGGTTCGGTTCCCGTTAAGCGTGATTGCTGGCCGCGCCTAATCGGCGAACTCTCGATCCTTGAGCTTCAGCAGACGGTCAACAACATCCGTCTCCTTATGCCCGGTCATAAGCATGTGAACATTCTCAAGGTTCGCGACCCAGCGGAAGCTTTGAATATCGCTGTTAATCGGGCGGTCAAAGATTTCGCGGATCTCTGTCGCCGCCTTCATCCACTCTTTCGGGCAATGCTCGTCTTCTGGGCGATACCAGAGCGAAATCACATGCTGCAGCGCCTTCACCTCAGCGCGGTAATGCTCATGGATCTCGTTATAAGAGCCCTGGGCATCATCACGTTCACCGGCCAGAACCTGGGCAACCGTTCGACCAGCCAAGCCACCGAACGAGACACACAGCGTGACACCCTGTGACAGCAGCGGGTCGAGGAAACGGGCGGCATCGCCAACCGCAATCCAATTAGCACCGGAGGTCACCGTACTCTCATAAGAGTAGTCAGGGTGCCGGTAATGGTGGTCCGGGTCCTGCGGATTGCCGAGGTAGTCGACCACATTAGCCTGATCAAATTTGAACAGCTTCGCTTCAGGCATGTCGTTCAAGCGCTTGAAGAAGCCACCTTCCCATTCATCAGACACAATCCCGACCGAGATCAGGTCGTCCTTCAGCCTGGCAATCCAGGCCCAGCCACGGCCGAATGAGATGATGTTCGATCCTTCTTTATAGAAGCCGAGCTTCTCCGCCTCCTCGTACTCAATCTTACTGAAGTAGGTGTAGCGGGAAGACATGGCCCGAATGCTAAGCGGGACACGTTTGCCAATCTTCTTAGGAATGATCGCGGCCTGGCCACTGGCATCAACCACCTGCGCTGGGCGGATCTTTTCCTCGGTGCCATCGGGATGCTCTAGGGACGCGCCCATGACCATGGTGTGCTCACCCTGGCTAGCGATCCGCAGATCCTTAACCTTCGCTGGAATGAACTTGGCACCACGCTTGATAGCGATATCGAGAAGGGTTCGGTCAAACTCATGGCGCGGCACCATCATGGTGTACCAATCACCATCTTCGGCGACCAACTCCTCGGGATAGTCACCGCGATCCACATCGGCAACCCACGGATCTGAGTTGTGAACCCGCCAGGGGGAACGATCTTTGCCATGAACAAAGGTGAAGCCAAATTTGCGGCCCCAGCCATGACGCTCTTGGGCTGCCTTGATCTCTGGAACCAGATCAAAGCGGTCGAGCTCCATCATGGTATTGGTCAGTAGAATTTCGCCGATACGATGTCGTTCACCCGGATCTTTATCGACAATCACAACCCGCAGCTCCGGGTTCTCTTTAAGCGCCCCAATCGCGGCCATACAGCCGGCAGGCCCAGCACCAATCACCAGAACATCGACAGAATTCATCAGGTCTTGCCCCCAAAAACATCGAACCCCACGGCAATGTCTGATCGCCTAAAGCGTTCAAAATCAAAACCGTATAGGTCAGCAAAATACTGCAATTCAGTAATCTGTGCCATCGCGGACCAAGCTCAACCCCGCGCCAAATGTCGCTCTTGCCTGCCAACAACGCGATCCGGGCGTGACCTACGGCAAATTGACCGGCGTCTCCCGCTGCGCGCCAAAACAGTTAAATATATGGATTTATTGCGAAATTCTGACAGACTAGGTTGGACAAACACCCTTTAGGATAGCGATTGTGCGGATCAGTATCGGCACAGAGTTGCCCAATTGGTGGATATGCTCAAAAATACGCTATCTCGATGGGAAGCAGGGATTTTGATGGATTGGGATGCTTGATCGGGCAGTAAATACAGGGCCAACAGGCAGCAACGGACCGCCGGGGGTCAATGGTTCGTCTGAGCTGTTGGACACCCTGATCATCAATCTGGATTATGTTGGCAGCTGCGCCGGCAGCTGTCCCGTCTGCGCGTTGAGTGCCATTGAGCGCAAGCGGCAGCAGGCCTTCCTAAACCTTGATCAGATCGAACACGCGCTGGATGAGGCAGCGGCCCAAGGTGCCACCCAGGCCGAAAACCTGGTTCTCGGCATTGGCCGGGGAAATGTGCTCGACCTTGGCCCAGACACTGCTGACCGCCTGAATGAAATCGCCCATGCAGCGAGCGATCGGTTCCAGTTCAATCATGGCCTGGCGGAGATTGCGACCTCTGTGATGGGCCGCCTCTCAGACCAGATTGAGAGCGCCACCCGTATTCATGAACAGATGACCAGCGCCAGCCACGGTATTGATCCACGCTTTGTCGTGGTTGCCAACGCGGCCAACACCTCGGCGAAGTATTGGGAACATCTCTGTTCATTTATCGACCATATGAGTGGGCTGCGCGGGCACGGTGATGGGTCAGGCAATATCTTGCTGATCAACTTATCGCTTGGCGATCTGCCGCCAGTTGAACAGTTGCTCGAGTTCGTCGGCCACTACCGCTTTCCGGTCAATGTCACCTGGGCCCCACCAATTGATCCCGTGGGCAATGAGCCCGCACGCTATGAGGCGTTAGAGGAATGGTTGTTGAAATGGTACGCCGCCTCAGTCAGCAACGGGATGGATAGCAGCCTGGTTCAGCGAACTAAGGAGGCCATGTTTAGCAACAGCCTCGATATGGGTGACCTAAGGGCGCAAATTGATGGCCATGGCAATATGCTGCTGGTCGTCGATAACACCGGTGACCTGCATTACGGCTTCTCCTCCGTCAGTGCCGATATGGACCCCGTGCGATTTGCCAGCGGCGCCAGCCAAGGTGTTCAGCAACCGGCAAATGGCGAGAACCAGCGCATGGTGAAAACCCCAGCGCATGAGCTGGCAAAGCTGGTGCGCTGGCGGACCTGCCGGGCCTGCCCATATCTTGCCGCCTGTGTTGTGTCCGGTGGCTATAAGTCTGGCCTTCTGACAATTGACCGGTTGCTAGAGAATGAGGCACCGGTGACAGCGGATGTTTGCCCATCCGGCCTGCGCAGTGTTTTCCGGCATCATGATGAGCATGTGCTTGGCGATCATGATCAGGACATGTCGGGCTAAGCTATGACCGCTGGGTTTGAGGCTGCTGTCTCCGTCTGTCGATCACGTGCGCATTGGCATAAGCAGGGTGATCTCGGCATCCATGAAATCGAACACCTGAACCTGCAACTCCATCACGAGCGGGTTGGCGCCTTCTCGACCCTGCAGGCGGTTCAGATCGGAGAGTACCGGGCGGAGATGGATTGGGCTGGCAGAATTATTCGCCAACCCACCGGGCATAGTGATCCGCTGTTCTTAATTGAGGCTGACGGAAAGCCGGGCATTGAGGTCAGCCTGTACGACCTAGACCTGACCCAAGCAACCACCGCGGGGCTTGAACTGGTCATGTTAAACGATGACCACCAACCCTGCCCGCTCACCGCTGAAACCGATGCGCCGGATGCGGCGCTGATCACCGACATTGATTGGCAATGGCCAACGCCCAAACTCACCGTAACCGCGCCTAGCGGTGGTGAGATTATCTGGCAGCGTGTCTATAGCGGCGAGTTCGAAGAAGAGCGCCAGATGCTGCCCAAGGGTACGTCTGAGTTCGATATCCCTCCAAGCTTCTCTGACTATTACGGGATCAGCGTCAGCGATGACGCGATCTTTGGCGCCTCGGAGCATAAGCACATTCTGGTCGGTGAGCTGGGCGTCCACCCAACCCGCCCGATGATGGACCTGAAATCCGGTGACATCAGGCCACCAAAGCTTGCCGAACCGGATCGCTACAAATCCCTGATCTTGCGCGATGCTGATGGGGCGCTGACCGATGATACGCTGACCGCCCTGTTAAAGGACTGGCATTGTATTGAGGTTGTTGGTGCGGGTGAGAAGCCTAACTGGCTTAATGAACATGCAGATCATGAACGGGTGAAATGGACACCCCGATGACCGCCAGATCCGTCCCTCTGAAATCCAGTTTTTGGGCACCAATGCCGCTGCGCAGCCTTGTTGGGCTTAGCGCCTACCAGCGGCAGGCGACCGGCCTATGGGGCATTTGCTGCCGGACCTTTGGCCTAACCATTGGGACCTTGCCGACCTTCTCAATCCGCAATGGCATCTCACCCTCCCAGGCCTATCGGGTGTTCGACACGATCGTGCTGGGCCGGAACCCCGTGCTTAACTCCCTCGCCGCCCTATCGCTCGCCCGGCGGGGACAGAAAGCGTTGATTATTACGGAACGGGCAATCGATCACTGGCCGTATCAGCTGCTTGGCACCAAGCCGATGCAATCACTGACTACCCAGGTCGCAAGGCTGGATATGAGCGAGAGCGATGCCAAGGCATTAAGCTCAAGCCTGCCAACCGCCGTGCCGCTATCCGCACTGAACGCTGAGCTTACCTCTGAAAGTGATGGGCGGGAGTTCTTTACCGCTATCGGCCAGGCCTTGCGAAACCTCCATGATCATGACGGGTTTGTCGCGAACCTGCCCCGCGGCTACACGATAAAATCAGGCGGCCGCCACAGCCTGGAAGATGGCGAGGCCTATACCCTTTTCTATCTACGCAAACAGGCAAAGGGTGACCTGCCACCGTTTGAGGATACCGACCCGCCAGCACCTTTGCTGACGGAATTTGGCAGCGCGGTGGAACGAGTGTTGAGCCCGCTGAAGTTCCGCCCGTTTCGCAGACCAACAGATTACGAACGAAGCCCGAGAACCGTTCTCGCCAAACGCTTGGTTCTAACCAGCAATATCGATGCCTTTGGCACACCGACCGAGCGTCCCGATGGCTTTGCCCTCAACTATGATGAGGCGGATGGGATCACAGCCCTCGGCAGTGCACGGGGCAAGGTCGCCGAGGGTAAGACCGTCATTAGCTGGGCGATTGAGGATGTTATTGCCGCCGCCAATCTGGGGCGTGAGTTGGACGACTAGAAGATGAGTGAAACAACCATCAATGCACCGGAAACAGAGCAACGGCTGAAGCGTTACATTGAGGCGCTGATCGCTGGTGACCGTGAGGCGGCTGCCGCGGAAATCTCCCCGAGTTTTGAGCGTCATCAGGGGCGAAATGCTGCACGCCATTTAGAGCATGAGCTGCAGCAATTTGAACCTCGGGTTGAACGCTACAAACTGAAAGAAGGGGTGACCATCACCATCACCGAACACGGCCAATCGAGTGGATTGCTGCACTACTATGTCCGCAACATGCACAACCAGTTCATCTTTGAGGAAACCACACGAGTTGATGATGACGGCCTAATTCTTGGTGACGGGTATAGCTGGGAACTGATCCCCAAACTGCGCTTCGAACGGCATGGTGAGGGCCGCAACATTCGGCGCGGGCTATGCATCGGCTTCAACGGCAAGGTGCCTGAGAAGGTGCTGATTATGGATAAGCGGATCAGTGCCGGTAGCACCCTGACCAATAAGCATGATGAGGGCTCCTACCATTACTGGTTCCAGCTTGAGGATGATGTGGGAGAGTCGGTCAATCTGCTGACCTTGGTGAAGGGTGAAGATGATCGCGCAGCTGAGCGTCGAACCATGCATTTCAGGGGGAACGACCACCCCTTCTTTATCGACAATCTGTTCCCAACGATTGAGGGTAGTCGGGTAACCCTGCCCGACTACCCCTTCGTGTTTTGGAGCCTGCACGTCACGCTGGCGGATGGCTCAACCCAGGGTAAGTACAGCCCAGCCTCTGGCCCACATGAGTATGACCAACCGGTTGCGTCCGCCGTGCTTTTAGATGCTGTCGATAATGAATGGCATTGCGACGCCTAAGCGCTGATTAGTGGCGAGGGTGGCAAATGATCGATCGGCCAGATACCATCAGCCGATCTTTTCATTTTCCGGCAATTTGATAAGCCTACCCTATGGCGCATATCACCCTGAAACAGCTGCACTATTTCGAGGCTTTGGCCCGCCATAAGCATTTTGGTCGTGCGGCGGCTGATTGCTCAATCTCCCAACCCGCCCTGTCGATGCAGGTCAAGGAACTGGAGGAATCCCTGGGCGCCAATCTGATTGAGCGAATGGCCCGAGAAATTCGCCTAACCCCGTTGGGCGAGGAGGTGGTAGAGCGAGCCCGCGACGTCCTACGCGCCGTGTCCGAGATTGGTGATCTGGGCAAATCCTGGCGCGATAGCCTGCGCATGGGTGTGATCGCGACCATTGCCCCCTATCTCCTGCCGCGATTGGCCGAGGCCCTATCCCAAAACTACCCGGATATTGAGCTCACCATGCGGGAAGCCCAGACGCATAAGCTGATCGAAGAGATCATGCAGGGGCGCCTGGATGCGGCCATTCTGGCGCTCCCAATCTCAGAGCCACAGCTGGAAGNGCTGGAGCTGTTTGATGAGCCCTTTGTCTTGGTTCGGCCCCTAACCGATCATGGTCGCCCCGTACCAAACAGCGAGCGGCTGAAAGAAATGCGTATGCTGCTGCTTGAGGAAGGGCACTGTTTCCGGGACCAGGCCCTGGCGTTCTGTAACATGCAATCGGCAACGCCGCGTGAGGTGCTCGATGCCTCATCACTTGCAACCCTGGTCCAGATGGTCAGCGCCGGGTTTGGCATCACCCTGATCCCGGAAATGGCGGTGCCGGTTGAAACCCGGTCAGCGGCCGTTGCCATCGACCGCTTCCCCGAGCCCGAGCCAACGCGCAAGATCGGCATGGTCTGGCGGAAAACCAGCCCGCTTGCCGATGAGCTGACCGAGGTTGCCCAAGTTGTGGCCAAGGCGGCCCAGGCGATGCAGACCCGGTCACGCACCCCTGCTTGCGCCGCTGGTTTTTAGCACCACATCAACTCGCGAAGCGGCGAATTCTTCGCTACAGTCCGCCCATCACGCCAACAGGCAACCACCACCCTAGATGCTGAGCCAACCCATGGGTCTAAACAGTAAGCCACGCGTCCCCGTGCCCGCGGATTTGAAACGGATCAACTGCATTCTGACGGTGACCAAGACCGAACAGATCACGCCGAACATGATCCGGGTTAGCTTGACCGGGCCAGAACTGACCGAGGTGCCCCTGGGCTGTGATGGTTCCCATTGTAAGTTGCAGCTGCCAGCGCCGGGCCAAAGCCGGGAAGCGTTCGAGGCTCAACTTACCGATGGCCCTAAGCCACCACGGCGCACCTTTACCGTTCGCCATGTTCGCCATAACCCGCATGAGATCGATATCGATTTCGTTGATCATGGCGATAGCGGCCCGGCCTCTGCCTGGGCCAACAATGCTGAGCCAGGTAGTTTCCTGCACTTCTCCGGCCCCGGTAAAATCAAGGTCACCGAGTATTACGCCGATTGGTATCTGGTGGCCGCCGATATGGCCGCCCTGCCCCTTGCCTCAGCGGTGTTGGAAGCCATGCCGATTGATGCGAAAGGCCTAGCCCTGCTGGAGATCACCGATGAGAGTGATAAGCAGCCGATTGATGCCCCACCCGGGGTTGAGGTGCGGTGGCTGATGCACCCAAACCCGAACCAGCGCTCAACCGCGCAGGAAGACATCATGCGCGGCCTCGACTGGCCAACCGGCACGATCCAGACCTGCATAGCGGGGGAGAGCGGTACGATCCGCAGCATCCGTGACTATCTGCACAATGACCGCCAGATGCCCAAAGAAGACACCTACATCTCAGGGTATTGGAAGATTGGCCTGGTTGAGGATGAGCATCAGGCCATGCGCAAGGCGGGCGGCCCAGCCGGTTAAAGCAGTAAAAACCAGCTGTTCAGGTGGCGTTCAGGATAACCCTGCAACGATAGAGCGTGGGTGTCGGGGCATGCCCGTTATCCATTCGACCCATCGATAGGCATCTGGCAAGCTGCGGCAACCATGAAGAACAAGCGACCACGCTTCCCGCGCCCGCTCGCCCTCCCTCTGTTTGCCCTGCTGGTTGGCAGTGCATTCCTGGCGCCAACGCCAGGCCAAAGCAGCGATGACGGCGCATCATTTTCCGAGATGCTGGAAACAGCACGCCAACGCGTGCCTGATAGCCGCCTGCTGGATGCCGATATCCTCGCCGATGACAACCCGCCGGTGGTTGAGTTCTTATTCATGTCACCCGATGGCAAGGTGACCTCAATCCGTATGAATGCCGATACAGCTGAAATTCTCGATGTCTTTGGCAATGCGCCACCAGCCGCCGAACCAACCGTTGCGGCACCAACCCCAACAAACCGCAACCGCTTCCTTCGTGACCCGCTGGGCGTGAATAGCTTTGGTGAGGGCACCAATGGCGGCCCGGGCGGAGGCCCAGGCGCCGGTGGTGGACCAGGCGGCGGACCCGGTGGTGGCGGCGGCGGCGGCGGTGGCGGCGGAGGAGGCCGATGAGAATTCTAGTCGTTGAAGACGAAGAGGCCCTGGCCAACCAGCTGAGCACAGCGCTCGGCGAGGCTGGTTTTACGGTTGATATTGCCGCCGATGGTGAAGAAGGCGCCCATCTGGGCGAGAGTGAGAACTACCACGCCATCGTGCTCGATCTCGGCCTACCAAAGCTGGACGGCGTCTCAGTGCTGAAGCGCTGGCGCTCTGCAGATAACAAAATCCCTGTGCTAATCCTCACGGCCCGCGGCTCTTGGCAGGACCGGGTTGAAGGACTTAACGCGGGCGGTGACGACTACGTTGCCAAGCCCTTCCAGATGGAGGAGGTGGTCGCCCGCCTGCGAGCCCTTATCCGCCGGTCTAGCGGCCTCGCTGGAACAGAGCTAACCGCCGGCGCTGTGGTCTTGAACACGGTTAATGCAACCGTGACCCTGAATGGCCAGGCGGTCACCCTTACCTCACATGAATACAAGCTGTTGATGACCCTAATGATCCGCCCCGACCATGTGCATGGGAAGGCGGATTTGGCCGAGCAGCTGTATGGCCTCTATGAGGATCGGGACAGCAACACGATTGAGGTGTTCGTTGGTCGCCTCAGGCGGAAACTGGGCACCGGCATTATCGAGACGGTCCGTGGCCTGGGTTATCGCATCGGCACGGCATGAAGCGCTTATCACTCACGGCACGGGTCCTTATTGGATCATTCCTATGGATATCCATTGCCCTCGCAAGCAGCGGCTTTGGCATCCTTAAGGTATTTGAGGACTCCGCCTTCCGGCAGTTTGATGAACGGCTGGAGGCAGAGCTCGATCTGCTAATCGTCGCCATCACACGAAGCCCGGAAGCGCCGGGCCAACGGATGACCTCACCCGCCTTTGCCCGGGTCTATTCCGGTCTCTACTGGCAAGCAGTGCAGCAGCCAGATGCGTTATTCCGCTCACGCTCTCTATTTGATCAGGAACTAACGCTTACCCCACCAGAAGCCGGTATCGGGCGGGATGAGATTGCCGGGCCAGACGGCCAGCAGCTGCGGCTGCTATCCAGAACACTGCAAACGCCGGATGGCGCAAGCTGGCAGCTGGGCGTGGCCGCCGACCTTGCAACCCTGCGTGAAGAACTGGCGCTGTTCCAGCGCAGCCTTCTGGTCTCAGCGAGTTGGATCACGATCCTGGTTCTGGCGGCAGCGGCGATTGCCAACCGCGCGGCCCTATCCCCGCTTCGCTCCCTCCGCTCGGCTGTTCAGCAGCGTAAAACCGTTGAGACGGGCACCATTGATGGTGAGTTCCCGACCGAGATTGAGCCGCTGGTCACTGATTTGAACACCATGCTTCAGCGCAATACTCGCCTTAGGGAACGCGGCCGACTACAGGCCGCCAATCTGGCCCATGCGCTCAAAACCCCGGCCACAATCCTGAAGAATGAACTGGATACAGCCAAGGCTGGTGGAGAGATCAATTTGACCGTCGCAGCCGAGGCGGTTGAACGCGTCGCAAGCGCTGCTGACCAACACCTTCGCAATGTGGTCGCCGGGCAAGAGGCGATGGCCGCCGGATCCGTCATTGATGTGGTGGCAACAGCCAACGAAGTTTTACGTGCGCTTGAGCGGCTGTTCCCAGAAATCGCCTTCTCCGTTGAGGCGCCGGATCAGTTACCGCTCGCCATGCTGCGCGCGGATCAGATGGAGATCTTAGGCAACCTCGTGGAGAATGCCGCCCGGTTCGCCAATAGCCGGGTTGTGGTCTCCCTAAGCCAAGAGGCTGACGAGGCCATCATCGCGGTTGAAGATGATGGGCCCGGCATCCCGGAAGGTGATCGTGACCGGGCGCTGCAAGCTGGCGTCCGCCTGGATCAGAAAACCAGCGGCTCTGGGTTGGGCCTCGGCATCGTTGAGGCGGTCGTCGATCGGTATGAGGGGCAGGTATCGCTTTCAGGTTCGGCACTTGGCGGCCTGAAGGCGGAAGCACGCCTGCCGACAACAAATAAATAATTTCAAATACTTAAAACAATTTCAGAACCTGAACCCAAGCTGAACGAGGGATTCAGATTGGGTTCAGCACACCTCCCGTAAGCTTCTTCCATCAGCACCAAACAAAAGAGGGATCAGCCCTCACCGGCGAGATTAGGAAGGAGCCAGATCATGACCACGCTACCAACCAAAACCGATGCACTATCCCTCGCTGGTGATCTGGCACACCCGATTGATGATCCATCCGTCGACTTCTTTGAGACGGTTGCCGCCCTCGACAACGCTGCTGATATCGCAATTGACCCAACGACCTGCATGACCGCCTGGGAGGTGGGGGAGCCAACTCCACCTACCAACCGCCCAAGTCTTGATTTCGGCATCGCCCTACTAACTGACACGCCCAACGACCCCCAAACTGCCCAAGTGCGTTCCCCATCCACTTGGCATCCGTTGGGCTTTCCCCCGGCCCCAACCCCAGTCGCCCCCATCGGGCCGGGGGAACCCCCATTCCAAAACGACAATGCCGAGCTCGAGCCTATTGAAACGACTACCCTCCCCACCTCGTTTGAGACCGTGCTGATGCGTGAACATAATCGCTGGGTTGAGGTTCTGGAGCGTGAGAACCCGCATTGGAGTGACAAACAACTCTTCGACGCCGCAGCTGTACGGGTCGAGGTGGAAATCCAGGCCATTACCTTCAACGAATTGCTCCCCCTACTCTTAGGCGTTGAGGGCATGGCAATGGGCGCCACCGGCAATGCCGAGCTGACCACCGCCAAGGCAGTTCGTTTCATAACAGCCGCCATCAAGTTCATGGCCGACCCCGGCCTGCCAGCGCCGGTCGACATGCCACTCCACGATCAGGATGATTTGGAAGAACTGGTGGCCAATTTGGTGATGAGTGCCATGGCCGACGGCCTCTATGGTGGTGAGTACGCAACCACCATCGTCGACCAATTCCCCCGCCTCTTCGCCGGTGACGTGACGGTGAGCCATGAAAACGGCCTAAGCGAAGGTGAGCTGGCGGCACTCTGGAACACGCAACTGGCAGAACTGATTGCCGTTAACACCGATATTGATCGGGTGGATGATGATGTGATGCTGTTCATCGAGGAGCCGCTGGATGAACACTGGCGCACTCAAACGACCATTAATGCCTAATCTGGCTTAGTGCCCCCTAAGCCCTGCAATGGCGCCGCTGTGGCGCCATTTGCTTGTTTGGCCATAAGCCAAGCACCTATCCCAGCCAATCATCGACAAGAGGGGCCGTGCCTGGGTAACGTGCTGGCAGCAAAACGCCGGACACAGCATGACCAATACGACAGACAAACCCACAGCAGAAGGCGACCAGAAGGCCGCCGGTGGCTGGGGTGCGTTAAAGAGTGTTGGTCGGCAATTGATGGGCAGCGGCCAGCCGGTCAACAACGCGCGCGCCCTCTTAAAAACCAATCAGCCCGATGGCTTTGACTGCCCCGGCTGTGCCTGGGGCGATCCGGAGCATGGCTCCTCCTTCGAGTTCTGTGAGAACGGCGTTAAGGCCGTCGCCTGGGAGGCCACCAAGGCCCGCGTGACGGCAGAGTTTTTTGCGCAGCATAAAGTGAGCGAGCTACAGCAATGGTCAGACTACGACCTTGAGCATCAGGGCCGGTTGACCCAACCAGTTCGCTACAATGCCGAGACCGATCATTTTGAGCCCGCCACCTGGGACACCGCTTTTACTGAGATTGCAGCAGCACTAAACGCGCTTCAGAACCCAAACCAGGCGGAGTTCTACACCTCTGGCCGGACAAGCAATGAGGCCGCCTTTCTCTACCAACTCTTCGTTCGGCTGTTCGGCACCAACAACTTCCCCGACTGCTCAAACATGTGCCATGAGGCAAGCGGCGTTGCCCTGACCGAGGCGATTGGCACCGGCAAGGGCACGGTGCGGCTGGAGGATTTTGAGCAGGCGGACGCGATCTTTGTCGTCGGCCAGAACCCGGGCACCAACCACCCACGCATGCTGACCGACCTGCGCGCCGCCGTGGAACGCGGTGCCCATGTGGTGGTGTTCAACCCGCTGAAAGAACGTGGCCTCAAGCGCTTTGCCGATCCGCAGAACAAGGTCGAGATGCTGCAGGCCGGGCATAAGCCTACCTCAACCGAGTATTTCTGCCCCCGCCTAGGTGGCGACATGGCAGCATTCCGGGGCATGGCGAAAGTGGTGTTAGCGGAGGATGATGCCGCGCGCGAGGCTGGCAAGCCCCCCATCCTCGACCATGACTTCATCGCCGAGCATTGTCATGATTTTGAGGCCTACCGCGCCCTGGTTGAGGCGACCGACTGGAACATGATTGAGGTGCAATCGGGTCTAAGCCAGGCGGAGATTGAGCAGGCGGCCAATATCTACATGACCTCTGACCGGGTGATCACCACCTGGGCCATGGGCATCACCCAACATCGGCATGCCGTGGCAACGATTAAAGAGATTGCCAGCTTCATGATGCTGCGCGGCAATCTGGGGCGGGACGGCGCCGGGCTGTGCCCCGTGCGTGGCCACTCCAATGTCCAAGGTGATCGCACCGTTGGGATCAATGAGCGCGCACCGAAAGCTCTGTTGGATGCGCTGGAGAAGGAGCTGGGCGTTGAGCTGCCGCGCGAGCCTGGGCACAACGTGCTGCACGCGATTGGGGCAATCCTCGATGGCTCAGCTAAGGCTTTCTTCGCCATGGGTGGTAACTTCGCGCGTGCGGTGCCGGACAGTAAGGTCATCGCCCAGGCCTTGCGCAAACTCGACCTCACCGTTCATGTGGGCACCAAGCTGAACCACGGCCATCTGATGGTTGGTAAGCAGGCCTATATCCTGCCCTGCCTTGGCCGCACGGAGATTGATCGGAACAGCAAAGGCGAGCGCCAGATTGTCACCGTGGAAGATTCCATGAGCATGGTGCACGGCTCCGGCGGCATTAACCTGCCCGCCTCTAAAGAACTGAAGTCCGAGGTCAGCATTGTCGCCGGTCTGGCCAAGGCGACGGTCGGCAGCAAGGTTGTGGATTGGGATGCGCTGGCGGAAAGCAACGACCTTATCCGGGATATGATTGCCCGGGTCTTGCCCATCTTCGGGGATTTCAACCGTACGGTGCGACAGCCCCGCGGCTTCCACCTGCGCAATCCGGCCTCGCACCGGGAATGGAATACCGATACGGGCCGCGCCAACTTTAACACCGCCGCGCTGCCAAGCCAGACCGATTGGCAGCAGGCACAGGATAGCGAGCAGCCGACCTTCGTCCTCCAAACCGTCCGGTCCCATGATCAGTACAACACCACCGTCTATGGCATGGATGACCGCTATCGCGGCGTGTTCGGCAAGCGGCAGGTGATCTTCATCCACCCAAAGGATCTGACCAAGCTCGGCATGGAAGCGGAGCAAGAGGTGGACGTCATCGGCTGTTATGAGGATGGGGTTGAGCGGATCGCAGAGGGTTTCCAGCTAATCCCCTACGATACGCCGCGCGGCTGTGTTGCTGGGTATTTCCCGGAGCTGAATGTCCTGGTCCCGCATCAGAGCTTTGGGGAGAAGAGTTTCACCCCTACATCAAAGTCGATCCTCGTCCGCTTCCGCGCCCATGGGGCCTAACCGGTGAGTGAGCAAGAACAACTAGCGCCATTGGTTGAGCGCCTTTTGGCCGCTCATCCAGACATGCTGACACCCATTGGTGCGGGCCTCCTGGCCACCGCACATTTGGGCCTCAACAGCGATAGCCGAAGCTTCGCCAAGGATATGGATGTGGCCCATGCCCTGGTGATCCGGGAATGCACCTTGCTCGCTGAGGATCACGAGCTTCTTGTACTGGAAGACCGCGAGGAACCATCAGGTCGCCTTTTCTTCACCCTAGCGGATAAGGCGCTAGCCTTGCTGCTACCCCCAACCATCGATGTTGAGGCGGTTGCGATGCCGGGTGCCAAACCAGTGTCTCACACCCTGGTCGCCGAGGTGCCGGTCGCCATGGTGTTTGATGGCACTAGCGCTGCCGTCATGATGGCTTCCCCCACCGATATCGAGGATTTCGCCATCGGCTTTGCCCGGACGGAGGGCTTCATCAATAACCTCAGTGAGGTTGAGAGCTTTGAGGTCGTTACCCAGCAAACCAGTAAGGGGATGACCGCGATTGAGGCGAGGTTTTGGCTAGCACCGGAACGCAGCGAAGCAGTTGCCGCCCGTCGCCGCTCCATGGCCGGGCCCATCGGTTGTGGCCTTTGCGGGATTGAGAGCATTGAGGAAACAACCCGCCAGGTACCAACCCTGCCGCCGGGCGAACTACCCATGACCTATGATGAAATCAATCAGGCGACGGAGCAGCTGCGCGCCCATCAGCCGCTACATGATCAGGCTCGTGCGGTCCATGGCGCCGGGTTCCTACAACCGGGCAAGGGCATTATCGCAGCGCGCGAAGATGTGGGCCGCCACAACGCACTCGACAAACTCTTAGGTGCCCTGATCCGCCAAGGGATTAACCCGGCCAGCGGCGCCATCGTCATGACCTCCCGCCTATCGGTTGAGCTGGTGCAGAAAGCCGCCATCGCAGGCTGCCCCGCCATCATCGCCGTCTCAGCCCCCACCGCCTATGCGGTCGAGGTGGCGAACAAGGCCAACATAACCCTAGCCGCCCTAAGCCGCGGCGACGGGTTCACCATGTTTACGCATGGTGAGCGATTGGGGCATCTAAACACCTAAGCCCAAAACGAATAACGCGACCGGCGGTTGGGCACGGTCGCGTTACGTCTAATTAGCTTGTCAGCCTCTTTGCTTGAGCCTAGCCACCAAAGTCATCGAGCATGATGTCTTCGCGGTCGACGCCTAGGTCCACCAGCATGTCGATCACCGACTTGTTCATGATTGGCGGGCCGCAGAGGTAGTACTCGCAATCCTCTGGCGCTGGGTGCTCCTTCAAATACTGCTCAAACAGGACATTGTGGATGAAGCCGGTATGGCCCTTCCAATCATCCTCAGGCAGCGCGTCTGACAGGGCGACGTTCCATTTGAAGTTCTTGTTCTCTTCATCGATCGTGTCGAAATCCTCGACATAGAACATCTCGCGCTTAGAGCGCGCGCCGTACCAGAAGGTGACCTTACGGTCGGTATGGATGCGGCGGAACTGATCGAAGATGTGGCTACGCATTGGCGCCATGCCAGCACCACCGCCCACGAAGACCATTTCCTTCTTGGTCTCACGGGCGAAGAACTCACCAAACGGACCAGAGATGGTGACCTTATCGCCTGGCTTCAGGCTGAAGATGTAAGAGGACATCTGGCCAGGCGCGATGCCATCGCTGCCCGGTGGCGGGGTCGCAATCCGGACGTTGAGCATGATGACGCCCTTTTCCTCCGGATAGTTAGCCATGGAGTAAGCACGCTCAATCGGCTCATCCACCTTTGATTCATACCGCCACAGATTGAACTTATCCCAATCTTCTCGGTACTCCTCAGCAACGTCGAAATCCTTATAGGCAACGGTGTGGGATGGGGCCTCAATCTGGATATAACCACCAGCGCGGAAGGCAACATCCTCACCCTCAGGAAGCTTGAGCTTCAACTCTTTAATGAAGGTTGCCACGTTATCGTTGGAGACAACCTCACATTCCCATTTCTTAACGCCGAAGACTTCTTCCGGGACCTCCACTTCCATGTCCTGCTTCACCGTCACCTGACAGGATAGGCGGTCACCGCAGGAGGCCTCACGCTTGGTAATATGGCTTTCCTCGGTCGGCAGGATGGAGCCGCCACCGGAGTGGATCTTCACCCGGCATTGGGCGCAGGTACCACCACCGCCGCAGGCTGATGGTACGAACAGGCTTTGGCCGGCCAAGGTCTGCAACAACTTGCCGCCAGCGGGAACGGAGATGGTCTTCTCACCATTGATGGTGATGTTCACATTGCCGGTTGAGACCAGGCGTGAGCGGGCGGCCAGAATGACCGTGACCAGCGCCAGAACAACGGCAGTGAAGAGCAAAATACCGAGGCTGAAGGTTTCCATATCTGTGATCCCTCCTAGAGCTTAACGCCGCTGAAAGACATGAAGGCGAGCGCCATCAGACCAGCGGTGATGAAGGTAATGCCAAGGCCCTGTAGGCCATCCGGAATGTCAGAATATTTAAGCTTCTCCCGGACCCCGGCCATGGCGGCAATCGCCAGCGCCCACCCGAAACCCGAGGACGCGCCATAGGTGACGGATTCAACGAAGTTGTAATCCCGTTCAACCATGAATAGGGAGCCACCAAGGATGGCGCAGTTCACGGTGATCAGCGGGAGGAACACACCCAGCGCGTTGTAGAGCGGCGGGAAATACTTATCGAGCACCATCTCCAGGATCTGCACCATCGCGGCGATCACCCCGATATAGGAGATCAGGCCGAGGAAGGAGAGATCAACCTCCGGGAAGCCAGCCCAGGACAGCGCGCCGGGGGCGAGGAAATAGGTGAATATCAGGTTGTTGGTCGGCACGGTGATCGCCTGCACGATGATCACTGAAATGCCAAGGCCGATGGCGGTCGAAATCTTCTTCGACACGGCCAAGAACGTGCACATGCCCAGGAAGAAGGACAGCGCCAGGTTCTCAACGAAGATCGCCTTAACCGCGAGGGACAGCAGGTCTTCCATCAATGGGCCTCAACCGTTTGGATTTTGTACTCGCGCTCTTCGACCTGCTTTGGCTTCCAGGTACGGAATGCCCAGATGATCAGGCCAATGATGAAGAAGGCGGAAGGCGGCAGCAGCAGCATGCCGTTTGGCACGTACCAGCCGCCATTGTTCACGGTCTCAAGCACGGTGACACCGAACAGGGTGCCAGCACCGAACAGTTCCCGCACGAAGCCGACCATCATCAGGATGAGGCCGTAGCCAAGGCCGTTACCCACCCCATCAATGAAGGAGGCAACCGGCGGGTTTTTCATTGCGAAGGCTTCGGCCCGGCCCATGACAATACAGTTGGTAATGATCAGGCCCACGAAGACCGAGAGGGTCTTTGAAATCTCGAAGGCGAAGGCCTTAAGCAGCTGATCGACCACGATGACGAGCGAGGCAATCACAACCATCTGCACGATGATGCGGATTGAGTTCGGAATGTGGTTCCGGATCATCGAGATGAACATCGATGAGAAACCGCAGACAAAGATCACCGCGAGCGACATAACCAGTGACACCTGCAGTGAGGTGGTCACCGCCAGCGCTGAGCAGATGCCCAGAACCTGAAGGGTGATTGGGTTATTGTCGACCAACGGGTCGGTCAGCATCTGTTTGCGTGTTTGAGGCATTTAGATGCTCCCTGCTTTCAGCTTCGCCAAGAAGGGCTCATAGCCCTGCTCACCCATCCAAAACCGCACCATGTTATCGACGCCATTTGAGGTCAGGGTCGAACCTGACAGGGCATCCACATGGTAGTCCGCACCGGCTGGAGGCACAGTCTTCGCGACCGTAATCTGCAGCTCACCGGCATCATCCTTCAGCCGCTTACCGCGCCACAGCGCCTTCCAGCGGGGGTTATCTACCTCACCACCTAGGCCTGGTGTCTCGGCATGCTGGTAGAACTGCAGGCCGAAGATATCGTTGCCATTCGCCTCAAGCGCGATGAAGCCATAGAGCGTGGACCAAAGGCCGTAACCATGGATCGGCAGCACAACCTTGCTGAGGTCACCCGCATCATCACGCAGCAGATAGACCGTCACGAACTTTGATTGACGGCCAATTGAGGCCGGGTCATCGGTTAGGGCGATAGAGGTGGCCGGATCATCAGCGGCAGCCAAATCATCGAAATTGGTCGGATCGAACTGATCGGTGAATTCACCGGTCTCAAGCTCAAGCACCTTTGGCTCAAACGCAGCAAAGGCGTCCTGCACATCGATATCGGGGCTGTAAGTACCGGCAACCTGGAGGATGTTGACCTGTTTATCGCGGGCCGCGTTCTCCTGCTGCATCGGGCGGAGGGCAACGGCCACGGCAGAGACCGCCATGGAGGCGATCAGGCACAGGGTCAGTGCAACCGCAAAGGTCTTCGGCACGGAATCTGGTGGCAATGCTAGGAAACGGCCAATGGGCCCTTTTGGCTTCTCAGAATTGCCCTCGGGGTTTTGATTATCGTCAGGCATTGGCCGCCCCCGCGAAGCGCTTCATCCGGCGCTTGATGTTGGCTTGCACCACGAAGTGATCAATCAGTGGCGCGAAGACATTGCCGAATAGGATGGCCAGCATCATCCCCTCAGGGAAGGCCGGGTTAATCACCCGGATCATCACCACCATCACCCCGATCAGCGCCCCATAGATATAGCGGCCCAGATTGGTGTGGGAGCCAGAGACCGGCTCGGTGACCATAAACACGAGACCGAAGGCGTAACCACCAACGACCAGGTGCCAATACCAGGGCATGGCGAACATTGGGTTCGTCTCAGACCCGATCATATTGAGCAGGGTTGAGAAGGCGATCATGCCGCCCAGGCAGCCGGCCACCATGCGCCAGTTCGCAATCCGCGTGGCTAGCAAGAAGGCGAGGCCGATAAAGGCCGCAAGTGTCGATGTTTCACCGATGCTGCCCTGAACAAAGCCAAGGAAGCTATCCATCCAGGTAACCCCGCGGGCCACGATCTCTTGATAGCCATCAGAGGCTGCAACCGCCAAAGCGGTGGCACCAGAGAAGCCATCAACCGGGGTCCAAATGGTGTCGCCAGACATTTGCGCCGGATAGGCGAAATACAGGAAGGCACGACCAGTTAGCGCAGGGTTCAGGAAGTTCTTACCGGTACCGCCAAACACCTCTTTACCGATCACCACACCGAACATAATGCCCAGCGCCACCTGCCAAAGCGGTGGGTCCGGCGGCATGATGAGCGCATAGAGCATGGAGGTAACGAGGAAGCCTTCATTCACCTCGTGGCGGCGGATCGTGGCGAACACAACCTCACAGATACCCCCCGCAACCAGGGTCGTTATGTAGACCGGCAGGAAGTAGAGGAGGCCGTGGAAAAAGTTGGCGAAGATATTGGTTGGGTCAAAGCCAATGCCGAGCATCTGGATGATGTCGGCGCGCCAGCCCGAGGCACCAAGATCGGCAATCGCCGTATTGGTTTGCAGGCCGATATTATAGCAGCCAAGCAAGATGCACGGGATCGTCGCCAGCACCACATAGCTCATGATCCGCTTCATATCGACGTATGAGCGGGCATGCGGTGCCGCGGTGGTCACGGTCTTGGGCGTGTAGAGGAAGCTCTCCACCATCTCATAGACGGGGAAGTAGCGTTCCCACTTACCGCCCTTAAGAAAATGCGGTTCGATACCGTCGAAGAAGTTACGAAGGCCCATCGGTGCCTATCCCTCTTTCTCGATCTTGGTCAGGCAGTCGCGTAGCGCCATGCCATATTCGTATTTGGCCGGGCAGGCGAAAGCCACCAAGCCCAGATCCTCTTCATCCAGCTCCAACGCGCCGAGCGCTTGCGCTGTGTCCGTGTCCATAACCAGCAAGGCCCGGAGTAGTTGGGTTGGCAGGTAATCCTGCGGCATCAGCTGCTCAAACGTGCCGGTAGGCACCATCGCGCGGCGCCCACCATTCAGGTTCGAGGTCAGCGGAAATAGCTTTTTCGACAGGGCAGAGCCAAGCACTGGCTGGAATGCATACTTACTGGGCATGGGAAGGATCCAGCCCAGGGTGTTCTGCTTCTTATCTTCCTCAATCACCGTCACCTGGCGCGCGTAACGGCCGAGATAGGCGCTAACCCCCTCACCTGCACGACCGCTAAGGATCGAGCCTGAGATGAGGCGGACGGAAACAGAGTTATCAATCTGACCGGCGGTCAGCTCATCCATTGAGGCGCCGGCCAGCGTGCGGATTAGCCGTGGCTCATGGCAGAGTGGGCCACCCAGCGCGATCACGCGCTCAGCGTCCAGATTGCCGGTTTCAAGCAGACGACCGATTGCGATCACATCCTGGTACCAAATCGACCAGACGATGCGTTCAACCGATGGCGGCTCGAGGAAGTGCATATGGGTGCCGGGCAGGCCCGCCGGATGTGGTCCGGAAAAAGTGGCTGCCTGAACGCCATCGATGTCAGCGCCTGGGATCTCCGCGCCGCTCTCATGGCAAAGATAGGTGGTACCGTCGGTCAGCTTGGTGATGGCGGCAAGGCCCTTGGCGAAAGAGTCGGCTGCCTCACCAATGACGAGAGCGGGGTTGGGGGCCAGCGGCTCGGTGTCCATAGCGGTCACGTAAATCGCAACCGGGCGGGTTGTTGGCTCAGGTACCTTTGAATAGGGGCGGGTTCGGAACGCACCCCAAAGGCCAGCGGCACACAGGCGCTCGGTTAGACCCTCAGCGGTGTTGGCGTCACCAACCTTGGAGAAGTAGACCGGCTCTTTCGCGATCTCATCAACCTCAATCTCGATGCTGATCAGCGCGCGCCGGGCACCACGGTTGATGCCTTGGACACGGCCAGCAATCGGCGCGGTGATGACCGCATCCGGATTATCTTTATGGGCAAACAGCGGCGTGCCGGCGGCGACAACCTCGCCTTCCTCAACGAACACGCGTGGTTTGAGGTCGATATAATCCTCACCCAATACGGCCACGGTGCGAACGGCGGGGCCGTCCTGGATGGCCTGGGCAGGCGAGCCCTGAACTGGCAGGTTCAGACCCTTTCGGAGCTGATAGTGCTGCAAGCGAATTAATCCCGAATCTCAGTTACATAAGTCCCAGCGTTTTGCCGCCAGGACGACCGCCAATGGTTTGTCCACCAACAGTCGGATTTGAATATCATACTGATATGCCAGCTTCATCTTATTTGCTATCCCATGCGGCAAGGAATCACGTTGGTGGGCATCAACTGGTGCGCCATGATCCCGCAGTGCCGAAAAACAACCTCAAAAAGCCGCCCAAAATGGCCCGAACCCGAACAATCTGGCTGGCCTGCCTTCTGCTGCTGGTAACTGCCTGCGGTGAGCAACAGCAGGTGTTCCGCCTAACCGGGGAGACGATGGGCACGACCTATAACATCGTCGCCGTCGATAGGGCCGGGCATATCGAGCTGAAGGACCTGCAAACGGCGGTGGGCAATACCCTGGCCCGGGTCAATCAGCAGATGTCGAACTGGGATCCAAGCTCAGAAATCTCACGCTTCAATCAAACGCGCAGCACGGACCCCACCCCAATCTCCAGCGAGCTTTACGCAGTCATGTCGGCGGCAAACGAGGTTCATCGCGATAGCATGGGCCAGTTCGATGTGACCCTGGGGCCGTTGATTGAACTCTGGGGCTTCGGCGCAAGGACACCGGAGACGCCGGTGCCAAGCGATGCCGAGATTGCGGCCACCCTGGCGCAGGTTGGACAGGAAACGGTGTTGGAACTAACCGATCAGCCCCCGGCCTTGCGCAAAGCCCGCCCTGATGCATCGGTCTATTTGGCCGCTATCGCCAAGGGGTATGGCGTTGATCAACTGGCGCTGACCTTGGCCAGCTTTGGCCTAACCGACTACATGGTTGAAATCGGTGGGGATTTGGTTGCGGCAGGGCAGAACCCGGATGGGGAAGCCTGGCGCATCGGGATTGAGCGACCGGTCATCGCCCCGCGATCAGTTCAAGAGATTGTCACGGTCAGCGGGCTCGGCATGGCCACGTCTGGCGATTACCGGAACTATTTCGAGCAAGACGGCACCCGTTACACCCATATTATCGATGCCGAGACGGGGCGCCCGATCACCCATCGCACCGCCTCGGTAACCGTTCTGGCGGAAAGCGCCATGCTGGCTGATGCCTGGGCCACCGCGTTGTTGGTTCTGGGCCAAGAACGTGGGTTGGCGCTGTCAGAGCAGCATAATCTGGCCGCCCTCTTTATTGCGCGGGCGGAGCCCCCAAATGATAGTGAGGCAGATGAGACCGGGCCGCACTTTAAGGCGACGGCGAATTCTTACTTTGAAGCACTTCAGGCAACCAATTAGGCTAGCGCGTACGTTCGGATGGATTTATTTGCCTTTATCGCTCAACTTACTGTGCGGCTGACTAAAGCGCTGACCGAGATCACATGGAAATAACCACCTTCATACTCGCCTTTTGCCTGCTTCTGCTGGTCGTCACCGGCATGGCAATCGGGGCAATTTTGATGGGCAAAACCATCCAGGGCAGCTGTGGTGGCCTAAATGCGGTTGCTGGTGCCGATAAATGCCTGGTGTGTAAAAAGCCGATTGATCCGGATAGCCCACTTCGCGAGCGCCTGAACTGCCCGCGCGCAAAACAACGCGCAGAAGCCTAATTTTCTTAGGCTAGCCGGCTTCTAACGGCACGAAACCCAGCACCAAAAGACAGAACGCGGCAACCGACCCGAATAGCCAAGCCTGCCAGGCGGGCCCCTCTGCTTTCCACACCGCGCGATAGCGATATCCAGCCACAACGGCGATGACAAACAGCACCGTGGCGGTGGTCGGTGTCAGAACTATCCCAAGATCGCCCACAAAGGCCCTCATTCACTAAGTTGTGGGGAATTTCCCCGATCATCGCTAATGGTCTAAACTAATCACAAAAATAGAGCGCGCCCCCAAAACAACCAATGGCGCTCACACATAAAGGGAGTGACCAACAATGCCCTATTCTTATCAAGGCCCCACCCGCGACGATAAGCAGAGTGATCGCACCTATAGCCAGTCAACTGAGGCCAACCTCTCAACCGACACGGCCACCGTCGCCAATCTGATTAGCCGTAAGGGCAATCAGGTCTTCTCAATCCGTCCTGAAGACACCCTCAGCACGGCCGTTGAGGTCCTGCGGGACCGCCGCGTCGGCGCCCTGCTTGTTACCGATATGAAGGGTGCGCTAGTCGGAATCCTGTCTGAACGGGATATCGTCCGCAAACTAGCCGATGAACCGGGCCAAACCCTGCCCCACCGGGTGGATGAGGTGATGACCAGCAAGGTTGAGACCTGCGCCCCGACCGATACACTTGTCTCCGTCCTCCGCCGCATGACCGATGGCCGTTTCCGCCACATGCCGGTGATGGAGAATGACGGCCTGGTCGGCATGGTCACCATCGGCGATGTGGTCCATTTCCGACTAGCAGAAGTTGAGCATGAAGCGCTGCAGTTAAAGCAGCTGATTGTCGGCTAAACCGCTTTATGGTCCGGCCAGCATCGTAGTGTTTGAAAAGCTGGCCGTGCCCCTCTAATAGCTTCGGATATTAGCGATTGCCCTCAAGCCCAAATGGCTTGAAACCCATCCACGCGCCCGGAGCTCAAACGACATGTCGATCGAATTCAACAGCATCACCGAAGAAGACGGCCCAGACACCATCACGATCCTGGCTGAGGGCTTTACCGAAGCGGCGATGGAATATCACCGCCGTGAGATGGGCGCTAAGGGCTACAGCCTCGGCGGCCCGATCAAGCCGCAGACCTTCTTCATCACGGATGGGATGGGCGAGCCGACCCCGCTGCTCGAAGGTAAGCAATACTTCGCTGCCACCTTCACGCGGAAGAAGTAGCGCCAGCTACCAGCTGAAGATGTCGCCAATGTTTTCGATAATGGCGACCAGCAGCAACACGCCCAATATCACCAGGGTCATCCACCATAGAAACTGGAAGATGATGGCCGCTGAACCCAGCGTCGCGCCATAGGCGGAAAAGCGCCAATTCTCGCGCATGATCCCAGAGATTAGTGAGAGCACCAGCGCGCCAATGCCGAGCACGGGCGCCACAATGGCGAGGTAATCCCAGACCGATGCGGGCTCTGGCTCCACCTCCGGCTGCGGTAGCCCCATTAGGCTGCGCCAGGCTGAGCTTTTGATCTCCCCCGCAATCTCGCCAATCTGGGTTGCCGCATATGGCTTAGGCTCGAAGGTGGGGCCAACGATCTGGGCGAAAACCATCATGAGAGCTATAGCGCCCAGTAACACCCCCCAGAACCCAACTTTTCTCAGTATTTTTGGGCCTTCGGACGGCAGCGCATCAAGTGTTGGTTCCATCGATCTCTGGCTCCCGCGCATGGTTTCGGCACGCTTCTAGCCTGGTTGGACGAGCCAGACTGCCGATTGCTTGGGCCAGATTATACCCACCTGCCCATCTCCCCGCACAAGGCCTTAGCCCAGTTACAGGGAAGAACCAGCGAAAAGGGGGATTTCGCGGCAATGCGCTCCTGACAAGCGTAACGCTTGGATATCCGCTAGATATGCAAGCACTGGCAGGCGCATCTCAGGGGATAATGGGTGGCAGATCAAACAACAACGGTGGCTGGGACAGAACCACGCCCACGATACAGCGCACGCACGGCCCTCTTTGATGCGGTCTTTATCGTCTTCAATCTGAGCTATGCACTGTTCGCCTCAACCCGCTGTGTCTTGTTTGATGGCCGGTATTTACAGCGCGACCTACTGCGCTACAGCCAGCGCATTTCCTGGATGCTTGAGAAGATTTTGGGCATCACGGTTGAGGTGACGGGCGCTGAGAATATCCCGGATGATCGCCCGGTCATCATGGGTTCCAGGCACATGTCCTGGCTCGATCCGATCTTAAGCCTGCAATATGCACGCGGGGTTCGCGGGCTGGCCAAAAAAGAACTGTTCACCATCCCCTTTATCGGGTCGGTGTTCCGGCAAATGAAGAACATCAAGGTCGACCGTGAAGCGCAAAAGACTGAGATCGGCATTCACGAGATCGCTGAACAGGTGAACAGCAGCACCCGCCCACTGATGATCTATCCGGAGGGCACGCGCTGCCGCCAAGGTGAGGTGCGCCGCCTGAAGTCAGGCATCTTCCGTATTCATGAGGCGTCTGGCGTCGACGTGCTGCCAATCCGCACCAACTCAGGCGCCCATTGGCGTGGTCCGGGCCATGGCTCACGGCCCGGCGTGATCCGTATCGAGGTCCTGCCACCACTGCCACGCACTGACGACAAAGACGCCTTTATGGAGGCACTCAGCACCACGATCACGAATGATCGCTTTGATGCTGAGTAACTGCGATTAGTAGTGGACCGACTGGGTCGTCTCTGGCGCCTGAAGCGGCGGTGAGAACTTGGTCAGGTTGATACCCTCAACTGCTGCCTTGTACTCATCCACGCTCGGCGTACGGCCGAGCACGGCGGACAGCACCACGACTGGAGTTGAGGCCAGGAGCGACTCACCCTTTTTATCAGCGGAGTCTTCAACGACGCGGCCCTTGAACAGGCGGGTTGAGGTGGCGAGGACGGTATCGCCTTTCGCGGCCTTTTCCTGGTTACCCATGCAGAGGTTACAGCCGGGCCGCTCGAGATACATGATGTTCTCATACTCGGTGCGGGCGTCGTTCTTTGGGTTCTCATCGCTGAACTCAAAGCCGGAATATTTCTGCAGAACGCCCCAGTCGCCCTCTTCCTTCAACTCTTCGATAATGTTGTAGGTGGGTGCTGCGACAACCAACGGAGCCTTGAACTCAACCTTCTCACCTTCTGTTTCCAGATTGCGGAGCATCTGGGCGACGATTTTCAGATCGCCCTTATGCACCATGCAGGAACCGACGAAGCCAAGGTCCACCACCTTATCGCCACCGTAATAGGAGACCGGGCGGATGGTGTCGTGGGTATAGCGCTTGGAGACATCGACGTTGTTCACGTCTGGGTCGGCGATCATCGGCTCATCGATGATGTCCAGATCGACCGTGAACTCAGCGTAGTATTTGGCATTGGCATCGGGTGCTAGCGCTGGCTTCTCACCAGAACGGATCTCAGCAATCCGCTTATCCGCACGCTCGATCAGACCACCCAGGGTGCCAGCGGCATTCTCCATGCCCTTATCGATCATGATCTGGATGCGGCTCTTCGCGATCTCCAGGGACTCAATCAGCGTCTCATCTTGCGAGATACAGATGGCGGCCTTCGCCTTCATCTCCGCCGTCCAATCGGTGAAGGTGAAGGCCTGGTCCGCCAGCAGCGTGCCGATATGGACTTCAATCACCCGACCTTGGAAGACATTGTCACCGAACTCCTGCAGCATCTGCGCCTGGGTGGCGTGAACCACATCGCGGAAATCGACATGATCTTTCAGCGTGCCTTTAAAGGTAACCTTGACTGATTCCGGGATCGGCATCGTTGCCTCGCCGGTTGCAAGGGCCAGGGCGACGGTACCGGAATCCGCACCAAAGGCCACGCCCTTGGACATGCGGGTGTGGCTGTCGCCGCCAATGATGACCGCCCAATCATCCACGGTGATGTCGTTCAACACCTTGTGGATCACGTCGGTCATAGAGTGATAGACGCCCTTCGGATCGCGGGCGGTGATCAGGCCGAACTTGTTCATGAAGCTCATCAGCTTCGGAATATTCGCCTGCGCCTTCAAATCCCAAACCGAGGCGGTATGGCAACCGGACTGGTAAGCCCCATCAACGGTGGGGGAGATCACGGTGGCGGCCATCGCCTCAAGCTCTTGCGAGGTCATGAGGCCGGTCGTGTCTTGCGAACCAACGATGTTCACCTTCACCCGGGCATCAGAACCAGCGTGAAGCGTTGTACCCTTTGGCACGCCAACAGCATTGGCATTGAAGATTTTCTCAACCGCCGTGAGGCCCTGACCCTCATGGGTGATTTCCTTCGATGGGGCGAAGACCTGCGGTGCTTCAATGCCCAGGGTTTCGGCCGCTAGGTTCTGTAGCTTCTTACCAAACACGATGGCGTAGGAGCCGCCGGCACGCATGAACTCAGTCTTCTGCGGGGTGAAGGAGGCGGCGATATCAACCAGCTCTTCCTTGCCCTCTTCATCATAGAGCTTCTTGGTCTTGGTATTGATGGTCAGGACCGTGCCGGTCTCAACCGAATAGACCTGTTCCAGCACCGGGTCGCCATTGTTGTTGATGATCGGCTTGCCATCGGCATCGCGCTTCTTAACCCAGTTTTTAAGGTCAACCCCGATGCCACCGGTCACCCCAACCGTGGTTAGGAAGATTGGTGAGATACCATTGGTACCGCCGACAACCGGCGCGATGTTCACAAACGGCACATAGGGGCTTGCCTGTTTACCGGTCCAAAGCGCCACATTGTTCACACCGGACATGCGGGATGACCCAACGCCCATGGTGCCTTTCTCAGCAACCAGCATGACCCGCTTATCCGGATGCTGTTGTTGCAGGGCTTGGATTTCCTTCTGCGCCTCTTCTGAGATCAAGCAACGGCCATGCAGCTCACGATCAGAGCGCGAGTGTGCCTGGTTACCCGGGGACAGCAGATCGGTAGAGACATCACCCTCAGCGGCCACATAGGTGACAACCTTCACCTCTTCCTCAACCGCTGGCAGCTTGGTGAAGAACTCAGCCTGCGCATAGCTGTTAAGGATATCGGTGGCGATCGCATTGCCATCGGCATGGGCCTTGGCCAGGCGATCGGTATCGGCCTCATACAGGAAGACCTGGGTCTTAAGGACTTCGGCAGCTTGCTTCGCGGTGGCGTCATCGTCGCCGAGCGCCAGATCAAGCAGCACCTCAACTGATGGGCCGCCCTTCATATGGGATAGCAGCTCATAGGCGAACTCGACGCTGATCTCTTCGACCACGCCCTTGCCCAGAATAATGTCCTTGAGGAAGGTCGCCTTAACACCGGCGGCACTCGTGGTGCCCGGCAGCGTGTTGTAGATGAAGAAGTTCAGGCTATCGGCGCGGTGCGGATGATCCTTATCGACAATCTGGGTGATTATCTCAGCGAGGAGCGCGCCCTCTTCAATCGGCTTTGGCGCGAGGCCGTCTGCTTTGCGCTTCTCAATCTCTTCCAGATAGTCTGAATAAAGGCTCATATTGCTGTCCGTAAGCTAGGGCTGAAACAGCGGCGAGGTGTGCGCCGCAATGCGATTGTGCGGCACAATATTTTATCAAATTATTGCTGGCAAGATCGTCAACGGTCGCAGTCGCTTATCCGCTGATTAAGGCACAGAGTTTTAGGCCAAACAGGCGCGGGTTGCCGTCGATGTATTTGCCCCGGCGCTTAACCAATTGTGCGCCCGACCAACGCCCGACAGCCCCTGCGTCAAAAATTCCGGGGTATCAAAAATCAAATACACTAACTTTTTATTTACCTTTGCTGTTTTTTGCGTATTCAATGCCGGCTACAGGCAGGACCAACTACGCACCGATCATCCATATATGAGCGCACCTCAACTCTCTGCGGTCAGCACCCTCGATAACCTGAGTTTTCTGGTTATCGATGATCATATGCTGATGCGAAAGCTAGTGACCCAGCAACTCCAAGGGGCTGGATATCAGCAGGTTCAAGAAGCCAAAACCGGCACCGAAGGGCTCGAGAAAATCGATGAAGCCCTCGCCGGCAATAAGCTGTTCGACGTCATCTTTATCGATTGGGGCATGCCAGAAATGGATGGCCTCACCTTCCTCAAAGAATGCCGCCAGCGGCCGGAGCTGAATAAAACCGCGCTGGTTATGCTGACCGGCGAGAGTGAACGCAAAAGTGTAATGGAGGCTATCGGCGCCGGCGCAACGGCCTATATTGTTAAGCCCGTATCCGCTGAAGAGCTGACCGAGAAGGTCGAGAAGATCAAAGATTGGCTCAAGAAAAAGCGTAACCTGGCGTAGGGCTGACAATGACCACGACACAAACAGAATTCATGAAAGAAGTGTCAGACGTCATTGTTGAGAACGTCTGCCTTACCGTTAAAACCCTGTTCGAAGTCGACCTCAGATCGGAAGAGATCTTTGGGATCGATAAAGTCTGCGAGGCGGACTTCATCTGCTCTGTCGCGCTAAGCAATGGCGATGACACCGCCGTGGTTCGCTTTGGCTTCGACTACGTGCTGATGGAGCGCCTGGTGGCCAAGGTGTTCAGCGAGGAAGTGGCGGCCGACAAAACCGTCCTTCAGGACGCCGGGTCTGAAGTTGCAAACATTGTATCCGGGCGGGTTAAGGAGTTCCTCAACAGCCAAGGCCACAACTTGAAAGCGGATATCCCGAACACGGTTGAAGGCCCGGTCACCTGCCACGACAAGAACACCAATATCGACATCATCTTCTATGACGCCGAGGACCATTTGGCGGTCGATGTGAACTTGGGCTCAATGGCATCAACGTCGTAATCGTGAGGACCAGAAAACGCGTTGGGGAAAGCGCGTTGGCCGCACGTTCTATTGGGGATAGGGGCAATGAAAACAGTATCGTTTCAAGCCAAGGCTGACAGCCTCGGCAATTCTCTCTCAGCGCTGAATGGCAGCAAGCCAGACCTGGCCATCGTGTTTGGCCACCGTGCCCTGCTTGAGGATGCAAGCAATCTCAAAACCCTGCATGAGGCGATGCCAACCGCCAATCTGGTTGGCTGCTCAACCTCCGGTGAAATCTATGATGACCGGACGGCGGAAAACACCCTAACCGTTATGGCAATGCAGTTTGAGGCGACGCCAACCAAGGTTGCCACGGCGGCGATATCCGGAACTAGCGACAGCTCGAAAGCCGCGGGCCAATCACTTGGTGAAGCGTTGAAATCAGATGACCTAAACTCGATCATGGTCCTCTCGCCGGGCCTAAATGTGAATGGTAGCGCGCTTGTCGCTGGCATCCGCGAAGCCTGCGGGGAGAAGGCGACGGTCTTTGGCGGCCTGGCCGGTGATGGAACAGACTTCCAAAAAACCGTGACCGTGTTGAACGATAAGTCGTTTGAGGATCAGGTTGTCGCCATTGGCTTCTACGGCACCAATCTTCAGGTTGGCACCGGCTCCCGCGGTGGTTGGCAAGGCTTTGGCCCGATCCGGAAGGTGACCAAGGCCGATGCGAATGTCCTTTATGAGCTGGATGGCAAGCCGGCCCTCGAACTCTACAAACAGTATCTGGGGGACCGGGCGGATGATCTGCCCGCAAGTGGCCTACTCTACCCCTTTGCTATCCTCTCAGAGGATCAGGCCGAGACCGGGCTAATCCGAACCATTCTTGACGTGAGTGAGGAAGAGGGCAGCCTGACCCTGGCCGGTGATCTACCCACCAATAGCCTGGTTCGCCTCATGCATGCGGATAACGACGCCCTTATCGATGGCGCTGAGGCGGCGGCGAATGATGCCAGCGTAGACGATACCGACAGCAACAGTGCCGCTATCTGTGTCAGCTGTGTTGGCCGTCGGATTGTGATGGGCAATCAGGTGGATGATGAGGTTGAGAGCGTGCGCGATATCTTGGGGTCGCAAATTCCGATTGTCGGATACTACTCCTATGGCGAAATATGCCCGTTCCAAGAGAGCGGCTTCTCTGAGCTGCACAATCAAACAATGACAGTAACGGTGCTACGAGAAGATGCCGGAGCAAGTACGGCCGCGTAAGGTTCAACGCCAGTTAAAGCGCAAACTCGGAGCCGATAACGCCGAAGATTTAATCAGTGATCTGGCGCAGCAAATCGCTGCCGGCAAACCCGTTGCTGATCACCCGGCGACCCCGCTACTCGGCAATTTCAGCAACTTCGTTAGCGATGTGGTTGAGACCTACAGCCACCACGACGAAACCGTTAAGCTGCATATCCGTAATGCGAATATCAGCTCGGATGAGTTGAACGAGGCGAATGAAAAACTCGCTTATCTGAACCATTCCCTCTCAACGATCATGGAGAGCCTTGGTGAGGGGCTGCTGTTCTTCGACAATCTTGGCATCTGCTCTGATGTCTACTCTGCCACCTGCGTTAGCATGTTCGGGCAGAGCCCAGCACACCGACATATCTGTGAGGTTCTAGGCCTCGATGATTCCGAACGCAGCACGGTTGAGAACCTGCTCGACGTTGTGTTCACCGATACAACCGCCATGTCGTTTGATGACCTGATGGATTTGATGCCGTCAGAGTATTCGGAGCAAGGGCGGAATGTGACGCTAAGCTATCGCCCCGTTCGGGATTCCCAGGATGCCATGCGGGCCATCGTGATGGTGGCGATCGATCGCACCGACGAACTCAATGCGATGGAGAAGATCATTGAGAAGGAGCAGGAGGCGAGCAAGATCATTCGGATCAGCCAGAACCGTAACTCCTTTATCCGGCTAGTGAACAATCTACGCATCCTGTTTGACCGGTTGGATGCCGTCTTGGTTGATGACGTCACCGCCAATGAGTTCAAGCGGGACATTCATACTTTTAAGGGCTTGGCCGGATCGTTCTACCTCACCCAGCTAAGCGACTTCCTGCATGATTTGGAAACACGGTTGCGGGGTAAGTCTCATGATGAAATTGCCTCGATCTGCCAATCGAGCCAACCAAAGCTATTAAGCCATTTGGACCACATCGCCTCAGCCGCTGGCGATTGGCTGGGCGCAAATTTTGAGAAGCTGGGCAGCATTCGCACCATCCCAACAGAACGGCTAGTTGGTTTTGAAACCAAGCTGATGGAAGCGATTGAACAGGGGATAAGTGCTACAGACATTCACCAGCTGTATCTGGAGCAAATCTCCTCCGTCCACATTCTAGAAAGCCTCGCCGTCTTTGAGCTTCAGATGCAAGAGCTGGCGGATCGCATTGGCAAGCAACTCCAGCCGTTGGTGTTCGAGGGCGAGAACATCTCACTCGTCCCAGAGGTTTATCAGGAGGTGATCGATGCGCTGGTCCATGTGGGCCGCAACATTGTCGATCACGGCATCGAACCACCGGACCTGCGGCGTGAGTTGAACAAATCAGATGGCGGCCAGGTTGTGGTCTCTGTGAACCAAACAACGCAGGATGCGGCAAACTGGATCAAGATCGAGATCAAAGACGATGGCGCCGGCATCAATATCGACGCCCTCCGACAACGTCTGGTTGAGAAGGCGATCATCAGCGCGGACGAGAATGTAGATGACCACGCCCTCATCCAACACGTCTTCCATGACGAGGTCAGCACCACCCACACGGTGACCCAAACCTCAGGCCGTGGTGTCGGGATGAGTGCGATCAGGGGTGCCGTTGAAGATCTAGGTGGCACGGTTGAGATGTTCTCAACCAAGGAGCAAGGTTGCACCCTGGTGATCAACATGCCCTATATCTGGGCGAAGACCTAGTTGGCGGTTCTGGCGCTGTGATCAGGCCATTTCCTTGACCGAGAAGCGAATACGACTGGCTAGCTCATCAATCGCCGTCAGCAGTGTTGAACGGCTCGCCGGTTTCATCAGGGTGATGGTGTTACGGCTGCTCTGCTTGTTCAACGCCGTCTGGTTCTCAGAGTATCCAGACAGGATGATGGCCGGCACATCGCCCATCAGATCCCGTGCCTTGATCAGCAGATCGGGCCCTTGGATTGAACCAGGCATCATCACATCGGTGACAATGAAATCGATCTTCTCCTGATCACCCTTGATGATTTCAAAGGCCTCATCACCATCGGCGGCCTCAATGACCGTGTGGCCCGCAGATTTGATCAGCAGCTTGATCCCTTTACGGACCAAATCCTGATCCTCAACCAACAGGACGTTTAAAGCCTTGGCCGCCGCAACCGTCTTGAGCGGCAGCGTCAGAACATCATCGGGTGCCACTTCAACGCTGAACGTCGGCAGCAGGATGTCGAACCGAGTTCCTTCATTG
The DNA here is from genome assembly GCA_019192455.1 of Alphaproteobacteria bacterium SS10. NCBI lineage: Bacteria > Pseudomonadati > Pseudomonadota > Alphaproteobacteria > Alphaproteobacteria bacterium SS10. The sequence continues at coordinate 218,321 of JAHCML010000006.1, forward strand.
AGTTTTGAGCTGACCTTAATCGACCCATTGGATTGCCTGACAAAGCCGTCAACAACAGCAAGCCCTAGCCCGGTGCCCTCCCCCTCCTCCTTTGTCGTAACAAAGGGATCAAAGATCCGGTCGATGACCTCTGGATCAATGCCAGAGCCGGTATCCTCAACGATGATATTCACATAGAGGCCGGGGGTAAGATTATCCGCCAGCACCCGAGAATGATCATCGCCCAGGGTCACGTGATCCGTGGTGACGGACAGGGTGCCACCATCAACCATCGCGTGACTTGCATTCACAAACAGGTTCAGCAGCGCGCTGTAAAACAACCCCTGGTCAATCTCTACATGGGGTTTGTCTGAGCAAAGCGCTGACTTGATATCAATATTGGCGGGCAGCGTTCGCGTCGCCACCGAGATCACATCGTCGATGAATACGTTCACATCGATTGAAACCGGGTTCAGCTCAGACTTACGGGCAAAACTAAGCAAACGCACAGTCAGGTCCTTTCCGCGATAGGTCGCGGTCATCATGTTCTTAAGCAGCGTCTCCTGACTTTGGTCGTCCTCAGGCACGTCAATCAACTCAACACCCGCCAGGATGACGGACAGGATATTGTTGAAGTCGTGGGCGATGCCACTGGCCAGCCTGGTCAGTGCGGCTTGCTTGCTCGCCTCCTGCAGGATCCGCTCATTCTCTTGTAGCTTAAGCTCGGCCTCCACCTCCGTGGTGATGTCGAGTGCCAGGGAGTTCCAAACCGTCTCACCCATTGGGCCGCGGGTGACCTGGCCAAAACCATCCAGCCATTTGATACGGCCATCTGGAAACAACAACCGCCAACGGTGCCGCCAGTCCGAGAGATTGCTTCTGGACTTAGCCACTGATGCCTGCATGCTTGGGAGGTCGTCAGGATGCACCAGGTCCCAAAGCTTTTTTGGGTCGCGGCGGGCATCTTCGGCACTTACTTCCCAAAGATCCTGACAACCCGGTGAAAGATACTCAACGGCATAGGTTTCGTCCGGGAATTCGGCGTAACGGAAGATCGCGCCCGGTACGTTCTTGGCAATATCCTCAAGCGATTTACGCGTGTATTCGAGGCACTTCTCAGTGCAGTCAGCACGCAAACCAGTGGTCAACAGATCTAGGTGGTTTGCTGCGACCCGCGCCACCTCCTGTACCGCGGCCAAGTCATCCGCTGACCAATGACGGGCGACCTGATCAATGGCACAGACGGATCCGACGGTGACCCCACCAACCACCAAGGGCGCCCCCAGATAGGCGCCAACGCCAAATGCTTCAATCGCCTGGTGGCAGCGATAGTGAACATGACTGGCCGCATCACTGATGATCAAACTGCAGCCCTGATCCACCACATCACGACAGATGGATAGTTCCAGCGGTGACCAGGTATCATCAAACCCCTCAAGCCCGATGGCACTCTTGCCGATGAAGGTCTGGGTGTTCTCCCCCTCATTAACGATGGTCACCAGAAAGATAGGGACGTTTAGCGATAAAGCTGATTTCCGAGCCAACCGGTCTAAGGACAGGCTTTTCAAATACTCAAGGAGATCATTTAAATCAACATCATATGATGTGTTTTCAGAGGGTTCTGATAAAGAATACTTCATTCTTTTTATTACCTTATCATCTTTGAAAATTTGGGGACTTGAAGCGTCAGTACGGTGGCGGGTTTGGCTTATTGCGAACATCGTGCCTAGCAATTCAAGTCTTGGTTATCAATAAAGGCGAGGGTGTGGACCAAAGCAGCCCTCGGAAGCCAAAGATGGCAAAAGTTCATTAATATCCAGTCTGTTAACAAAAAACTAACAAGTGATTAACAGTTAGAAGCAATCGCAAGAAACGAAAATGACGCCGCAAAAAAATCAATAAACACAAAAATATTCATTCGATTGTATGCAAAAATTTACAATAATAACCAGTTCAGAATGCACTAATATTTTTCGCAAATGGGATGTTTACTGAACCATTACGCTTTAAATTAGGATTTGTTTAATTAAGAAAAATACTAAGTGACGGGTTAACGACAAGATGCGATCTGTCATCTGACACTTAGCGATACCTGAAAAATTCGGAGATCCCGATGGGATTGGTGGTTGATATCTTCCTGCCTCTAGCGCTTGCCTTCATCATGTTCGCGCTGGGCATTGGGCTGACGGTTGAGGATTTCACCTGGATTGCACGCCAGCCGAGAGACTTTCTAATCGGCGCCGCCTCCCAGATGATCTTACTGCCCCTCGTGGCGTTCACACTGGTGACGATCTGGCCCATGGATCCCAAACTGGCCCTGGGTCTCGTCATTATCGCCGCCGCACCGGGTGGCGTGACCTCAAATATCCTGACGTCGTTCGCGCGGGGTGATGTGGCGCTCTCGATCTCACTAACGGCGGTGACCAGCCTGCTGACGGTGATCACCATCCCGTTGATCGTCACGGCGGCCTATACCTACCTGATCGGTGATACGGCCGATCAGGACATCTCCGTCACGAAGACTGCGCTCAGCGTGTTTGCCATCGCGACACTGCCCGTCCTGATTGGCCTTGCCGTTCGACGCTACGCAACCGGTTTTGCCTTGCGGTTTGAGCCGATCGCCCGTCGCCTCTCCACCGTGCTGTTCCTAATCGTCCTGGCGGGCGCCATCTATGGGGAGCGGAATAACATCGCTGAATACTTCGCCCAGGCTGGGTTAATTACCCTCACCCTGAACATCATCATGATGGCGCTGGCCTTCGGGCTGGCCGTTCTGTTCGCCACCGGACCAACCCAGCGTATCGCGATCTCGCTGGAATGCGGCCTACAGAACGGCACCCTCGCTATCGCTGTCACCACGCTGCTTTTCGGCGGTGGGCTGGTGACAGTGCCAGCGGCGACCTACAGCCTGATCATGTTCGGTACCGGCCTGGCTTTCGTCGCGATCTTGCGCCGGGTTGCCAATAAAGCCGCCGAAACTGAAGCGGGTTAACGACCAACCTCGTAGCCATAGGCGGTCATCAGATCGCCGGCACGATCCACCACAATATCGACCACCTGCTGATCAGCCTCATCGGCCCAGCCCCCAACCTCACCGCGGCGGTAATGTGAGGTTTGCTCCACCTCACCGATATCCCGCCCCTTGGACAATACCTTGAATGCTGATTGGTCGACCGCAACGCGAATATCGGCAAGGTCCGTTGAGACATCTAAGAAGCTGAACAGGCGCGCCGCCTGATCGTCGATATTTGCATGCAGATCCTCATACCGAACACGGATAGTCCGACCAGGGTCGGCATCTCGTTCAACCATCTGATTGCGCTTAACCCACTCATCGGCATAGACGGCCGCATACTCGGTCAATGTCATGGAGGCAGGCAGCTTTGATCGGAAGCGGTACCAGGCGGAAAACACGCCATCGCGACAATCGCGGACCACATGAACATATTTGAAGCCGGGAAACAGCTGCCGCAAAAGCGGTAGATGGTTGGTGTTCTCCGGCGTTTTCTCACCAAGCAGGGAGATATGGGCGAGATCTGTGTCAGCAGTGGCATCGAGCGCGATCTCATAGAAGGCACTGCGCAGCACGCGCTGTTTGGCGACATCGGAAATCTCGCCATGGGATGGCGCCCAGACCGCGGACGCCTCATCCCTCGTGTTCGTATACCGATCCAAGACACCGATGAGTGCTGGCGCCAGGCGACTGACAAATTGCGTCTCACCCATACCCAGTATTTGGGGATGGGCATTCAGCAACTGCTGAACCCAGGTGGTTCCAGACCGCGGCATCCCACCGATAAACACCAGTGGCAGGGCCTGCAGCGCCGTTAGCCGATCTTGAACTGAACCGTTCATGTCTTCAGACATAATCTTATCGATGCCAGGCCTTGGCTGAACTCTGCATTAAGGCCCCAAGCAATCTTGGCGGAGAGGGAGGGATTCGAACCCTCGGTACGCTTGCGCGCACAACGGTTTTCGAGACCGCCCCGTTCGACCGCTCCGGCACCTCTCCTACCTATCGGGGAGCGCTGGGATACAACGGTAGCGTGACCGCAATCAAGCCTTAAGCCGTCCATTGGCCACTATACAGCCAGGTTAATCCTCGACCGGTCATCGGGAAGTCTATAGCGTGCCGCCGCGTCTTGGCTTTACCCACCCATAGGAACCGAACCCGTGATCAAGCCAATCTTTAAAGCTTTCACCATTGCTGCCGTTGCAGCGCTTGCCCTAACCAGCCTTCCTCTCACCGCCAAAGCTGACTCTGTCGTTAAAGAGATGGTCGGCTTCCGTGATGTTGAGGTGAAACTCGGTGAAGCAGCCGATGACTGCTACCTCGATGGCCAGGAAGAGGCGTTTAAGGCGGCCCTGATCGAAAAGCTTAAAGGTGCGGGCCTGCCGCAAACCGATAAGTCATTCGTGACCGTCGCCATGTCGGTTACCAACACCAGCTTCGGCCTGTTGGATGCTGAATGCGCCGTGCACGTCCTACTGTCCTTCCAGACCTTCGTGCCGCAAGACAAGTTCATCGGCCTGCCGGAAGCACAGGAAGCGGCCCTTATCCGCCTTGGTGGCCTGCCAACCAACCTGTACACCCTGGCCGGTATGGCCGTGACGACCAATGACCAGCCATCGGGCGGCGGCGCTAGCTCCAGCCCGTCAAAGATGGTCCTACAGATCGTCGATAGCGCGCTCGATAAGTTCGAGGCTGAGCGCCAATCCCCATAAACGGGATGAATACAATGCGTTGGGCCGTGTTTTGATGCGGCCCAATGCATGTTCTGCAAGCAAGCTACGCGTTGACAGAAAGGCCTACCAACGGTATCACCTGCCGCACTCAGGCGGGTTTTCCCGGCGGAGGTCTGTTTGCTGTCTGCATGCATGACCCCGAAAAACGGCTGAAACCCTGGCCTGGAGGCATATTATTTGGCTTGCAGTTTTTTCGAAGCCGCTCATATGACGGCGGCTATCGCTGCGCTTTTGGGAAAGTTTCCTGATGGAAGTTCCTGGCGGGCAGCAGCGATTTGATGGAGTAGTATGGACATGTTTGCGGTTATCAAAACCGGCGGTAAGCAATACCGCGTGAAGAGCGGCGACGTGATTAAGGTCGAGAAGCTCGAAGGTGAAGCTGGCTCAAAAGTGAACCTCGATCAGGTTCTGATGGTTGGCGAAGGCGACAAAACCAAAGTCGGCGCACCGCTGGTTAAAGGCGCGAAAGTGACGGCCGAAATCCTCGGCCAGGATCGCGGCCCGAAGATCATCGTCTTCAAGAAAAAGCGGCGCCAAAACTATCGTCGTAAAAAAGGTCACCGCCAGGACATCACCGTCCTGCGCATCACGGATATCGCTGGCTAATCGCTTAAGCGAACAGACGTTCAAGTAAGGGTTAAGGACAATGGCACATAAAAAAGCAGGCGGTTCATCCCGTAACGGTCGCGATAGCGCCGGTCGCCGCCTTGGTGTGAAGAAGTTTGGTGGCGAAGCCGTTCTGGCTGGCAACATTCTGGTTCGCCAGCGTGGCACCAAATTCTATCCAGCAAACAATGTTGGCATGGGCAAAGACCACACCCTGTTCGCTCTGGAAGATGGTGAGGTTAAGTTCCACAAGATCCGCGGCGGTAAGAGCGCCGTGTCTGTGGTCGCCAACGCCCCAGCTGAAGCTGCTGAATAAGCCAGCCTCTAAGCTGTTAAACAGTTTCGATGAGCCCGTGGGCCGGTGGCGGCCCCGGGCTTTTCGTTTTATGGTCTGGGCACATCAAACCGTAAAGGGGTGCTCCAATGGCCAGACTACGCTACCGGCTAATCACCGGCCCTGATGACGATAAGTTCTGTGAACGGGTCTCTGCCGCCCTCAATGATGGCTATATCCTGTATGGCCAACCGCAGATTGCCTTTGATGACGGCCAGACGGTTTGCGCCCAGGCGGTGATGTTGCCCGACCATGTGGTCGATCAAGAATTGGATGAGGAGTAAGCGACCGACACTGGTCGGTACCGCTGCCCAAAACGATGAAGTTTCTCGACGAAGCGAAAATCTTTTTAAAATCTGGCGATGGCGGCCATGGCGCCGTCGCGTTTCGGCGTGAGAAATATATCCCCAAAGGCGGCCCCGCCGGCGGTGATGGCGGCCGTGGTGGTCATGTCATCTTTGAAGCTGTTGATGATTTGAACACCCTTATCGACTTCCGCTACCAGCAGCATTTCAAGGCTGAGCGTGGCGAGAGCGGCATGGGCAAAAACCGCAGCGGTAGGCATGGCGCTAGCAAGATCATTAAGGTCCCCGTGGGCACCCAGATCCTTGACGAAGATAAGGAAACCCTGCTCGCCGATTTGATTGAGGATGGTGAGACCATCCAGCTGCTGACCGGCGGGGATGGTGGCTTTGGTAACAGCCACTACAAATCCTCAACCAACCAAGCGCCGCGCTATGCCCAGAAGGGCTTTCCGGGTGAAGAGCGTTGGGTTTGGTTGCGCCTTAAGCTGATTGCAGATGCCGGGCTGGTTGGCCTGCCGAACGCCGGTAAATCAACCTTCCTCGCCGCCGTTTCGGCCGCAAAGCCGAAGATTGCCGATTACCCCTTCACCACCCTTGCCCCAAATCTCGGGGTGATCGCGGTTGAGGATGGCAGCTTCGTCCTAGCTGACATTCCGGGCCTGATCGAGGGCGCCTCTGAGGGCAGAGGCCTGGGTGACCGCTTCCTTGGTCATGTGGAGCGCACAAACGTCTTACTGCACCTGATCGATGGCACGCAGGAAGATGTGGTCGATGCGTATAAGACCGTGCGCGGCGAGCTTGATGCCTATGGCGACATGCTGGCCGATAAGCAGGAGCTGGTGGTCCTGAACAAGATTGATGCCCTGGATGAGGAAACCATTCAGGAGCGTAAAGCGGCGCTGGAAGAAGCCAGCGGCGGTGATGTCTTTACCATTTCAGGTGCCGCCCAGATTGGGATCAAACCCGTTATCTACGCCCTATGGCAGTCCATTCAGTCCGGTCGGCAATCAGCCCGTGCCTTGCCAGAGGATCAGGAAACGGGCCCTTGGGTTACTGACCCCGATGAGATTTCAGAGGATGAGCCAGCCGAATTGGACAGCTCAGAGGCGTTGCGGGATTAGAACGCCGTAGCGCTGGTTCCAGATACTGCTCGCTTGATCATTCCCAAGCGGGGTGGGAACCACCAATAATAAGAACAGTAACGTCTAAACTAGAGACGATCGCCCCCATGGATTTTGCACGTTTCCTCCTCGGCATCGCCGTTTTGGTCTTCCTCGGCTATTTCGGCTATCAGGGCGCCGTCAGCTATATGGCTGTCGAGCGCAGTGAAGAAGCCCTCGCCGCCACGGTGCAGGATCTTGAGCGGGTGCCTGACCTCAGCGCCCAACTCCTCCGTTATGACGAGGGTTATGGGGCTGTCGCCGATGTCTACGCATCGCGCGATTACTTCTATCGGCTGATTTTGGGCAATGAGCCACCCGCCGATGCGCTGGTACTGGATCAAAACCGCGATCAGGCAATTCAAGACTGCCTCGGCCGCGCTAAAGAGGATTGCCTCTACCCGCTGACCATTGCGGCTGGTGAAGCCGCCCGCGACCCCTTCCTGCGCGATGCGCATCTGGCTGCCTTGGCCCGCTATTTCCTCGAGAATGGGGAACTTGGCCAGGTTGAAGCGTTAGCACCATCAATCACCGCGCCGCATATCCGGGCCGGGGTCTATGAAGATCTAGGCCGCCGCCTGTTCGATCTTGGACAACGCGATATCGCCCTGACCATGGCCGCACGCGCCATTGCCTCCGTTGAGGAAGCAGAGGATAGCCTGCTGCGCGCGGTTGCGACGGCGGAGCTTGCCTCCATGCTGATTGAACTGGAAGAACCAGGTCGGGCCATCACTGTCCTACGCCAGACCCCAGCGATGGTCTTGGCTGATAGCGATGCCACTGCACCACTTGATCAGGTCCTAAGCCTCCTCCGTATTGCCGCGACCGCGTCTCTGGTTGGCGATACTGTCACCATCCAATCCGCAACCGGCGCCATCCGTCAGATCGATAGCGTTGATAGCGGTCCGGTTCCACGGGCGCGGGTTGAGGCATTGCTGATCAGTGAACTTGCCCGCATGCAGGGTGCTGAAGCGGCACAAGCTGCCTATGACAACCTCGAACGCGATATCGACCGCGCCCTGGCCTACATGCTTTGGGCCCATAATCTGGCGGTTGCCGGTGAAGTGATTGAAGCTGACCGCCTACTTCAAGAAGGCATCAGCATGAGCCAAGAGTTGGGTGTCATCCTCCCAGCCGAGTTGCTGGTTGAGGTGGTCGGCGCCCAGGCTGCGCTGGGCTATTTCCCAGCGGCACAGGTGACATTGAGCAATATCGACATCCCAACCCTGGCTGATGAGGCGCGCTATCTTTTGGCCCGCAACTACTACCTTATTGGCCGGGATGAAGAGGCGGCCGCCTTGCGTCTTGAGGTTTTCACCGATCAGCTTGGCAGCGATCTAGATGCCCTGGCCGGCCAGCCGCCAGAAACCCGTGAGGCACACTTTGCGAGTGTTGATATGTCTCGCCGCGTCCTGCGTTTCTTCCGACGCGGTTGGATCAGCCAATTGCAGAGTTTTGAAGACGCGCTCGCTGCTCGCGATACCTTCGATGGTATGGCGCCCTTGGCAGTGGTTCGCGATCAGCTGGCAAGCATGGACCCGGCCACCATAAGCCGTGACCAGGCTGAGCCACTGCTGGATATCAGCCTGTCCATTCGTGAGAACCTGTCCCCACTGCCGGTCGATACGATGCTGGCCCAAGCCTGTCGCGGCCAAGGCGATCAGTGTCGGGTCGACATCGGTTATCTGCAGGGATATGCGTTCCGGACCTTTACCCTGCCAGCGTTAGATCGCCTCGACCTTGCAGTTGCTGGCCAGTAGGTCTAGGCACTGCTGAACGAGTTACGCGTTCACCAACGCCCCGAAGCCCTGAGTACGAAACCAATGCATCGCCTCGATGCCGCTAAGCGGCTTGTGGTCAAGATCGGCTCCGCCCTGCTGGTTGATCCAGAGAGTGGCGAGCTGCGCGCCGAATGGCTGCATAGCCTAGCTGCCGATATCGCAGCGGCGCGCGCTGCCAAACGAGATGTGATCATCGTCTCATCCGGTGCGGTTGCCCTTGGCCGTCGATTGCTTGGCCTACCATCCGGACGGCTGAAACTTGAGGAGAAGCAGGCCGCCGCAGCGGCTGGTCAGGTCCTCCTAGCTCACCATTATCAGGCCAGCCTCGCCAAACATGACGTCGCTGCTGCACAACTTCTGCTGACCCCTGACGACACCGAGGATCGCCGACGGCATCTGAACGCCCGGGCCACCCTCTCAACCCTTCTGCAATTGGGTGCGGTGCCAGTGATCAACGAGAACGATACCGTGGCCACCTCCGAACTCCGCTTCGGCGACAATGACCGGTTGGCAGCCAGGGTCGCACAGATGTGCGGGGCCGATACCCTAGTGCTGTTGAGCGATGTCGCCGGGCTTTATGAGCAGAGCCCCCACAAGGACCCCAACGCCGCCAAAGTCACCCATATTGACAAGATCACCCGAGAGATCGATGGCATGGCCGGTGCTGCCCTCCCCGGCGACAGTAGCGGCGGTATGGTGACCAAGATTGCTGCCGCCAAGATCGCCACAGCGGCCGGGTGCCATGTGCTACTCGGCGATGGTAAACGCCTAAACCCGCTACAGCAGTTTATGACCGCCACTGCGGAGGTTGATGGCTATAGCTGGTTTGAAGCGACCGCCGAGCCGTCCACCGCCCGCAAGCGTTGGATCGCAGGCCATGTCACCGTAGGTGGGGCTGTCCATCTCGACGCTGGGGCTGTGCGCGCCCTCCGTGATGGGCGCAGCCTGCTACCCGCCGGTGTGGCGCGGGTTGAGGGGCCCTTTGAGCGGGGCGATGTTGTGCGCGTGCTTGATCCCGATGGGGTTGAGCTTGGTCGTGGCCTAATTGCCTATAGCGATGGCGATGCCGCGCGGATCGCTGGACACCAAAGCCGCGAGATCGAAGACATTCTGGGCTTTGCCGGGCGGGAAGAGCTGATCCACCGCGACGACCTCGTGCTGGCGACCAACACATAGGATTTTCGATGCCAATCAAAGCCATCCTTTGGGACTGCGACGGCACCTTGGTCGATAGCGAGCCCCTACACAAACAATGCATCAGGGCTGTCGCCAATCAGTTTGGCGCCAACATCACCGGCGAAGACGTGGACCGCTTCCTGGGCCGCACCACCCAAGCGATCTGGGACTACCTCCATTCCGAACAGGGCCTGACACTGACCTACGACGAATGGTGCGAAGAGGTGCATCGATATTACGAGGCCCATGTGCATGAGGTGGTGAAGCCACGACCGGGGGTCGAGAGCCAAATCCTGCTCTTCGCCGCCATGGGGCTTCGCCAGGCGATTGTCTCGAACAGCACACGGCGGATGGTTGATGCCAGCAGCCTGGTTATCGGGCCGCGCAACTTACTCGAATTCTCAATCAGCGTGGATGATGTCTCAAAGCCGAAGCCGGACCCCGAGCCATATTTCCGTGCAGCCTTGCGCATGATGTTGCCACCCAATCAATGCCTGGTGATGGAAGATAGCCCCACCGGCGCCCGGGCGGGTAAGGCGGCCGGTATGCAGGTCATGGCCTGGCCCCAGGTCGATGACCTGATCTATGACGAGGTGGATTACATCACGGATGATCTCACCACCCCTGATTGGGTACGTATCTTACGGCGACGCCGGAAGCCCAAGCCGTTGATCGCGCGATCACTCGCCGCCGGTATTCCCAACACACCGCCAGAAGATGGTGATGATGGCCCGGACCCCAAAGAAGGGGAAGAGCACCCCACAGCAGCGCCAAAGGAGGAGTGAGCCGACGCTCACTTTTACGCTAGCGCCCTATGGGCTATGCCGCAAAACGCGGCTATGGTGACGCCTCGACATCCATTCGCCTCGAGGGATCTGGTTTATGGCCGCCGAACGCCTTGCCACCACACCCGCACCACCACAGCCGATTTATCTGAAGGACTACGCGCCGCCGGCCTTCATCATTGAGCGGGTCGATCTCGACTTTAAGCTCTATGACGACCATGCGCTGATCACCAATAAGATGGTGCTGAAGCGGAACCCAATGGCCGCCGATCAGCCCAACACGCTGCGACTGGATGGTGAGGAGCTTGACCTCCTATGGGTTAAGCGCGATGGGGAGCTTCTGGACCCTGAGGATTACAAGCTGAGTGATAGCGCGCTGCGGCTTGAGAACGTGGCCGATCAGATCACCCTAGAAATCCTGACCCGCACCAAGCCCCAGGACAACACCAGGCTTGAAGGCCTGTACCAGTCCTCTGGCAATTTCTGCACCCAATGCGAGGCCGAGGGCTTTCGGCGGATTACCTATTTCCTCGACCGCCCGGATGTTCTGACCCGTTTCACAACTCGGATTGAAGCGGACCGTGACACCTGTCCGGTCCTACTAGGCAACGGCAATCTGATTGAAGAGGGCAGCGCCGATGCCGCCCGGCATTACGCCATTTGGGATGATCCGCACCCGAAGCCCAGCTATCTGTTTGCCCTGGTTGCCGGGAACTTGGTTGAGATTTCGGATCGGTTTACGACCCAGTCTGGTCGGGATATCCGCCTTGGTATCTATGTCGAGCCAGGCAATGAGGATAAGACCGCCCACGCTATGGAAGCGCTGAAAAACTCCATGCGCTGGGATGAAGAAGCCTATGGCCGTGAATACGATTTGGACGTGTTCAACATCGTGGCGGTTGGCGACTTCAACATGGGGGCCATGGAGAATAAGGGCCTGAACATCTTCAACACGAAGTACGTGCTAGCCAGCGCTGAGACCGCCACCGATGCGGATTATGAGGGCGTGGAAAGCGTTATCGCCCATGAGTACTTCCACAATTGGAGCGGCAACCGCGTCACCTGTCGGGATTGGTTTCAGCTCACCCTGAAGGAAGGCTTCACCGTCTTCCGTGATCAGCAATTCTCCGCTGATCAAGGCGACCCGGCCGTAAAGCGGATCAGCGATGTGCAGGGCCTCCGCGCGGCACAGTTCCCAGAGGATGCGGGCCCCCTCGCCCATCCGATCCAGCCCGCCAGCTATATTGAGATAAACAACTTCTACACCGCCACGGTGTATGAGAAGGGTGCGGAGGTCATCCGTATGCTGCACACCCTGGTTGGGCCAGCAGCCTTCCGCAAGGGTACCGATCTGTACTTCGAGCGGCATGATGGCCAGGCGGTGACCTGCGAAGATTTCATCGCGGCCATTGAGGATGCGAGCGAGACCGACCTCACCCAGTTCCGCCGCTGGTACCACCAGGCTGGCACACCAGAGGTAAAGGCGCGCGGCGAGTATGATGAGAAGGCGCAGCGCTACACCCTGACGTTTGAGCAATCCGTGCCCGAGACGCCAGTCAACGCGCCGCGTGAGCCGCTGCAGATACCTGTCCGCATGGGTCTGGTCGCCCCCAATGGCTTTGACATGCCGTTGCGGGTGGACGGTGACGAAGAAGACAACGTCCACAGTGGCGCGACAGAGCGTGTGCTGACGCTGACCGAAGCCAGCCAGAGCTTTACCTTCACCGATGTGCCAGTGCCGCCGGTGCCGTCCCTCTTCCGCGGCTTCTCAGCGCCGGTCCGTGTCGATTTGCCGGTCGATGATGCCCAACTGACCTTGCTGGGCAGTAGTGATGTGGACCCGTTCAACCGGTGGGAGGCCGGGCAGACCTTGGCCAGCCGTGTCATGCTGCGCCAAATCACCCATGGGACCGAACCGACCGCCGCCAATGAAGGCGCGGTGATCGACCTGTTCAAAGCCAACCTCGCAGCACCCGAGGCGGCGCACCGCTTCAGCGCCATGCTGCTGACCCTGCCATCGGAGGGATACCTAGCGCAGCTGGTTGAGGAGATTGAGCCAAGCCGCATCCACGAGGTGCGGGAGCACCTGCGCACCGCCCTGGCAGAGTCATTTGAGAGCCAGTGGTACTCGCTCTATGACCGGCTTAGCGCCGATGCCACGCCGCGCCCGCATATGGCGCAGATTGGGCGCCGCAAACTGCGCAACATTGCCCTGAACTATCTATTTGGCCTCCCCGATGGTCACGGCATTGCCTTGGCCAAGCGACAGTATCAGCTGGCCGATAACATGACGGACCGTTTATCAGCCCTGTCGCTGCTAGTGGATAGCGGCGGCCCAGAGGCTGATGCCGCCCTTGCCGATTTCCACCAAACCTGGCGCCATGATCAGCTGGTGGTTGATAAGTGGTTCATGATCCAGGGCCGCTCTACCCATCCGGATACGCTGAACCGGGTTCGCACCCTGATGGATCATCCGGACTTCAACCTGAAGAACCCAAATCGTCTGCGCTCCCTAATCGGTGCCTTTGCCGCCGGTAACCCGCTGCATTTCCATGCGGCCGATGGCAGTGGCTACAAACTGCTGATCGATGTGGTGATTGAGCTGAATGCCATTAACCCGCAAACGGCGGCGCGGCTGCTATCGCCGATGCGGCAATGGCGTCGCTATGAACCAACAAGGCGGGAAATGATGTCTGGCGAATTGACCAGACTGTTGGACCAGCCCGATCTATCGCCAGACGTGTTTGAAGTCGCGAGCAAAAGCCTCAAGGGCTGACTTGATTTGCTTAAGCTGACCCGTTGTTGAGCACCGTCGCGGCACCAGCGCCAGCGGTAGCATCTTCCATTTGGTTGCTAGCAAGGCCCATGATCGCGCGGGTCATGGCTTTGTGTGACACCGGCTTTTCAAGCAGGGCGTCAAAACCAGCGGCGGTAAGGAAGTCACGGGCTAGTGGGCTCATGTCACGCTCAACCAGGCCGATGACCGGCGGGTGACCTGCGCGTTCATCAAGTGCTTGCAGGATGGCAAGCGCCTGGCGCTGATCTTCCTCATCATTGCCAATGCCAATCAGCAGAAGATCGGCGGAGGCGTCCAGACGCTCCATCATCTTCTCCATCGAAGCGAAGGCGCTAACCTGCCAGCCATGGCTCTGCATCAGGCTGGAGAGGTGCTGACGATCGGCTGGGTTAGTCTCAAGTACCACGGCAACTGACGCGGCGGAGGTCAGGGCCGAGGCGGCATCCAAACCGGTTACCTGGTTCATCAGATCGGCAATGCGCGCCTCAGTCAGGCGCAGGCTGTCATCACCCTCAACCGGGTCAATCACCCGCAGGCGCAGGACCGAGAATAGATCATCGGCGGTCATGGGCAGGGTCATCACATGGTCTGCAACCTCACCAGCCAGCGGGTCCAGGGCACTACCCAGGTTCTGGGCTAGCGCGATACGACGCGGTGCATTCCGACCCTCACGAAGGCGTTGGGCCAGTGAGAAGGCGCGGCCCGGATGTGGGCCGGAGGCGATTATCGCCATATCAAAGCTAAAGTCGCGGCCAGCCTTGTTGGCAGGGCTGTTGTTGTTCACAGCATCCATGGCCGCCATCTCATGATCGGCGAGGACCACATCGGCGCCAAGGGCACGAAGTTGGTCGGCCAGAACCTGACCACGAACCGGGCTCTGATCAACGATCAGATAGGCGCGACCCTCAAGTTCATCAGCGGCGGCAACTGGCGCGCCCGGGCTTGCCAGCGGCAAGGTGACAGTAAAGCGGCTACCCAGACCCGGTTGGCTATAGGCGCGGATATCGCCGCCCATGGATTGGGCCAGATCGCGGGCGTCGGCAAGACCGCGGCCAACACCGCGTTGGGTTGCATCAAACGGCACGGCCATGGAGGCGCGGCCCGGTTGCACCTGAACCTGATCGTGGAAGATCAGCTCACGATCCTCGGCGGCGATGCCGATACCGGTATCCAGGACAGTGATGCGCAACTCACGGACAATCCCTTCAAAGGCAAGATCAACGGTGAGCACAACGCCGCCGCATGTGGTGAACTTGAACGCGTTACCCAGAAGCTGGCGCAGGATGATGCGGAGAGCATTGGGATCAAGATCCAGGGAACTCGGCACACTTGGATCGACATAGATTGCGCTGACGATACCGCGCTGTGACAGGGCACCAGCAGCCTCAATCATGGCGGTGTCGAGCAGTGGCAGCAGATCGGTGATCTCACGCTGGATTGCTGCACTCAACCGTGGCAGGGCCGGAGCTGGAGCCATCGGACGGCGTGGGGTCTTTGCAACGGTCGGGGTGCCGCCGGTGTCAGAAGAACCCGGCATATCACC
This sequence comes from Alphaproteobacteria bacterium SS10, assembly GCA_019192455.1. Taxonomy (NCBI): domain Bacteria; kingdom Pseudomonadati; phylum Pseudomonadota; class Alphaproteobacteria; species Alphaproteobacteria bacterium SS10. Next base: position 233,533 of record JAHCML010000006.1, read on the forward strand.
AATGGCGTCGGCCCATTCTTCCTCAGGGCTTGGCGCTGGCTTGTTTTGATCAAAGACATCAGCAACCACCTCACGGATCCGCTCCATACCTGCCGCGGTGCCCTTGGCAACCATTGGCAAGGCTGGGGTGGTAGGCGCCTTCTCTGGCGCAACCTCTAGGCCAAGATCAGGGTGGATAGCATCGGCCATCTTGCGATGCATAGCGGCCCGACGCTTCGCATATCGGTCATCGCCATCACGAGCTGGCTGGGCCCAGATTGCCTGGCGAATACCGAACCATTGCGGCAGATGCCAAAGCAGCATCAGACCAAGCGCGATCTGCGCCAAAACACTAATGCTAAGGGCAGAGAGCATCAGAAATTGGTTCTGGGCTTGGGCATCCAAGATCTGACGCTGTCCGGTTTCAACATGCTCACGGCTATCGGCAACCAGGGCGTGCATCAGCGGCACAAAACGGTCCAGACGGGTGGCAATGCTGCTTGCAGTGCCACGGTCACCTTCGCTCAACAGGCGAATATCAGGATCAAGGGTGGTCAGCAGACGCTGCAAACCGTCGAGGGTGGCGCGGGCGCCAAACACCTTGGTGAAGGCATCTTTCAGCACCGCCTCTTCATTCAGGGCATTCTGTGCCAGAAGGCTGTCGAGGGAGGCATGCATCATGGTCTGATGAACCCGGACCGGAGCGTTCACGCCGGCACCACGACGTTCAACCGCCGCGATCAGGTTCTTTAATTTTGCCTCTGTGGTCAGGGCCGCAATATGCGGGTTGGCACGCCAGTCACGGGCCAAATCACCCACAAGCTGTTCCTGCCGCTCGGCAAGATGCGCCATGGCACCCAGGGCAAGCAAGCTGGTGACTAAAAGACCGCCAATCATCCGACGCATGGCAAACACTCCTAAAACTCCCGTTTTCGGCGCCGTTCTGGGCAAGTGGCCCGCCCCACCACCATGGTGAGCGCGGAATCTTTTGCCGACGGTTGAATGCCGAAACCGGTCTGTGACGGGAATGTCGCAAACAGCGTGCCAAGCGGGTTAAAACCGCCCCGGCAAATTGGTTAATTTTTGAGGGTAAATCGGGCTTAGAGCGCCTAGCCCATGCGCTCTTTGATCATGCGGGTCAGCATGCGCCGAAGTGTGGCAGCGGAGCGATAAAGCTCACCATCCAAGCGCTCACACTCCTGATAGACAAAGCTGCCATCTGGCTGTCGTTCAATCACCAGCGTTTCCTCACCGGTGGTGCCGATGACCAGTTGATTTGGCCCATCCACACCGCGACCTGGGGTTTGGTTTGCCGTGACCAGTGACGGCACCGTGTAGTTGCGATGGGGACGTGGCACATCTTCGGTGCCAAACAGCTGAATACCGTTCCAGTTCAGGCCGTTAGCCAACCCCAGAAACATCGCAAAGTCTTCTGGGAGGGCGAATTTGCCAATACCATCCAGGGCCTGATTTGCCGCTGCAACCTCATCATCGGCCGCCGGTGGTTGGACCACGGCAAACTGGGCAATCCGCTCCAGCAATTGGGGGATGGTGGGATCATCATCGCGATGATGCGAGAGCTCAGACATGGCTTAGCCGCGTGGGTTTGGGTGCATCGATACGGCTAGTTAGCCGGGACTGACACCCGGATCAACCCGCCCTTGCCTGGCGTTTGATGGCGGTGTTGTTGGATCGATAACGGGATCGTCCTGACACTTCGGCGGGCCACTGCGCTGATACGGCATGGTCGGCTTAAACCAAGAGCCCTCAGGCATCAAAACCCGCACGATGGCCGTCTCGTTCGGCTTCAACCGCTCGATCTGTGGGTCCAGATGCTGGTGGATTGCCAGGTGATAGGGCTGATTTGGGATCAGGATGAAGTTATCGAAATCATTGGCCCGGGCTGCCACGCGCGGGTCACCGGCACCGCCCAACGGATGCTTGTGGTGCACTGATAGCCCCTCGGGTGAGAAGCCCTGGCGCATCCCTTCAACTTCACAATCGGTGAGCTGATAAGCCTCTTTGATCTCATCGCCATGCTCTTCGACGAGCTTGCGAAGGAACTTACGCTTGGCCAACAAACCCTCGTAGCGCAGCACATCAACCTTCTCGCCATCGACCTGTTTGAAAGTCTTAACCCGGCGGGTGTAGGCAATCTCAGCGATCGGCATGCCGTAGTTATCGGATGCCGGACCGGAGGCGTAGATAATCCGGTTCTTAGGCTCTTGGCTCTTCTTCCGCCCTTTGCCACCTTTGCGGCGGCGCTCCATGGTTGGGTAAGCGCTCTCAAACTTGATCGCTTCGCGAATAGCGTCCAGGTCCCAGGAGCGGCCGTCATGATAATCATGATCTCCCGGCACCAAAATTTCTGGGAACTCATGACCAGCTAACGCAGCCAACTCTGGCAGATGTTGGAAATCTGTCGCCTGGACGTACTTACCGCGCTGTTCTAACGCGCCCAGTTCCAGCAAGAGTTCTGCCCGTTCTTTGAGAGCGTCCTGAAGCGCGTCAGCGCGCAGCTTGGCTTGCCGAGCTTCTTCTTGAACCTCTTCGCGCTGAAGCTTTTCAGCCCGCCGCTGCTCCTCTTTAGCCTTTCGAGCAATCCGTTTTTCTTCCCGGATCTGGATACGACGGTCAGCCTCCGCCTGATGCTCAGCCTCAAGACGCAGGCGGGTTTCGGTAACCGCTTCAATACTGCGCTTAGGTATGCGGAAGATCGGACCTTTAAGCAGCGGTAGCTTAATGGTGCGCTGTCGGCTCGGCTTAACAGTGTCGATCTGTTGGTGGAGATACTGACCAACCTTGGCACCGAAAGGTTGCTTCGGGATCAGCACCATATTGCTGAACTCGTTCGTGCCCTTCTTGTCAGTTAGCGGAATAACCCGACGGATCGCAAAACCGACCGGCGCATCGCCCTCGGCCATGGCGGCGATTTCGTCATCGGTAATGCCATTGCGCTTAAGCTGACCAGGTCTCGTCTCTGCCAAATGGGCGAGGAATTCCGCATCTGCCTGGCGCGCCTCGCGCCGCACTCTGTTCAGCTCCTTACGGCCACGATGCTGATAAGGATAGACGCTGTGGTTTAGGCCAAAGGGTGGATCTTCCTCTGGCATCTTGAAGGCTTGGTTCTTGCTGTTCTGGCTCATGGCGCAAGCCCCCCAAGATCAGTCCGGGGTGCCGTTTTCGGCGCTGCCACACGAGGTAGATCATCGCCGCGCCGGTCTTGCCAAGCATCGCGGCGGGCAGCGGCAAAGGCAGCCAAATCGTTGGCTGGTGGTACGAATACAGGGCCCTTAACCACAGGCAGCTTGACCGTACGACCGCGACTAACCTTTAGGCTGCCAAGCTGGGGCGCCAGGTAAGCGTGGATCGCGTCGTGATAGGGGGTTTGTGGCAGCAGGACCAGGTTATCGCGGTCATTGGTGCCGCCGGTGGAGTCCAATGGCTTGATGTGATGAACGGCAAAGCCTTCAGGCACGATGCCCTCACGCATGCCCGCGATCTCTTTCGCGGTGATGCCAAGTGCGGCCAGCTTCGGGCCTTCGCTCTCGGCAATATCGGTGATGAAGTCGCGGCGGATCTTGGTGAACTTGCCCTTAATCTCGTCATAGTCCCGCCGAGCCCGCTTCACATAGCGGTACTCAATCCAATCCAACCCAAGGGGCGGATCATTCTTCGGTGGAACAAAACGGCGGCGGCGGCGCGCCATAGGGCAACTCCCTCACGGAATTCGGGCATCAAAACTAAGTGCCAATCTTCAGCAGGTTGGTTCGAGGGAGAGAACCAATCGCGGGGGTAGCGCGGGCTGGATGCGTCCAAACGCTGCTAGTTCATAGCGGTACCTAAACTTACCCAACCTTGACGAAAGCGTCAGGAATATACTGACAAATCAACAGCCTGATTACGCAAGTAATGACCCAAAACGAAACAGGCGCCGCAATAAAGCGGCGCCTGTCATCGATATCTCGTTTCAATTCTGACGCCCAGACGGGGCGTTGAAGCTTTAGAGGGTGCCTTCGACCCAGCTGACCAGGTCGGTCTTTGGCATCGCACCAATCTTGGTGCCTGCAACCTGACCATCCTTAAACAGCATGAGGGTTGGAATGCCCCGCACACCGTATTTGGTTGGGATCATTGGGTTTTCATCGATATTGACCTTAGCAACCCGAAGCTTGCCACCCATCTCCTGGGCTAAATCTTCAAGGATTGGTGCGATCTGCTTACAAGGGCCGCACCATTCGGCCCAGAAATCAACGAGCACAGGCTCGGATGATTGCAGCACATCACTGTCAAAACTGTCATCGGTGACGCTTGCGGTCACGCTTTCCTCGTCGGCCATGCTTGCCTCCGCTTTGCTCTGTTTTTCGGTTTAAAGGTGACTGTTTGTGTGGGGTCCGGTCTCAGCTCTGAGAGCCTGACCGCGGCGCCTTCATTCAGCGCTGTCGCTCCTTGGGCTAGACCGTAGCCACCCGGTACATTCTGGGTCAAGCCTCCTGCCAACCCATTGCTCACCGCTAAAGATGGGCGGCATTCAACCCCCATGCAAGAGGCTTCAAGCTAACCCTTTGACTTACCAGGAAGATAGGGGGCGAGTGCCGTCTGATCAATCGGCATAAGACGCGGTTCAACCGTCCACAGGAGGGCTGATTCTACCGGCTTACCGCCGGAGATCCGCCCAACTAGATCGCTATAAAACGCCAATTGGCGCAGATAGGTAGCGGGAACCTGATCAACCAGCTTGGGCGGCGGGCGGTTGGTTTTGTAATCAACAATGATGATCCGGTCGGGCAAGGCGATCAGCCGATCAATCTGACCGTTAATCGTGACCAACTCCCCCTCCGCCGATCGAACACGCCCGGTTACCGACACCTCAGCGACGCTTCCTGGACCGAATAGCGGACTGAAGGCCGGATCATCGAGGATGTTCATTACCTCGCCCGCCAGCTCTTCCTGCGCGGCAAGCTCCAACCCATGATGCGGCTGGGCCAGATAGGCAGCGAGCCGGCGACGCCTTACCGCTTCTGGCGCGTCGGGCAGCCATTGCAACAGGGTGTGAACCAAACGCCCACGAACCAGGGCGGCGCTGGTCCCAATCTCAGCCAGTGGTGAGGCCGCCGCCGACCCAACCTCATCAGCACCGGGGCCGGATGGGGTTAGGGCAATATCCTGATCCCGCTCGGTGACCACGGCACTGACAGCCCAGCTCGGCAGCGGCTCTTTATGGGCAGAGATTGCTTCCCGGCGGCGATCTGGCTTTGCCGGTCGATCCTGCTGGGAGAAGTAGGTTTTGGCCTCAACCCCGGACATCAGCGTTTTGGAAACCGTCTCATGCTCCGCCAACTGATCAAGCCCAGCCTCAATCAACCGGTACCAACAATTGGCTGGTGGCGCGTTGCGCTGACCGTAGCCACAGACCAAAAGCCAGTCAGCCGCTCGGGTCATTGCCACATAGAGTAGGCGGTTTGCCTCCTCCTCCCGTCGCTGCCCCGCTGCAACCCGGCGATCCCGGGCCGCACCAACCAGCTCCGCTGATGATGGGGCCCATAGCGGTGGCCCAGCCTCAGCAATCTCAATTGGCCAAAGCGGTTTGGACGCATCGTTGCGGGCGGATTGTGCCGTGTCCGGCAGGATAACGATGGGTGCCTGCAAACCCTTGGAGCCGTGGACCGTCATGATTCGCACCTCATCAGCGGCGGCTTCCTGATCCCGCTTAATCTCAGGTGCGCTGGTTAACAGCCAGTCCAGGAAGTACTGCAAGCTGCCGGGACGCTCACGCTCAAAGGATAGGCAGCGATCAAGGAATTCATCTAGCGGTTCAGCCGCGTCGAGGCCGAGGCGGGAGAGCATGGCACGGCGGCCCGTTGCCTCTGGCTTGGCGGGACAGTTCTCGGCCAGCAGACCGGCGAACAGCTGATAGGGGCTAATGAAATCAACCCGGGCTAGCCACCGCTCGAGGTATGCGGCCACCTGGGCGAAAGGCGCATCGGAACGGCCGCGCAGAACCTGCCGCAGCGTGTCATCACCGCGACCGATTGCGAGTGTCGCAAGCTGTTCATCATCAAGGCCGATCAGCGGAGATTTGAGGACGCAGGCCAGTGTCAAATCATCTTCAGGCAACAGCAGGAACTCTGCGAAGGCAAGGAGATCGCTAACCGCCAGCTGGTCTGGCAGCACCATCCGGTCGGCACCGGCCACGGGAACGCCCCTTGCCTGCAGTGCCCGCACCATGATGGCGGGTGGGAAGCTGGCCCTGGAACGGACCAGGATCATGACATCGCCCGGTCGAACCGCGCGGCCATACGGCTCCAGCTCGGCCTTATCACGCAGCCATTCGGCAATCTGATCCGCGATCCGGTCAGCCAACCGCGTCTTGGCAGAGCGGGTCTCAACCGGCTCCATCGGCGGTAGGGCCCAGGGCTGTGGCCCATCGACCTTGCCATCATCCTCCCCCTCGGCAAAGGCAGGCTCCAACGGCCACAACCAAACTTTGCCAGCATGGCCCTGCCGGGATGATCGGTGCTCTACCAACTGCCCGTCTGCAACCACGCCGGTTCTTGCGTGCCCCTGGGCAAAGACAGCATCAACCAGCTGAAGAACCGGTGCCGAGGTTCTGAAAGACTGGTTAAGGCCAATGGCATCCCAGCGCTGCTCCGCCGCCTTGATCTGCTCCTCAAAATAGGCTCGCATGCGCTTGAAGGTTTCAGGGCTAGCGCGCTGAAAGCTGAAGATCGACTGCTTGTCATCGCCCACCACGAACAGGCTGCGTGTCGCAATATCGGCGGCGCCCAACCCGGCGAAGAACTCCTCAGCAATGGCACGAACAATATCCCACTGCTCTGGGTTCGTGTCCTGCGCCTCATCAATCAGTAGGTGATCGATCCCCTGATCCAGCTTGTAGAGAACCCATGCGGCTTTACCGTCGGCCTGTAGCAGGTCACGGCTAGTCAAGATCAAGTCGTTGAAGTCGAGATAGCCCAGCCGTTGCTTAATCGAGGCATAGGCAGCGAGGATGGCGTGCCCGACGATTAGGAGGTGGCAACTAGCCTCGGCCAGCTTGGCCGACTTCCAAGCATCGACCAGTTGGACCAGCCGTGCTTGCTCCGCCTTCAGGGCCTCATGATGGGCCTCATGCCCCTTAAGGCACAGCGTCTTTTCAGAACATGGCTCACCAGCCTTGGTGAAGAAACAGCCAAGATAGGCATCAAGATGCGGCTCCCGGGCTGTGCCTTCAGCCGCCAGGAAGGCCGCCATCGCATCGGCCATTTTGATAGCTGTTTTACGCGGCTGCTTACCCGTACCACCCGCATCAACCGAGAGGTCCGCGGTTGCGGCCCGCAACGCCACCAGATCACGGCGCGGATCATCCAGAATGTCTTGGCGATACGTCTCTGGGGACCTGCTTCGGTCAACACCCATGGCCCGATGCACCTCACCCAGCAGGGCATCGATATCACTGCCCAGACGGCGCAGCTCACGGGCAAAGCGGCCCCGTTCATCGATCAGGGCACCGATGGTGTCGGCGAACTGATCCGCATTCTGCCGACCGGTTAGGAACTCAAGCGCGGCCGCAACCTCTGGCGGGTTACTGGTACCGGCTAACACTCGCTGCCGCGCCTGGGCCAGCGCGGCCTCAGCCGCCGCATCTTCAATCAGGCGGAACCGTGGGCTAACCCCTGCCTCCACCGGGAAGCGGCGCAAGAGGCCCGTACAGAATGAGTGGATGGTCTGGATCTGCAAACCGCCCGGCGCTTCCAAAACCTTGGAGAACAGGCCGCGTGCCCGCAAGCGGTACATCTGTTCCGGTGGCCCATCGAGACCGAGCAGGTCGGCGAGGCTCTGGTCCAGCTTTGCCTCATCAGCGACGGCCCATTCGCCGAGCCGCTGCTGTAAGCGGATGGCCATCTCAGCTGCACCGGCCTTGGTGAAGGTAACGCAGAGGATCTTCGTCGGCGCCACCCCATCAAGGAGCAGGCGCAAAACCCTGTCGGTCAGGACCTTGGTCTTGCCGGTCCCGGCCGAGGCATTGACCCAGACGCTAGCGCCAGGATCGGCGGCGCGGCGCTGCTGAACATCCGCACTTTGAATGGCGGCAAGAGGCGTGTCAGGGGCCATGGCCTACCGATCCTCCAGCAGGCCCGGCGCCCACTCATCAACGCGGGATAGGTGGCGATAATCATCAAAACGGGGCGCCAGCTTGGGCCTGGGCACGGCCAGATAGGGGCGCGCCGGATCGGCAAACGCATCCATCAGGGCAACGATGCCAGCCGCCGCATAATCCACCAGTGCCTGGGCATCATCACCGTCATAATCATTAAGCTTACCGCCAGCGCCCAACCCGTTTAACTGCCAGTACTCAAGCCGCGACTGGGCGGCAGCCGCGACGCCCTCAAACCCACCATCGCGGGCCATGACAGCCTCCAGCGCCAGCTGTGGCTCAATCCCCAGATAGACTTGATTTCGATCCGGTACACCGCCGGTTTTGTAATCGATGACCGATAGGGCATCGGCATGGGCATCAAAACGGTCAGCGCGGCCACGCAGGCTGGTTTCGCTGCGCTCGCCCTTGATTGTCACCTTACCGGCCAGTTCAGTCGCCAAAGGCGCCCAACCCTGGGCCCGGCGCTCTTGCTCATAATCGACAAACCAGGCGGCGATGCGCTCAAACCGCGACCACCAGAAGCTGTGGATTTCCGGCTGCCCAGCCAACGGGGCAAACAACCCCTCCCCAATTTCCAACAGACGATCCAAGGCATCAGCCTCAATCGCCTTGCCATGCTGTTTGATGTAGAGGTTCAGCGCATCGTGGATCAGCTTACCGCGATCAGAGGCGCCGGGCGGTAGTTCCAAATCATCGAGGGCGTTAAGACCCAAGATATTGCGGGCATAAAAACCGTAAGGGTTCCGCATCAGCAGGCTAACATCAGTCACCCGCAAATCGGTCGGTCGCTGTGCCGCGGCCGGTCTGGGCTCAGGTGGCGCGATTGGCTGCACCTGATCCGGGTCAGGGCGATCAAGCGCCAACGCCCAGTCGTGATAGCGCTTGGCCCGGTCCTTCATGGTCTCAAGCGGCTTTGCCTCTGCCCCCTCAAGACCCGACCAACGGGTCATCAAGACGTCGAGATACTGTAGCCAACGCGCTGGGATTGTTGGTGCGCCGCCCTGACGGATAGCCCTGAGCAGGAACACCTCATCAGCACCTAAAGCCTGGGCGAAATCATGGGCCTGTTGCCCCAACCGCCGCTCTGGGGTTGGCAAGCCAAGCTGACGCCGCATGGGCCGCGATAACCACGGATCGGCGGTTGGCTCCGGCGGCCAGGTCCCCTCATTCAAACCGGCCAGGATTACCCGGTCCGCGCGAACCAGACGTGCCTCGAGCAAGCCTAGGATTGTTAGCCTCGGATGTGCCTGCTGACGTGGGCGCACAACCTGACCTTCCATCAGGGTCGCCAGGAAGGCGGCATAGGCAGACGGCGCCAAGGGTGGGAAGCCATCGCTGGCACCCATCAAATCAGTGAGGAAGGCCGCCGCCTGCTCCCCTGCCTCATCACACCAAAGGCGCTCTGAACCTTCCGTGTCTGGCGTTGCGGCCAAAGCTTCGGCGAGCTTGATATGGGCCTGAACCAGGCTGGCCAGCGGGCTTCGCGCATCCTCAAACACCGGCAGAGCATCTGCCAGATCATTAACGAAGCCCTGGCACAGTTTAATCATGCCGGGCGTTGCCTGGCGGCGTGGATCGCTGGCTGCCGCCTCAATCGCCCCATGCAGTCCTTCAACCCCAGCCCCTGGTGTCGGGCCGCGTAGGGCCAAACGCTCCAGCAGGCGAATACTCTCCCGGCACTGGGCCGTTGACCGGCCAAGGGCCGCAAAGGGGTGTTTGAAGGTGGCCAGAAGATCGCGCGGGCGGAGGTCACCCGCCATCAAGGTTGCGGTCATCCGCAGCCAGTTGCCAACCGGTGTCTCGCCCAGTGGCTGACCACCACTATCGTTCACCGTAATACCGAAGCGGCCCAGAATACTGGCGACCCGACGGGCGAGGTCACGGTCCGGCGTCACCAGCATGACGGTCTGTGGCCCGACAAGTGCGTCGTTATCTAAGACCTCCCGCATGGCCAACGCCGCGACCGTCGCCTCATGCTCAGGGCCCGTGCAATCAACCGGTGTGATCCCCTCCACGGCCGCAGGCTCGGCCTCATCCAACATGCCCTGGGTCAATGCGCGGATCAGTCCATCGCGTTGCCGTACCACCAAGGGCGGCATGGCCGCTTCAGGATGTGGTTTGGGCCAAAGCGGCACATCCTCAACCAAATCCCGTGCTTCTGGCTTGAGTGATAGCGCCGCCCGCAACAACTGATGCTGTGGATGGCTCTCTGGCAAGTCCGGCATATCGGCCGGGCTCAAAGACTGATCCAGGCCGGGCAGGATGACGGCACCGTGGTCCAACGCGCAAACCGCATGCATTAGGGCCATGGTGGCGGGGATCGACCCGGTGGAGCCAACAATCAGAACTGGTTCTTTTGGTGCCTCACGAACCAGCCTTGCCGCCGCACGGCGCAACCACAGATCGCGATAATGCGCCGGGTTAATCGCCCCCAACTGTTCAAGAATACCGGGCCAATGCTGGCCTAGAATATCGAGAAAGGTCAGGGTCTCTTGCCAGTGCTCGGCATAGTCATCGGGGACCAGGCCGTGAAAGGCATCAAGCTCGATCCCCTCGGTATCCAACTGATCGAGCAGGCGGGCAAGCTCCGCCGCCAAATCGGCCGCAAGCTCGGGCGCGATTGGTTCGTCGCTTGGCTTCGCCAGGATCGCACGGGCCAGGCGCATCTGACGGTTCAACGCGCCAATCGCCGGCGGCAGTGGCTCCAGCCCCGGATCATCGCCGGTCAGGACCAACTCATCCTCATCAACATCACCGATGGGGCGCAGGATAGGAAGGAGGAGTGCGGCCTCTTCCCCCTCATCACCATCGGCGGCCAGCTCTAGGAAGGCGGCACGCATGGCGCGGCAGGCCCGGCGAGTGGGCAGCATAATGGTGATCTGGGCCAGGCTCATCGGCTCGGCCTGACAGCGCTGCCAGATACCATGCGCAATGGTTTCAAGCATTGGCATGGTCGGCGGCAGGGTGAAAACCCCACGCGGCCAGGCGGCCCAGGGATCTATTACCTCGGGGTCGTCAGTCGGCGCCATCGCTGGCCCTAAACCATATGGAGGGGGTCAAGCCACCGTGCGCGCTCTGGCGCCAGCTGCTCATCAGCGAGGTCCAGCCCCTCTGGCGTGCCGACATGGAACCAGACGCCATCATGAGACATGCCGAACAACCGCTCATCTTCAATTGCCCGGTCCCAGAACCGGTTGAAGGAGAAAGATTCAGCCGGTGGATCGGTGATCAGAGAGGGGGACACCAATTGCACCCCGCCGTAAACAAAGGGGGCAATGTTCCAATCTTGACGGCGGATTAGGCGGCCATCGGGCGCCATCTCAAAATCGCCGCGCCCCTCATAATCGCCAAAGACACGAACCGTTGGCTGCACCATAAGCAGGGCATCCATCTCCCCAGGCACCCAAAGCTCGGCCATACGCTCAAGCAACGGGCTAGGCCCATCGAGCCAGAGGGTATCGGCGTTGATGACAAAGAACGGATCGTCGCCCAGATGCTCGCGGGCATTGTAGACCCCGCCGCCGGTCTCTAACCGCTCTGGCTCCGCAACGGTAATGAACTCTGCCTCATCCCGGTTATCCAGGTGGTCGATAATCTGCTCACCTAGATAGCTGGCATTAACCACCACCCGCTCAATGCCAAAGGCTTGCAGGCGGTCGATCACCCAATCGATTAGGGGACGGTCGGCGACCTGCAACATGGGCTTGGGCGTATCATCGGTTAGATGACGCATCCGCTCACCACGGCCGGCCGCCATGATCATCGCGGTATGGGGCCGGACATGAGTTGATGCGGATGATGCCGGCGCGCTGCCAGACTCCGTTGCGGTGTCGAGAGTGTCGGCAACGGGTTGGGTGGCTGCGGTCATGATCGCTGCTGCTTTAGGTTAATTTAAGTGACCAGATCGGCCCGGAACTCGGCCGGGACATTACGCTCAAACCAGGCACGGACACCGTCCAGCTCTGGCTCGGCCTCAAACGCTTCTTCAAGCAGGCGCCAACAACGCGGCACATACTTCATATAGCTGTCATCGCCCTCTTCCACCGCCATCTCAGCGAAGACGCCAAGAACGCGGACCATGCGCTGAGCTTTCAGCACGTTATAGGCGGTTTGAAACTGCTCACGATCCAAGTCGGGGAAGATCTTAAGGTAGCCCTGGCGCATAGCCTGGGTCACCTCAGGCGCCAAATCGCGGCGCACATCCTCAAGCAGGGATACCAGGTCATAGATACCGGGGCCCATGCCGCCATCCTGGAAATCCAGGACGCCAACCCGTTGGAATGCGGAGGTATCGTTGATGTCGACGCCTTCCTCGGTCACCTCAAGCAACATGAGGTTGTCGAGGATGTAGTCACGCAAGATAAGGCTTTGCGGCATCTCACAAGCGGGGCCGAGGACGGCCTCCCAAACCTGGATGAACAGCTCCACCATCTCCTGAAGTTCCATTGGGTCTTCAGGTAGCAGGTCAGCACCGCGCATATAGGTATCGAGGAACAGGGCGGCCTGATCGGCAAAGGTAGCGGCGTCGAACACGCGCAAGCCGGTGCCCATTGGCGCTTCAAACCGCTTATGCAGAGCAATCAGAAGTTTGGTTGCACGGGTCAGCAATGGCTTCGCCTCGGCACCGCCATCGATCAGGCTGCTGAAAGTCTCATTGCCAAAATCCTCAACCAGCATGAAGCCATGGTCGAGGTCGCGAGCCATGATCTCTGGCGCGGAGATGCCGACATTATGCAGCAGCTCTTGAATGCGGATGAAACGATTGACCACCGGACCCGGGGTCAACCAATCAACAAAAATGGCCTGGGATTCGGGATCAACGCCGCTATCGGTTAGGCGAATGATTGCTTTTTCAGACGCGCTGGCGGGAAGCAGCTCACGCTCGGCTTCGCTCCACCCGTACTTGTCGACAAACGCCTCAGCTAATGCCGAGCGGTCATCGGCCGCTGTGGTGTCAGCGGCGGTATCAGACGTGGCCTGATCGTTGTCCAACCGGGGGGCCCTTAAGAATGCGTGTCGATAAACTGGTCAGCGACATAGTGTTAGCTGTCAAAGCCCAGCAATCAAGTCCCGTATTCGGTTACCCCAGTCGCCGTGCCCGTGCAACTGAACCGAACGTTGATCGGCAGAACTGCCCGGCGCGATCTGCAAATGCAGCACATTACCGGGTGGCATGGCGCCCAAACGCGATGGCCATTCCACCAGGGCGGTAACATCCGGGCCGCCCACAGCCTCCCATCCCAGCTCAATCAACTCACTGGGATCTTCCAACCGATAAAGGTCGTAATGGTAGAGTTCCCCACCCTTGGGCAGGGCATATTGCTGAACTAGGGTGAAGGTCGGGCTCGGCACGTTTTCATCCGATCCCAACAGCGCTTGCACCATGGCACGAGCCAGCGTGGTCTTCCCCGCCCCCAACGGTCCGTCGAGCAGGATGATGTCGCCACCTTGGCAGGCGGTCGCGAGGGCGGCACCAAACTGGGCCGTCGCCTGCTCATCCGCGAGGGTTAAGGTTGCCTCCGCCATGGTCGCTGTGCTTTCTCCACTGCTCTATTCCGGCGCCCAGCCATAGGACGAAACCGCCATGAATGCGACCCCTATCCAAACAACCGATGTAACCATTATTGGTGCTGGCCCGGTCGGCCTTTACGCCATTTTCCAATGCGGCATGCTGGGCATGAAGATTGAAGTGGTGGACGCCCTGCCCGAAATCGGGGGTCAATGCACAGCCCTATACCCTGAGAAGCCAATCTATGACGTGGCGGGCTTCCCCGAGGTGGCCGCCGCCGATCTGATTGAACAGCTGGAGCAGCAGGCCGCACCCTTTAACCCCAACTATCACCTGAACCAATCGGTGACGGGGCTGGAGGAGATCGAGGGCGGCTATCGCATCACCACGGCCAAAGACACGGTGATTGAGACGAAAGCGATCATCATCGCCGCCGGCGCCGGTGCCTTTGGTCCCAACCGGCCACCGCTTGCGGGGATTGAGGATTATGAAGGAAGCGCGGTGTTCTACGCCGTGCGTCGCCGGGATGATCTCAAGGGCAAGCGCATCGTCATCGCCGGTGGCGGCGATAGCGCGGTTGATTGGGCCCTTTCCCTGCATGAGATTGCTAAGCGGGTCACCGTGATCCATCGCCGGGATAAGTTCCGCGCCATCCCCGACAATGTCGCCAAAATGCGCGCCCTGGCCGAGGCTGATAAGCTCGACCTGGTCATCCCCTATCAACTGCACGCGCTGGATGGCGACGGTACTAATCTGAACCAGGTGATCCTGAAATCCATGGATGGGGATGAGAAGGTGATTGAGGCGGATACCTTACTCCCCTTCTTCGGCCTCGCCACCGATCTAGGCCCGCTCAAAGACTGGGGCATCGCGTTTGAGAAGAGCCAGATCACCATCGCCCCCAGCACGGGCGAGACCTCAAAACCCGGCATCTTCGCCGTCGGCGATGTCGCGACCTATCCGGGCAAACTAAAGCTGATCGTCAACGGCTTCGGCGAAGCCGCCACCGCCGCCCATAACGCCTACGCCAAGGTATTCCCGGGCCAAGCGCTGCACTTTGAGTACTCGACAACCAAGGGCGTGCCAGGCGCGGCATAGAAAAAGGCCCCAACCTTTCGGCGGGGCCTTTTCTGAAACCGAAGGGACTGTGTCCCTTAGTAGCGATAGTGCTCTGGCTTGTAGGGGCCGTTTTCGGCGACGCCTAGATACTCGGCTTGCTCTTGGCTGAGCTTGGTCAGCTTGGCGCCAATTTTGTCGAGGTGCAGCATGGCGACCTTCTCGTCCAGCTTCTTCGGCAGGACATAGACCTGACGCTCATACTGGTCGTGGTTCTGCCAAAGCTCGATCTGGGCGAGCACCTGGTTGGTGAAGGACGCACTCATCACGAAGCTTGGGTGGCCAGTGGCGCAGCCCAGGTTCACGAGGCGGCCTTGGGCCAGGAGGATCATGCGCTTGCCATCGGGGAAGACAACCTCATCAACCTGTGGCTTTACCTCTTCCCAAACGAGGTTGTTCAGGCTCTCAACCTGAATCTCGTTATCGAAGTGGCCGATGTTACAAACGATCGCCCGGTCCTTCATCTCCCGCATGTGGTCGAGGGTGATGATGTCCTTGTTACCGGTGGCGGTGACGAAGATGTCGGCCTTAGGTGCCGCCTCTTCCATGGTCACGACCTCATAGCCTTCCATGGCAGCTTGCAGGGCGCAGATCGGGTCGATCTCAGTGACCATCACGCGGGCACCGGCCTGACGCAGGCTGTCGGCGGAGCCCTTACCAACATCACCGAAACCGGCGACGACGGCGACCTTACCGGCCATCATCACGTCGGTGGCACGGCGGATACCGTCAACCAGGCTCTCACGGCAGCCATAAAGGTTGTCGAATTTCGACTTGGTCACGCTGTCATTGACGTTAATCGCAGGCACGCGCAGCTGGCCAGCCTTGGCCATCTCATAAAGGCGGTGCACGCCGGTGGTGGTTTCCTCGGAAACGCCCAGCACGTCGTCGAGCAGCTGTGGGTATTTGTCGTGCATCAGCTTGGTGAGGTCACCGCCATCATCAAGCAGCAGGTTTGGACGCCAGCCATCTGGACCAGCGATGGTTTGCTCAACCGCCCACCAGTATTCTTCCTCATCCATACCCTTCCAGGCAAAGACCGGGATGCCAGCAGCGGCGATAGCAGCGGCGGCGTGGTCTTGGGTTGAGAAGATGTTACAGGAGGACCAGCGGATCTCAGCGCCCAGGGCAGCCAGGGTTTCGATCAGCACGGCGGTCTGAATGGTCATGTGCAGGCAGCCGGTGATGCGGGCACCTTTGAGTGGCTGCTCAGCGCCGAACTCTTCGCGCACAGCCATAAGGCCAGGCATCTCGGTTTCGGCGATGGCGATCTCACGACGACCGAAATCGGCGAGACCGATATCTTTAACTTTGTAATCGGTGAAGTCGGCTTGCATGGCGGGTGCTGACATGGTGCTTCCTATGTGAGGCTCGGTTAATGGGGCGCCCTCAAAAGGCGATCACTAAATTCGTATTCCGCATCCGAAACGGTAGAGGTGACGGTGCGGATAGGTGGGGCTATAAATAGGGCGACGGCAAAGGGCAAGCAAAGGTGAATTGCCGCATGGCCGAGACCCGGGCGCTGCAGGGCAGTCCTGGGGCAGGTTTTACGGCAAAGAACGTCTATTCATCCTCGCCAAATCGGCTTGTCACCAGGTTAATAAGGGCATCAACGGCGGCCCCTGCTTTCGCACCCTCGCCAGCAATCTCAATTTCGGTCCCCGGCCCGGCTGCCAGAACCAGCAAGCCCATGATGGATTTGCCCGACACTTCGGTACCGGCCTTGGTCACGGTCACCTCAGCATCAAAGGTTTCCGCCAGTTTGACGAATTTGGCTGAGGCGCGGGCATGCAGGCCACGCTGATTACAGATGGTGACGGTTTTTGAGATTTTGTCGGTCATGGTGACGGGAACAAGCGTCACCAGGCCCCAAAAATCAAGTGGCGTCCTGCAAGAGGCTGGACGCCACGCTGATGTATTTACGGGCAGAGTCGCAGGCGGCGGCCACGGCTTTCGGCAATGTCTCGGTGGTTCGGACACTGGCCAGCTTGACCAACATGGGCAAATTCACCCCGGCGATCACCTCAACCTTGGCGCCGGTTCTGGCCCCAACATCCATAATTGAGATGGCTAGATTCGAGGGCGTGCCGCCGAACATATCGGTGCAGACAATAACCCCGTCGCCGGTATCCACATCCGAGGCGGCCTCGATAATGTCCTGGCGCCGCTGCTCCATATCATCATCGGCGCCGATTGAGATGGCACGCACCGCCTCCTGGGGGCCGACCACATGCTCCATCGCGGCAATCATCTCAGCGGCCATACGGCCGTGGGTGACAACAACAAGTCCGATCATTTGTCTCGATGTTCCCCTAATCGACACGGCGAAATAAGTGCCGCAGCCGCATAGTGCCGCAATTGTGCAGAGCAGCAAAGCGAGAACCGTAAAGTAACTAGTCGATCTGACCGATCAGATGCTTGGCTTGCACAAGCGTGGCCTCTCGGCCCGGCGCCCGCCCCGCATCAAACCACCACATTTCCAGGGCCTTCAGCACTTCACCTAGCTTCGGCCCGGGTGCCAGTCCCAGCGCTTGAAGGTCCTGCCCATTCACGGGCAGTTCAACCGGCTGCCACGTACTTGCTGCTGCCAGGACACCATCAAGGTCACTACTTGGGCTGCGACCAGTGGCGAAATCCAGCCAGGCACGATCCGTCACGGCCTGAACACCCAAACGGTGCATCGCCAACTCAAGATTATCCGGCATATCGCGGAGCATGATGGTCAAGCGGCGGCGATCGGCATTGGAAAGCTTCAGGTGATCCGCCACCTGATCACGAACACCCTCATCCCCAGGCAATGAAATACCAAGGCACAACACGGCATCGGTGACTGGGAATGCATCATGCCCATCGGCCGCCGCGAGGCATTCCGCCGACAACTCAACTGGCAGGGCATGCTTTAGAATACCGGTACCGGCCATCAGGGCGATCAGGCTCGCCCCCGATGCCTGGCCCAGAATGCGGAATAGCTCTTCCCGGATCCGCTCCCCCGACAAGTGTTCGATTAATGCGGCCTGGCCGATGCAGGCTTCCATCGCGGCAACATCGGGGGCACCGGCAGCAAACCGACCGTGGAACCGGAAGAACCTAAGGATGCGCAAATGATCCTCGGCAATTCGCTGGCTGGCCTCACCAATGAACCGGACACGACCCGCCTTAAGGTCGGCCTGACCATTGGTCCAATCCTCTAAAACGCCGTCACGGGTGGCGTTCAGGGCATTAATTGTGAAGTCGCGCCGCGCCGCATCCTCCCGCCAAGATTGGCTGAACGCGACCTCGGCATGGCGGCCATCGGTACTGACATCACGGCGGAGGGTCGTGATCTCGACCGTGCCGCCGCCCTGCTCTTTCTGGGCCAGGGCGGTTATGGTCCCATGCTCAATTCCGGTTGGGATAGCCTTCAGCCCGGCGGCCTCAAGCAACTTGATAACGCCTTCGGGTTCAACCGCCGTTGCCAGATCGATATCGCTGGGTTCCTGGCCCAGCACGGCGTCGCGGACGCAGCCGCCGACAAACCGTGCCTCAGCCCCTGCCGCCGCAAAGGCATCAAAGACGGCAATAACATGCCCAGCAGTTGCCCAGCCCGGCAGATCAATAGACCCGGTAAGCGGCTCGGTTAGCAGGCGATCATTTGGTAGGGGGTCAGAGGGCACGCGCCGTAATCCGTCGGATTAGTTTTGGCACTGATACATCTGCTCAAACGCCTGAACGATTGAGATGATCGGCGGACCGACAATCATGAACGGGTTAGCCTGCCCCCACTCGAGGTAAGCCATGCGGGCCTGATCGGCACTGACGAATAATGGCGGGCAGAACAACGGGGGGGTCTGGCCCATCCGCACGGCATGGCGCTGCATGTCGATGATGCCACCCAGATAGTTCATGCAGCGATCACGGCCCGGGCCTGAACCCTGCTGGCAATCAAACTGGAATTGCTGCGCCTGATAGGTCGGCGGCGGTGGTAGTTGCTGTGCCGAGGCTGGGTTGGGGCCGAGCAGCGTTATCGCGCTGACAGCAAAACCGAGGGCCAATAGAAATCTAATCATTACCGGTTACTCTCTCACCTGCCAGCGCCTGCCCATCGCTTGGGCGTCAGGATGCGCTGCCGACCACCGTGCATAGGTTTCTTAGCATTGCGGCGGTGGCCCCCCAAATAAAACGACCGTCATAGGGGACAGCATAGAAGGCGCGGTGCCTACCATCCACAACCCGGTCATGGCGCTCAAAATTCGCCGCATCCAGGAAGAAGGGCAGTGGCACCTCAAAGATTTCGGCAACCTCGCTGGGATCGGCCTTTAACGGCCCTGGATCTTCAATCAGGCCAATCACCGGTGTGATCCGGTAGCGGGTGATGGTGCGGTACTGATCAAGCTCACCAATCGTTTCAACCCGGCTGGGCTGCAGCGCGATCTCCTCCTCCGCCTCTCGCAACGCGGCGGCGAGGGGGGAGGCATCATCGGCATCAACACGACCACCAGGAAAACTGATCTGTCCAGCATGGTGGGTTAGATCGCTGGTCCGCTGGGTTAGGATCACGGTCCACCCCTCAGACCGGTTGACTAGCGGCACCAAAACACCCGCCGGTTTTAGCACCGGCCCCTCGGCATGTTCGGCCAATGGTCTCGGCTGATAATCGGCAAAGATGCGGCGGAGGTTGTGGTGGTCGAGAGTTGATAAATCCATGGCGGTCGCGACTAACCCTCACCCGCTAGGGCATCAACCTCACCGAGGGCATAGAACTCACCACTGCTCATCACGCCGAGCAGTGTCTTGCCATCGACCTCTCGCATCTCGCCAATCTCAGCCAGCTGATAATAGACCGCGCGATTAATCAGGGCGGACAACCCACGATCCATGGCGATGTAAGGTGTTGGCTCGCCCGTCACTGGGCTGGCGGCCACGGTGATCGGGTAATCGGTGCCAGCCGTGACCTCTTGGTCCAGATTGGTGCGGAAGGTTAGCTCCTGATCGGCACCGCTGCCGGTGACCGACACCTCAACAGCGAGGAACGGGGCATCCTCAACCTCAACCACGCCACGTTCAGCCGGTGTTTCAAGCCAGTACTGGCCATCCTCAAGGCGCTTCAACACGGTAGAAAACAGCTTCACCAGCTTCATGCGGCGCATCGGACGGCCCTGATGAAACCATGTCCCATCGCGCGCAATTCGGATGTGATACTCGCGCGGCTGGGGCTTGCCGTTCACCTTACCGGCGGGCTTCTGCCCTTGTTCTCCGCCACTCTCAGACGGTTTTAACTCTTGGTCACCCATGCCGTGTTTTCTTAGGTCCTGCTGCTCACTCTTTAGTGAGGCAGGATGACTGCCCAATTCTCATCCGAAACAGTTGCTAAGCATGTTAGCCTGCAAATCTATATAGGACGACTAACAGCAAAAGTGGATTGGTGAGTAATGGGTATTGGAATGGGCTTTGCTGACATTTCGAGTGTTGCATCCGGTATTGGGCGCAGCCGACAGCCGCTGAAATCCCCGTCGGATGCCGGCACCGCCACGAAACCGGAAGAGATGACCGCCAATCAAATCGCAGATGAGGCCACCCGCCTTGGCGCGGTTTTGGGGGCTGCCCGTGAACAGGTGGGTAAAGTTATCTTCGGCCAGCGTGATGTGGTCGACCTGTCCCTCATCAGCATTCTGGCCGGTGGCCATGTCCTGCTTCTGGGCGTGCCTGGCCTGGCAAAAACCCGGTTGGTTGAAACACTGGGCGCTGTACTGCACCTGGATTATCGCCGGGTTCAATGTACGCCAGACCTAATGCCCGCAGACATTTTGGGTTCTGAAGTCTTAGAGGAGACCAAGGGCGGTAAGCGTGAGTTCCGCTTTATCAAAGGCCCAATTTTCACCCAGCTGCTAATGGCGGATGAGATTAACCGCGCCAGCCCACGCACCCAATCAGCACTGCTGCAGGCGATGCAGGAGAATAACGTCTCTGTTGCTGGTCATACCTACGACTTGCCGCAGCCCTTTTACGTGCTCGCGACCCAAAACCCGCTTGAGCAAGAGGGGACCTACCCACTACCGGAAGCTCAGCTCGACCGCTTCTTAATGCAGATCAATGTGGATTACCCGGACCGGGAAGCTGAGCGTGAGATGCTGCTCGCGACCACTGGTACGGCAAGCCAGACAGCGGCAGCCAGCCTGACCGAGGCGGATTTGATCACCGCGCGCCATGTGGTTCGCGCCCTGCCGGTGGGCGAGCAAATTGTTGAGGCAATCCTGGATCTGGTCCGCAGTGGCCGCCCGGAGGAGAGTGCCCTCGCCGAGGTGCAAAAGCATGTGGCATGGGGCCCTGGCCCCCGCGCTAGCCAGGCGCTGATGCTTGCCTGCCGTGCCAAGGCTCTGCTTGAGGGGCGCCTGTCCCCATCCATGGATGATGTGGCGGCGTTGGCGCGACCCGTCCTGCAGCACCGTATGGCGCTTAGCTTTGGTGCCCGGGCTGACGGTATTGTGCTTGATGATGTGATCGGCCGAATGGTCGAAGCCGTCGCTTAAGGGTCGCGAAACCAGAACTGCTTCACAGAGTTTATGAGCGCCCCAAGCCAACAGAACGAGAGTAAGCCCAAGGCAAAGCTGCCCGCTGGTCGGCGGGTGCTGAACCGTGCGGCTGGCTTGGCCGAGCCGCTGCCATCGCTCTTGCTTGAGGCACAGCGCATTGCCGAGACAGTGCGCCAGGGTCTGCATGGCCGCCGCCGTCCGGGCGCTGGCGAAACCTTCTGGCAGTTCCGTGACTACCAGCAGCATGACGGCACCCAGCGGATCGATTGGCGCCAATCCGCCAAGGGTGAGCGGCTCTATGTGCGTGATGCGGAGTGGGAAGCAGCGCAGACAGCGTATCTTTGGACCGACCGATCCGCCTCCATGGTGTTCAGATCATCGAAGAACCTACCAACCAAACGCATGCGGGGCATGGTTCTGTTGCTTGCCACGTCGACACTGCTTGTCCGTCATGATGAGCGGGTAGCGTTGATGAGCCGGTTTGACCGAACCAAACCGGCCGCCGGTCGGGGTGGATTGATCAACCTTGCGAATGCGCTGATCCCAGCTGAAGGGGAGGATGAGCCTGACCGCAACGACGATAACCCCTATGGCAACCTGCCACCGGCCCACCCACTGCCGCGCCACGCGCAGACGGTGTGGTTCGGCGATTTTCAGGCACCGCTTGAAGATATTCAGTCGGCCATTGCCCCCCTGGTCAATAGCGGGGTAAAGGGCCATTTAGTTCAGATATTTGACCCGGCCGAGGAGCAGTTGCCCTATCGCGGCCGAACCCGCTTCAAAGACCTGGAAAGTGGCGACCGCTTGATCGTGCCTAGGGTTGAGACCATCCGCGACATCTATCATGAGCGCCTGGAAGCCCATCGTGCGGGGCTTAATGCCCTCGCCCGCAACGCTGGCTGGGGTTTGACCCTGCACCGCACGGATCAATCGGCCCAATCTTGCCTGATGAGCCTATACACCGCCCTGGCCGAGGGTGGCACGCTGCCCGGTGAGGTGGCGCGATGATTGAGGCGTTCGGCACCACCATCGCCTTTGGTGCGCCCTGGGCCCTTGCTGGCCTCTTGCTGCTGCCTGTTTTGTGGTGGGTGCTGCGCCTACTGCCGCCGCGCCCAAGGCTGGTGGCCTTCCCGAACCTGCGGCTCTTGCGAGATCTATTACCGACGGAGCAGACACCGGCGCGCCTACCCTGGTGGTTGATGCTGCTGCGGATGATCTTTGCCGCCCTGCTAATCTTGGCCGCATCGCAGCCAACGCTGAACCCACGGGATCCGTTAGCCGGTGATGGGCCGCTCGTCTTCCTGATTGAGAATGACTGGTCCACCGGCGGGAATTGGGCCGACCGGGTTGGCAAACTGCAGGCGCTACTCGACCGGCCTGGCGTTGAGGATAGGCCGATTGTCTTCGCCCCGACCGCAATGCCGGCAAATGGCGATCCGCTAGAGCTCTTTGGCCCCTACTCTGAGACCCAAGCTGCCGAACGACTTGCTAGCATCGCGCCACAACCCTGGGCCGGTGATATGGACCTCGCCGTTGGCAACATTGCCGATTGGCTTGAGGAACAGGGCAGCGCCGTTCCCTCAATCTATTGGATCAGCAGCGGGCTCGAGCATGACGGCGATGACGAGGCGCTGTCCCGCCTGACCCGATTGGGGGATGTCACCTTAGTTCGCGCAGCGGCAAACAATCTGCCTGTAATCCTGCGGCCACCGGGATCAGGCATTGGTGCAGACAAGAACATCGATGACGGTCCCAGCGTGATGGTGGAGCGCAGTGCCGCCGACCGCCCGGCCATCATCCGTATCCAGACATTGGGCAGCGAAGATCGCCTGTTGAGCGACCAACAGGTTGAGCTGCCCGCCGACACCGCTTCTGTCCCCGTGGCCCTCACAGTCCCGGATGAACTGCGCAGCGATATCCGCCAGGTTCGTATCATCGGTGCCGACCATGCGGCGGCGCGGGTCCTGTTCGATGACCGGTTTGTACGTCGCCCAGTTGGCCTCATCGCCGGCGGTATCGACCGGGAATCCCAGCCCCTGCTGGATCAGCGTCACTATCTGCGCCAGGCCCTGAACCCATTTGCCGAGGTTCGTGAGGGCGATCTGGACCAGCTGCTAGCACAACCGCTTGCTGTGTTGATGATGGCGGATATTGGCACCATCGATCCAGATGCCGAGGACCGGCTGAATGCCTGGATCCGAGAAGGTGGTTTGCTGGTTCGCTTTGCCGGGCCGCAACTTGCCAATAGCGGTGAGAACCTATTGCCGGTTCGCCTCCGCCAGGGCGACCGCTCCCTTGGCGGCGCGCTATCCTGGACTGAGCCGGTACCCCTGGCCG
Source organism: Alphaproteobacteria bacterium SS10 (assembly GCA_019192455.1). Classification (NCBI taxonomy): domain Bacteria; kingdom Pseudomonadati; phylum Pseudomonadota; class Alphaproteobacteria; species Alphaproteobacteria bacterium SS10. The sequence continues at coordinate 257,141 of JAHCML010000006.1, forward strand.
ATTTCCCGGACAACAGCCCGTTTGATGGGATGGCAGTCCCACCGGATGTCACCATTGAGCGGCAAGTCCTGGCCGAGCCCGCGCTCGACCTTAACGAGCGGACCTGGGCAAGGCTGGTCGATGGCACCCCCTTGGTCACCGCAGAGGCACGTGGCCGGGGCTACCTCGTCCTATTCCACACCACGGCGAGCCCTGATTGGTCCAACCTGGCCTTGAGCGGCCTGTTCGTCGATATGCTGCAACGGTTGATGCCGCTCAGCGCCGGTGTCGATCCCGGGCAATCCGCCGAGGCGAACCGCCCGGCCAACCTTGCCCCCATTCGTATACTCGACGGCTTTGGTACTTTAATTGAACCAGGGCCAATGGTGCAGCCACTGCCCATCGATACAGCGGACATCGTTGAGATCGGGCCCGAACATCCGCCGGGCCTTTATGGTCGTGATGCCGCAAGGCGCGCGCTGAACCTGGGCGCTGAGCTTCCAACCCTGCAGGCCCGAACCACGGTGCCTTCAGGCATGGCTTTGGAACCGTTGAGCGTGGCGTCACAGACGCCGTTACTGCCGCTGCTCATCTTGCTTGCGCTGATTATTGGGCTTGTAGATTGGGGCCTCGCCCAATGGTTGAGTGGTAGCCTTGATCGATTTAGCGGTGGCCTATCCGCGCTTAAATCCAGCACAACCCGTCGTGCCGCAACGGCTGGACTTACTGCGCTGTTCCTCACCATTGGTGCAACCGCCAACGCCCAGGGCCTAACCCTGGATGAAGAGCGGGCGATCAAGATCACCAGCGGCACCTATCTTGGCTATGTCATCACCGGCGACCGTTCGGTGGATGAGATTAGCCATGCTGGTCTGGAAGGCTTGTCCGGCATCCTGCGCCGCCGAACCGCCGCCGAGGTTGATGGCGCCATCGCGGTGGATATCAAGCGGGATGATCTCGCCCTCTTCCCACTGCTGTACTGGCCAATCACGGAGGTGCAGCAGGGTTTGGACAGCAACACCGTCGCCCGGCTGAACCACTATATGCGCCATGGCGGCATGATTATCTTCGACACCAGGGACAAGCTGCAGGGCGGTCTGGAAGAGGCTGGACCCGGCGTACAGCGCTTGCGACAGCTGACCCGCAATCTGGATATGCCGCCCCTGCGGCCCATCGATCCAGACCATGTGATGACCCGGGCCTTTTACCTGCTGCAGATCTTCCCGGGCCGCTATGCCGGTGGCGAAGTTTGGGTTGAGCGCACGGATGAGCGTCGCAATGACGGTGTCGCCTCGGTGGTCATCGGCGTCCATGATTGGGCATCGGCCTGGGCAGTTGGCCCAGACAATCGCCCAATGCTACCGGTTGTGCCGGGTGGTGAGCGGCAACGCGAACTGGCCTATCGCTTCGGCGTTAATCTGGTGATGTACGCCCTTACCGGGAACTACAAGGCCGATCAGGTACACGTACCCTTTATCCTGGAGCGGCTGGGCCAATGAGTGCTGGCAATCAAAGCCTCCAGGAATTTGCGACCCAGATTGCTTGGTCACCCGACCTACCGCTTTGGGTGCTGGTTAGCCTTGGCGCCTTCATCGCTATTCTAACCATTAGTGGCCTAGTCAGCCGTCAACGCGGCACGCTTTGGCGCTTTGCCCTGATGAGCCTGCTGCTACTGGCCTTGGCCGACCCGTCCCTAATCCGGGAACAGCGGGTGCCAATTCCTGACATTGCGTTGGTGGTTTATGACCAAAGCCCAAGCCAAAACCGCGCACTGCGCCAGGAACAGCTGACCGAAATCAGGGCGCATTTGTCTGATCAGTTCTCTGCCGCTGACGGGTTGGAGCTTCGGGAGATCACTGTACCTGGCCCTGGCATTGCCGGACGTATTGATGAAACCCGTCTGTTCCAGGCGATTGAACAAGCGTTAAGCGACCTGCCGCGCCAACGGGTGGCCGGCATCCTCTTGGTCACCGATGGTCAGGTTCATGATGTGCCAGGCAATCTCGCCGCCTGGCAGGATTTGGGACCAATCCACACCCTGCTAACCGGTGAAGAGACCGAGATTGACCGACGACTGGAAGTGGCGCAGGCGCCCAGCTTCGGCCTTGTCGATAAACAGGTCACCGTAACCGTTCGGGTTGAGGATTTACCCGGCGATGCCCTAGACCGGCAGCCAGTGCGCGTCACGGCCCGCAAGAATGACGATGCGCCTATCAACTTCACCGTGCAAACCGGCAGTGACCAGGAGCTTACCTTTACCCTCGACCATGCCGGGCCTAACGTTGTCGAACTGAGTGTTGAGCCGCTAGCCGGTGAGATTAGTGAGCAGAACAACCGCGCCGTGATCGTCGTGAACGGGGTTCGCGACCGGCTTCGGGTGCTTCTAGTCTCCGGTGAGCCACATCCGGGGGAGCGTACTTGGCGGAACCTGTTGAAAGCGGACCCGGCGGTTGATCTGGTCCACTTCACCATTCTGCGCCCGCCGGAAAAGCAGGACGGCACCCCCATTCGAGAGCTATCGCTGATCGCCTTTCCAATCCGGGAGCTGTTTGAGATCAAGCTGGAAGAGTTCGACCTCGTCATCTTCGACCGGTACCAGCGACGCGGCGTGCTGCCCCGGATCTATCTTGAGAATATCGCGGATTATGTCCGTCGTGGCGGCGCCCTGTTGAGTGCCGAGGGGCCAAGTGCGGCAACGCCACTTTCCCTCCACCGCTCGCCCCTAGGTGCGGTTTTGCCAGCGGCACCAGATGGTGATGTCTCAATCGCGCCATTCCGCCCCCAGATCACCACCATCGGTGACCGTCACCCGGTGACGACCAGGCTAGGCGGCGTTCAAGGTACTGCCGAGGCTGGCGATTGGGGGCGTTGGTTCCGCCGGATCGATAGCCGGGTTGAGCGGGGCGTCGTCCTGCTCGCCAGTGAAGATCAGGGCCCGTTGCTCGTTATGGATCGGGTTGGCGAGGGCCGCGTTGCCCAGCTGCTAAGCGACCATGTCTGGCTTTGGGATAGGGGTTTTGAGGGTGGCGGCCCACAGGCAGAGCTGCTGCGCCGGGTTGCGCATTGGCTGATGAAAGAGCCCGCACTCGAAGAAGAGACCCTGACCGCCCGGGTGGAAGAGGACCAGCTGATCGTCGAGAGACGCAGCTTGGACGATCCAACCATTGCGGTCGACGTGACCAAGCCAGATGGCACCACCGAATTGTTGATGCTTGCCAATCAGGGGGACGGCACCGCGCGCGGCGTCCTAACAACCGACACCCCCGGCCTGTATCGGATTTTCGATGGAATGCTGAGTGCCGTTGCCTTGGCCGGACGAATCAACCCAAAGGAGCTGGCGGATTTGCGTTCAGATTCAACGCTGTTGGAGCCGTTGATGGCGGCCACCAGTGGGGCGGCAAAGCGGCTTGAGGATGTACCAACCCCAGCGCTGCGCCATATTGCCTTTGGCGACAACTATGTGGGCGGCAACTGGCTGGGCCTCAGAAACAACGATAACTACCGGGTTGTCTCGATCACCGATGCCCCGCTGTTGCCCGCGATCCTGCTTATTGGCCTCGCCCTCTTGCTGCTGATTGGCGGCTGGTGGCGGGAATCCCGCTGATCCCCTCAACATTCCCGGAATACATTCCAAGCTTGGACGGATCGCGCCAGCATGCCATATCTGCTAGATGGTTTCTTTGGGATGCCGCTTGGCTGCCCTTAAGCAACCCGTTCATCAATTTGACGTATTTGGTTCGTAGCCCCCAACGATGACCTCATTCATCGACATATCGGCGACCACATCGGCCTATGATGCCGATCGCCATTCCGCCTTTGAGCGGCTCGATCAATGGCGTCTGCGTACCCATTACAGCAACCTGCCCTTCACCCTAACCGGGCTGACCCTCGGGTCGATCATCGCGGTGATCGCCTTCTGGCCGTATTTTGAGCCGTCGCTGTTGGTTGGTTGGCTTTGCGTTCATGCCGCCATGATCGGCTATCGGTCGCATTACTATCTCACCTTCCGTGAGACCGGGATTACGGTTGAGAACATTGCCCATTGGCGACGACAGGCCATTCTAGGCACCATCGCGGCCGGCTTGGTGTGGTCAGCGGCGGTGATCCTGTTAATGCCGCCCCTGGAGCTGCCGGGGCGCATGCTACTGACCTTCCTAATCGGTGGATTTTCAGCCGCGGCTGTGGGCATCACCAGTGTCTACCTGCCCAGCCTTTATGCCTGGATTTTGACCGCACAGATCACGGTAACCCTCGGCACCTTTGCGACCGCTGACGACCAGACCGGTTACAGCATGGCGGTGATGATGACCTTCTTCACGGTCGCATTGCTGTTCTTCGGCAATAGTTCCAGCCGCAGCATGCGGCAGTCCTATATCGATGCGAGCCGCCAAGCAGCCTTACGCTCTGAGGTATCGATGTTGGAAGCGCGCACCCGTTCCGCGCTTGAACATATGCCAGCGGCGGTCGCGCTGTTTGATCAACATGACCGGCTGGCGGTCTGGAACCGACAAGCCACTGTCCTGTTCCCTGAGCTGCACCATCTTTGGCGGGCAGGCTCCAGCTTTACCGATCTGGCTGAAGCATCGCATAGCTGGCGCTCCCTCGGCCCCGCCCATATGGAGAGCCACGACCCCGTCGCGGACCGCCTAGCCGTGCATGAGGCACCGGGCACCAGCTGGGAAGTGGCGGTTGAGGATGGCCGTTGGCTACAGGCGCAAGAGGCGCGGATGCCCGATGGCGGATACCTGACCATCTATATCGATATCAGCAGCCTGAAACGTGAGGAGCAGGTCCTCCGCGCCGCCAAGGAAGATGCCGAGCGGGCCAGCCAGGCGAAGTCGCAGTTCCTGGCCCTGATGAGCCATGAGCTGCGCACCCCGTTGAATGCGATCCTTGGCTTTGCCCAGGGTATTGAGAACCGACAATTCGGCGATCTAGACGACCACTATGTCGAGTACGGCGCCGTGATCCGTGAGAGTGGTGAGCACCTACTCTCCGTGATCAACGACATCCTGGATTTGTCCAAGATTGAGGCGGGTCACATGACCCTGGCGCCTGAGAAACTGGACCCTGGCCGATCCTTGCAATCTGCCAAACGCATCCTGAAGGAAAAGGCGATTGAGGCGCAGCTCACGGTCACCCTGAAGATCGAGCGCAAACTGCCCGCCTTCCACGCCGATCCCCGCGCAGTGCACCAGATGCTGCTGAACCTGATGGCAAATGCGATCAAGTTCACCCCGTCAGGTGGCACGATCACCCTTGAATCCATTCGCCGTGGTGAGGAGCTGGTGCTTGCGGTTTCCGATACCGGGATTGGCATCGCGCCGGAGGATATTGAGGCCGTGTTGCAGCCTTTCGTTCAGGTTGATGACACCCTACGCCGCCGCGAGCAGGGCACAGGCCTTGGCGTGCCGCTAACCAAATCCCTGATTGAGCTGCATGGCGGCCGGTTGGAGATTGAGAGTGTGGTTGGCAAGGGCACACGCATGGCCCTGGTCTTCCCGCCTTCCTGCCTAGATGAATCAGCGGCGAAAGACCGCGCCTTATCCCTGGCGCGCCTCTAACCCTTTAGACGTTACGTCACCACCCCATGGGAGCTTGGCCGGGATACCGGATCAAACAATGACCAACGTCGCCACGACCCCCGACACAACCGAAGCCGGGCCCGCTGCTGATCAGGAGCAGCCACCCAGCCTACAAGAGTTGCAAGCGCGCCAGAAGGCGCAGCAAGGGTGGCTTCGTGGTCAAGCAGCGCCCCTGAAACGCCGGGTGATGCTGGCGGTGCTGCTCGGCTTTCTGGCTGGGCTTTGTGTGATTGGTCAGGCCGCCTTGCTGGCCACCGTGCTCTACGATGTGGTGGTTCAGGGGCAGCCGCTTGATGGTTTCTGGCCGCATATAGCCGGGTTGGCCGGCCTTATGATCCTGCGTGCCAGCCTTATGGGGTTGGCAGAGCGGGTCGGCATGGCAACCGCCACCAAACTTAAGGCCGGCCTTCGCCAGGACATGCTGGAGCGGGTTGCCGCCGCCGGTCCTGATTTCGTGGCCGATACCGGCAGCGGGAAGATCATCACCAATCTCTACGATCAGATTGAGGCGCTGGATAACTACATCGCCCGTTATTTGCCGCAGCGGATGCTGGCCGGCCTGGTGCCATTAGCCATTGTTGTCGCGGTTTGGCCGGTGAACTGGTTGGCCGCTCTCATCCTACTTTTCACCGGCCCTGCCATTGTCATGATGATGGCGTTGGTCGGCCTTGGCGCCGCAACGGCAAGCAGGCGCCAAATGATCGCGTTGGAGCGCCTGGGCGGATACTTCGTCGACCGGCTGCGCGGACTTGGCACCCTGCGCCTCTTCGGTCAGGCCGATGCCGAGCTTGAGCGTGTTGGCGCCATGGCCGAGCGATTTCGCAGCGGCACCATGTCCGTACTGCGCCTCGCCTTCCTATCCTCGGCTGTTTTGGAGTTCTTCAGCTCAATCGCTATTGCGATATTGGCGGTGAATATCGGCCTCGCCCTGCTTGGCCTATTCAACCCTGGGCCGCTCGCCGATATCACGCTTTATGCGGGCCTGTTCATCCTGATCCTGGCGCCAGACTTCTATATGCCGCTTCGCTTGCTGGGCCAGTACTACCACGACCGCGCCACCGCCATGGCAGCGGCCGACGGCCTGATGGGCCTAGAGACAGCGATGGCTGACTACGCTGCGGCCAACGCCACTGCTGCTAAGGCCGCCCCCTCACAAATCAGCTTTAGCAAGGTTGTGCTGGAGTATCCCGATGGTCGCCGCGCCCTGGATCAAGTTGATTTGGATATCACGTCTGGTGAGCGCATTGCCCTAATCGGTGCCAGTGGCGGCGGGAAAAGCAGCATCTTCAAACTACTCCTCGGCTTTACCGCACCGACCGGCGGGCAGATCACGATTGATGGTGTGCCGCTGGACCAGGCTGGCCTGCGTGATCATTGCGCCTGGGTCGGCCAACGCACCCATCTGTTCCGGGGTACCATCGCTGAGAACATCGCCCTCGGCCGCCCGGACGCGACAGAGGGCGCGATCATTCAGGCCGCCAATGCCGCCGGGGTCAGTGACTTTGCCCGTTCCCTGCCTTACGGCCTGGACACCCAACTTGGTGACAACAATACCGGCGTGTCAGGTGGTGAAGCGCAGCGCATTGCCATCGCCCGCGCCTATCTCGCCAATCGCCCAATTCTGCTGATGGATGAGCCAACCGCCCATCTGGATCGTGCAACGGCAACCCGCATCTTAGATAGCCTCGAGCCATTGATGGCAGGTCGCACCGTCATCCTGGCAACCCATAGCCCGCAGGTGCTGAGCACTGTTGACCGGGTGATATGCCTCGACCATGGCCGGGTTGTGACCAGCGAGGATGCCGCCCAACTGCTGGATGAGGCAGTGGCATGAGCGATCACGATAACAATCAGCCACGCGCCCTGCGCCGTATTCTTGGCCTGATGGCAGGTCAGCGGCTGCTGATACTGGGCGGGATTATACTGGCCCTGATCGCCACCCTCTCCAGTATCGGGCTGTTGATGACCGCGGGCTGGTTCATCACCGCGACGGCCCTTGCCGGGATTGCCGTGGGTGGTGCCGCGGCCGGTGGCGCCATTGCCTTCAACTTCCACTTCCCCAGCGGGTTTATCCGTGGCTTCGCCTTAAGCCGCACCTCTGGCCGGTATGCCGAACGCCTAGTTACCCATGAGGCGACGTTCCGCGCCCTAACCGATCTACGCCTGTGGTTGTTTGCCCGCCTGATCCCGCAGGTGCCGGGCCCAATTGGCAGGGATGAGCAGGGTCGTGGCCTTCGCCTCGGCGATATCATGACCCGGTTAACCGCCGATATTGATGCGCTCGACAACCTCTACCTCCGCATCATTGTGCCCAGCACCATTGCCCTGATCGTGGTGATTGTGGTGGGGGCGATCATGGCGATGCACAGCCCGTTGATCGCGATCACGACGATTGTAAGTTTGGCCATCGCTGCCATTGCGGTACCGGCCCTCACCCACCGGCTGGGCAAGGCCAGGGGTGAGCAGCTGATCCAAACCCGGGCGGTAATGCGGAGTGATATTGCCGATCTAAGCGATGGCATCGCCGAACTGGCCGTTTATGGTGCAACCCAGAGCCGGATCGACGCCATCGCCGAGCGTAATGGCGACCTGTCACAACAACAGATTGGTATGGCGAGCATTGCCGGCCTTGGCACCTCCCTCGGGCAGTTTTGCCAAGGCCTGGCCCTTCTGATCGGGTTAATAATCGGCGTGATGCAGTACCAAGCCGGTGTGATCAGCGGCCCTGTGCTGGCCATGATCTTGTTCGGTATTCTTGCCTGCTTTGAGGCGGTATCCCCGCTATCCCTCGCCTATCAACTGCTCGGCCAAACACGCACGGCCGCCCGCCGTGTTTTGGCCCTCGCTGATGCACCAACCGCCGTCACTGGCGACCAGACCAACACCGATGCCATCGACCTGAAGCATGGGTTGAGTATCGAGGGGGTCAGCTTTGTTTACCCCAGCAATGACCGGCCAGCCCTGGACAGTTTGACGCTAGCCCTAGAGCCCGGCGACCGGGTTGCGGTGGTTGGGTCCAGCGGTGCGGGGAAATCCACCCTGTTGGGCCTGCTGCTGAAGATGCATCAGCCTGATCAGGGTGAGATCCGTTGGGGTGGCAGTGACCTGGCCAGCCTGCATCCAGATCGCCTGTACCAAGATATCGGTGTGCTTGATCAACGCCCGCAGCTTTTTGCCGGCACCATTCGCGACAACCTGCAAATTGGCCGCGCCAATGCCGATGAGGCCGCGATGATGGCGGTGCTGCGCCAGGTGGACCTGGATGACTTAGTTGAGAGCCTGCCGACTGGCCTCGATACCTGGCTGGGTGAGGCAGGCGCCAAACTATCTGGTGGCCAGTCACGTCGCCTGGCCCTTGCCCGCCTGCTGTTGAAAGACCCCGCGCTACTGCTGCTTGATGAACCCACTGAGGGATTGGACCCCGTAACCGAGCGGGCAGTGGTTGATGAGCTGAAGACCATCTGTGCCGGTCGCACGGTGATCCTGATCACCCACCGTCTGGCCCCACTGGGGCTCACCAATCGAGTTATCAGCCTGGAGGCAGGGTGCATCACCGGGGAAGAACCAGCGGATCAGTTTATCGAACGCACCCGTGCCGCAATTACCGAGGCGATTGAGAATACGGCGATCAGCAAACCGGCAGATCGACCCGTGCCACTCGCAACGCCAACACCGAATCTGATCGAAGAACCAGTGAGTGCCCCCGTTAACAGCGCAGCCGAGCCGTCGACGGCACCGCAGCTAGAGAAGCTCGCCAGCTGGTGGTTGCGGCCACTCTATTTCGGGATTGGTGTGTTCTGCCTGGTGCTGGGGCTTGTCGGCGTCTTTGTGCCTGGCCTGCCGACCACAATCTTCCTAATCATCGCCCTTTGGGCCTTCAGCAGATCCTCGCAAGCCTTCCATGACTGGCTGTGGCAGCACCCGCGTTTTGGCCCGAGCCTAAAGGCATGGAGTGAGCATCGCGTGGTACCCCGCCGCGCCAAAATCGCTGCTGGGCTGATGATGGCGGCCAGCGTGGCCATTATGGCCGCTTTGGGCTCACCGTTATGGGTGACAATCCTGGTTGCCGCCATCTGCCTGGGCGTCATGGCCTATATCGCGCCGAAACCGGAAGCGCCGCCAACGTCTGAGTAACCGTTGATCAGCGCTTAGCGTTCCGCCAGGCTTTTAGATCAGCCTTGAAGTCGCGTAACGCCTCTGATGCCTCGGCAACCCGCTTGGCTGTCGTCTTCTCAGTTTTAGCGGAGAGGACATGCTGGCACAGCATCCGCTTTTTACCCGGCGTCAACGCCTCCCACTTTTCCGTTAGATCGGCATCCGCCGCCAAAGCGTTCTGAAGCGCAGGTGGCACATCGACCCGATCCTGATCGGCAATCCGAAATCGCATTTCAACGATATCGCCGAGCGCTAGGTCAGCGCCCTTAATAACCGGTGGTGCCACGATCAGGTAGTAACGCCCGTCACCCGTTGGCATGAAGGCATTCTCAACCGGAATGTCGGCAAGCTCCCCCTCCACCCGTAGGCGGGGGTATCGATGAAATGGGAGGGTGGATTTAAGCTCGGCTGGCAGGAAGAGGACGTTGTACCAAATCTTACGTGCCTTCCCGACGCCGAACCGTTCCAGCGGGCCTTCAAACTGATGTGGGTAGTAACTCATCTTCCGAACTGGCCCATTTGAAAACCTGTTTCATAACCTCTAACAACCGCTACAGCCCCCTCTGCGCTGACGCCTTGATAACCCTCTATGCCCGATTTCTTGTTCAACAGCTTGCTGTTTCTCATCACCTATGTGGGTGAGGTGTTTGGCACCATCTTTGGTGGCGGCAGCTTCTTTATCCAGCCGGGCATGATTGCACTGGGCATCGGGGCAAAGGTGGCCGTCGCCAATGACATTACCGCCGCTTGTTTTTCGGCCTATGCCTATCTCTACGACCAACGAAAGGCGTTGGCCGAGGAGTATCGGAAGTACCTGAAGATCTTCCTGGTGATGTTCCCAGGCATCCTGCTCGGCACCTTTATCGGCACCCGGGTGCTTAAGGCGATCCCATCTGAATATGTGATCTGGTTGATCATGTTCATTGCGACGGCTGGTCTGATCCATATGGCCAGGCAGATCCGGCGAAAGCCAGCGAGTATGGAGAAGGTTTCCACCGGATCTGAGATCAAGCATTGGCAGATCCTAAGCTTCCTGGCCGCAATACTGCTGGGCTTTTATGACGGGATGGTCGGCGCCGGCGGTGGCACGCTGCAGATCCTGACCTTCGCCATCTTGTTCCGCATGGCGATGAAGGAACTGATCCTAATGGCGGCGATCTTCAGTGGCTTTAGCCTGTCGCTGGCCAGCATCAACTTCCTGCTGATCGGCCTGATTGATTGGGGATTGCTGCTCTATATGGTCCCGGCCGCAATCCTCGCCGGTTTCAGCGCGTCATGGATCGTCAAACTGGCATCTGAGCGGACGCTGCGTATTGCCTTTATCGCGATACTAACCGTGCTGCTGCTCTATCTCGGCTACACAGAGATAATCGCACCGCTGCTCGCGTGAGTGCGGATCAGGGAACCTGGCGGACATATTTGGAAGATGGCTGGGGTGGTAGGATTCGAACCTACGCATGGCGGTACCAAAAACCGCTGCCTTACCGCTTGGCTACACCCCACCAAGCCCGGATCGACACTGCAATCCGGCGTGCGGAGCAGTTATGTAGCGGGAAAAGTCCCGGTCTTCAACTGCTCAAATAGGGATTTTCTGATCAGAGGCGGTGGCCGAATGACGCTACCCCCATCTACCCGGCGGAAAGACTCCCTTTCCCGCCGCATGCTATCCTTAAAGTTCTTTAAAGTTAGATGCCTGCCCCCGCCAAAAACCAAGCGCGGGAACCTGGCCCCTAACAGCTTTGATTTTCGGGCATGCCGGGTTCTGCAGGTCCGTTGGTAGTCGCAATCAATGATGTGAAGTTGCCAGGGGAACACTGGCCTTCCGCAGGGTTTAGAGCGAATGAGTGATACCTTGGATGATGAAGTCCTGGTGCTTGAGGACGGTTCAGAAACCGGCCATGGCAAACAGGATGGCAGGGGCCAACCACCACGTCACAAACCCCGTGATCTAGCCGAATCGGATGCGGCAGAAGATGCGTTTATTCAACTGATGACCGCCCTTGGTGGTCAAACGGCCCCTGATGATGAGGGCGATACCGACCAGCCTGTTGATGAAACCGGTGAAGACGCTGAAACCGGTGACCTGGAAGGCCCTGATTGGGAGGCCGTCGCCGACCCGCTAAACGCTCTCGACGATGCCGAAGATTGGGATAAGGAACTCGCGGCCCTCATCGATGGGTTGGAGACCGAGGTCAGGAACCCAGATGGCGGGGCAACGGCCCAACCGCTGCAGGAGCAAATCTCCGACGCGCTGATCCGCAACCGCTTCGCCGAGGGTGGTGAGCAAGCTGCGCGACAGTTTCCAATGCTGTCACCACCGGATGAGGTTGGTCGTATTGGCGCGATGTTGGGGGCCGACCAAGCACCCTTGCGCCGAACCGAACTGGGCCACCTCCCGCTAGTTGAGACCAGCCCAACCGATAAGTTGGACGACGTGGCCGCCGTCCATGGCGCCATTGTCGATGCGACGCCAGAGGTCGAGTTACAAACCATGCCAGTGGCACAGCCGGTGCCGGCCATCCTGCTGGCTGAGGCGGACCCAGCACTGGCTGAGGATGCCTTTGATGATGCCGAAGACAAGGTGGTCGAGGCAGAGATCGAGGAAACAGATGCAACCACCCTCGAAGAACCAGTAGCGGAGGAAACCCCACCGGTTGAGGAAGAGGCCCTCCTTGATACTCCTGACACCGAAACACCAGAAACGTTAGAGCCAGAAGCGAAGCAACCGGCACCTGAAGAAGACCCGGACGAGCTAGAGCATCCAGACATCGCGCTGGCCGAAGACCCGCTTTATCAAGCTTCTGCCCCCATCGCCGGGGATAGCGGCTGGGTCAATCGCTCGGGTCTAAGGCTGGCAGTTGATGAAACATCACCTGCTAAGAAATCAAAGCCCCGCAAAGCCGAAGCCGCGCCAAAGCCAGCCAAAGCAGACAAAAAGGCCGCCAAACAAGAAGCCGCGCAGGCACGGCAACTGGCTAAGGCCGAAGCCAAACAGGCCAAGCTGGATGCGAAGCGTGCCAAAATCGATGCCCGTGCCACGGCCCAGGCCGCCAAGAAGGCGGAGCCACAGACCGGCACAAATCCTGGGGTCGTCGTCCTGGCAGCATCACTGGTGATGGCAATGATGGGTGGTGTGACCCTGTTCTTGTTCCATGACCAACCACTGGTCCGGGAATGGACCGCACCACTACGTGAGCGCGCCATTGAATTGCGGGCTAACGCACGTCAGACCCCGACCAGTACAATTCCAAGCCTGGCGGATGCGCCAGCCCCTGCGGTTGATGCACCAACCCAACTGAGCCAAGGCGCAACTCTGCCACTGCAGCCGGTTGAGGATGGGGTTGAGCCAACCTTGACCATCGCCGAGCTTGAAGCGCTGGGTGGCCTACAAGCCCCGGCGCCGGCAGAACTCGCGGATGAGGTAACAGAGACCGCAGCTGCAGCAGGTGACGTCGCCGCCGCGCCAGAACCAGCACCCACGCCAGAGGTCGCAGAGCCAACCCCGGTTGAGGTGCAAGAAGTGGCGGCACTGCCAAGCCCGGCTGTGGTTCCACCACAGACCGAAACCACTGACATCACTGAGGTTCGCCTCGCGGCACCTCCAGCCCTGCCACTACCGGCTGAGCTTGAGGCACTGCGCAATTCCGCAGCCGCGGGTAACCGTCAAGCGCAGCACGATCTAGGCGCGCATTTCGCTGCCGGCAGGTTGGTTGAGCAAGACTTTGCCCGCGCCGCCTATTGGTTCCAAGAAGCCGCGATCCGAAGCGTCGACAACGCTCAGTACAATTTGGGGGTCCTGTTCCAGCAGGGTCTCGGCGTTGAGCAGAATGCCGCCCTCGCCGTGCAATGGTATGAGCGGGCTGCCGATAACGGCCATGTTGAGGCCAAGTACAATATGGGTGTGGCCTACGCCGATGGCATCGGGGTTGAGCGGGATATCGCCCAAGCGGTCCGTTGGTTTGAGGAAGCCGCGGCCGAGGGCATCTCACGCGCCGCGTTCAACCTGGGTGTGATGTATGAGGTTGGCATGATCGGTAGCCCTGATCTGGCCGTCGCCCGCCAATGGTATCGCCAGGCCGCAACCAGCGGTGAGCAAGACGCCATTAATGCATTAGAGCGTTTGGACGCTGCCAATTAGGCGGCAAGTGTCGTCGCTGACACCCACCAGTCAGGATGGCCAGCCTGCAATCCAGCAGCAGCAGCCTTAGCCTCATTCTGGGTGCGGTACACGCCGAAACAGGTGCTGCCGCTACCCGACATGCGGGCGAGTTGGCAGCCATCGGTTGCCGCAATCCTATCAATAACGGAACCGATTACTGGCGCTAAGGAACGCGCGGGGGCATCGAGGCCATTGGTTGTGTTTGCGCCTACCCATGCAGCGACAGACTGCGCATCGGTAAAACCATTCCTGGGCCAAGAAACTTCTGGATCGAATGGCAGTTGGATATCTCGACGCGCCTTAAAGACGGCTGGGGTCGGTTGCGCTGCCCCTGGATTAACCAAGATCGCTGGCAAGGCAGGAAGGTTAGAAACCGGCGTCAGCTGCTCACCAATGCCACGGGTGATGACGGGCTTACTGACGAGGCAAGCGGGCAGGTCCGCACCGATGGATGCTGCCAGCGCCATAACCTCGGCATCATCAGCGTTCACACTCCACAGGCCACAAAGCAGGCGGAGTGCGGCAGCCGCATCGGCGGAGCCGCCGCCTATTCCACCGGCCAGTGGTAAATGCTTATCCAACGTGAAATGGAGCCCATCAAGGTTCTGCCCCAGATGCTTTGCTAAGGCGTCAGCGGCGCGCAGCACGAGATTATCTGCAACATCAAAGTTTGAGAGCGCAGCGGCAAAGGGCCCGGTGATTGAGAGCCGATCCTCACCAACATGATCAGTTTGAAGAGTTAGACGATCACCGATATCGGCGAACACCACCAGGCTATCAACCTCATGATAGCCATCGTCACGGGCGCCGGTGATATGCAGGTAAAGGTTAACCTTCGCTGGCGCGTGGGCGGCCAACATGGTCGGCGTCGTTGGAGAAGTAGACATCACAGATGGTTAGCTGCCAGCGGCGGCGGCATCCTGACCATTATCGACGGTGGTGCGCTCACTGCCATCATCTAGTGGCGGCGGCGGTGGTGGGAGGCCGTTCTTCAACTTATCCCGGGCCGTCTCAGTGATTTCGGCATCGTCGTTTAGGTCAATCGCCCGCTGCCATTGGAAGCGAGCCTCAAGCTCACGACCAACCCGCCAAAGGGCATCGCCCAAATGGTCGTTGATTGTCTGGTCACCGGGTGACAGGGCAACGGCCTCTTCCAGAATGCCGACCGCCTCATCAAACCGGCCCAGGCGGTAGAGCACCCAACCAAGGCTATCAACGATAAAGCCGTCCTGTGGGCGCAATTGAACCGCCGTGCGGATCATCTGCTCTGCCTGCCTCAGGTTCACACCCTGATCGGCCCAGCTATAGCCGAGATAGTTCAAGACGAATGGCTGATTTGGCCGCAACTCCAAGGCGCGCTTGAAATCAGCTTCAGCTAAAGGCCATTGGTCTGACCGCTCATAAGAGATGCCGCGGGTGTAGAACAGGATCCAGTTATCGGCCTGCACTTCAGGCAGCAGATTAATGGCCTTGTTGTAGGAAGAAATGGCGGCGACGAACTGCTCGTCCCGGCGCAGCAGGTCACCAATACGACCATGGAGCGCAAACTCCGATGGGTAGGTCCGCACCTTACGGCGCAGCAGGGTTAGGGCATCGGCATCCTGCTCTGAATCATCCAGCATATTAGCGCGCCGGATAGCGGCGGCGAGGCCAATATCGCTATCAGCGGGGATGGTCAGATAAGCCTTATCCGCGGCCGGGTACTGTTCGCGCCGGGTCAGAATGTCGGCCAGCAGCAACTGCGCCAGCGGGAAGTCCGGCTGTGCATGCAGGGCTATCTGCAGCAAGACCAGGGTTAACTCGGTGCCAAGCTCGCCCTGAAGCACACTAGAAAAATCAAACAGGATGGCGGCCATCCCATCACTGACGGTTTCAAACCCACGGGCGGGAGGGCCACCAGCCTCTAAGCGACGGATACCAGCGGCCAACAGGCGGGAACCATCACGGGCCCGGAAGGTATCGTAAAGGCGGATCGCCTCATCAACATTCCCCTCTCGGCCAAGCAAGCTGCCATAGGCCTGACCGGCCCGGAGGGTCGTCGAGAGCGATAGGGCGTTCTGATACTCGGCTTCAGCCTCATCCACACGGCCTAGATAATCGAAGATAAAGGCGCGGTGTAAGGCGATAAGCGCCTCAAAACCACCAAAGGCCCGCAGCTCTTCAAGTGCCGCCGTGGCCGCCTCGACATCACCGTCACCGGCGGCCAGCCAAGCCCGAACGCCAGGCTTCAAAACGGTCTGAAGCCCCTCATCCGTGATGCGGTCATTGATCTCTTTTGCAGCCTCAAGCTCACCCTGTTTGACGGCCTCAACCATCAGCAGAACCAGCGCAAGGTCCAAGGCCTGCTCTTGTTCTGCGAGCTTCTCAGCTTGTTTTAGGGCTTCTTCAACTTCACCACCGCCCAGGTTTAACAGGAAGGCACGCTGTAGTAGGCGGTAGTTATCAGGATCCCCAGCCAGCGCGTTGTTCATAAACAGTGCGGCGGATGACCAGTCACCGGCACCCTGCGCCAGATGTCCGGCAAGATAGCTGCCAGATGCCGTTTCCCGAATGGGCGGGCCACTGAACTCAGCCCGCGGGCCAACCACATCACCCACATCTGGGGAGTAGGTGCCACCGGGTTGGGTGGCACAGGCGGCAAGCATGACCAGGCCAATACCAGCGAAGGCGGGACGATAAGGAACCAGGGTCAGGGCGGACTGAAACCGTTGGCGAATAGACAAGGACTTGAAATCCTTCAATAAAGCATGTGAGCGCAAGCGCCGTTAGACACTACACCACACCGCCTGACAGGCGGCAACACCGGACCGCCCATAAGAGCGGCCCAGGTCGATCACATCATTGCGTAGTTCGGGCCACCGGCACCCTCAGGCACGGTCCAGTTGATGTTCTGGCTCGGGTCCTTGATATCGCAGGTCTTACAGTGGACGCAGTTCTGGGCGTTGATCTGGAACCGTGGCTCCTCACCCTCTTCACGCACCACCTCATAGACCCCAGCGGGGCAATAACGCTGCGCTGGCTCATCATAGAGCGGCAGGTTATGGGCGATTGGAATGCTCTCATCCTTAAGCTTCAGGTGAGCGGGCTGGTTCTCTTCATGATTGGTGTCTGAGATGAACACCGAGGAGAGCTTGTCGAACGTGAGTTTGCCGTCCGGCTTTGGATACTCAATCTTCTCGCACTCAGCCGCTGGCTTGAGCTGCTTGTGATCGGCGTGGTTCTTCAAGGTCCAAGGCGCCTTACCCCGGAAGATGTAGGTATCAATCGCTGAGTAGATGATTGCTGGCCAGAGCCCCCAATGGAAGCTCGGCTTGATATTACGAACCCGATACAGCTCATCCCACAGCCAGGTCTTCTTCAGCATCTCAGGATAGGCGGTGCATTCCTCGCGCCCCTTCTCCGCTTTCAGATGCTCAAAGATCGCATCAGCGGCGGTCATGCCAGACTTCATCGCCGTGTGATTACCCTTAATCTTGGGCACGTTGAGGAAGCCGGCCGTGTCGCCGACCAAGACGCCACCTGGGAAAGTCAGCTTCGGCAGGGATTGGTAACCACCGGCGGAAAGCGCCCGGGCGCCATAGGAAACCCGACGTGCACCCTCAAACAGCGGTGCAATCGAGGGGTGGGTCTTAAACCGCTGCATCTCATCAAAGGGTGAGAGATAGGGGTTCTGGTAATCCAGACCGATCACATAGCCAACCGATACGAGATTATCTTTGAAGTGGTAGAGCCAGGACCCGCCATAGGTCTTGTTATCCATCGGCCAGCCGATGGTGTGCACGATCTTGCCTGGCTTATGCTTCTCCGGGTCAATCTCCCAGAGCTCTTTAATGCCGATGGAATAGGTTTGCGGATCGCTGTCTTTGCGAAGGTCAAACTTCTCAAACAACGTCTTGGTCAGCGACCCGCGGCAGCCTTCTGAGAAAACCGTCTGCTTGGCATGCAGCTCCATGCCTGGGGTGTAATTGGCGGTCTGCTCACCATCCTTGCCGATGCCCATATCGCCCGTGGCGACACCCATCACCTGACCCTGGTCATCATAGAGGACCTCAGCGGCGGCAAAGCCTGGGTAAATCTCAACGCCAATTGCCTCGGCCTGCTCAGCTAGCCAACGGGCCAACTCGCCCAGGCTGATGACGTAATTGCCCTTGTTATGCATCTGGGGCGGCGTCGGCATCTTGAAGGCGCTCTTCTTGGTGAGGAACATGAAGCTGTCCTCTTTCGCCTCCACCGTCAGCGGTGCACCTTTGTCTTTCCAATCTGGGATCAACTCATCCAAGGCACGGGTCTCAAACACCGCACCGGAGAGCAAGTGGGCGCCAACCTCAGAGCCCTTCTCGATCACGCAAATCGCCAGTTCCTGGCCAGCCTCATCGGCACGTTGTTTCAACCGGATCGCCGTCGCCAGGCCCGCCGGGCCAGCGCCAACAACCACAACGTCGAATTCCATGCTTTCGCGTTCCATCCTCAGGCCACCTTTCTTGCTTTTATCTAAAGGGTTTTTAACCCAAATCTTACGTATACGTAAAGTTTGAATTTACGCATTTAATGGGTTTCAGGCGCTTATCAACACTCGCCTCTATCACATTTGTTGTGTTCCGGCATCGGCATCCTTAGCTTGGGGCAAAATACGCCCCGCACCGTAGTTTCAGTTTTTTGGTTTTTTGCTGCCATGGCTCAAGACAGCGCATCTAATACCGCAGCCGATCTGCCGCCCGAGGCAGCGCTCGCCATGCTGCAATGGTATGTGGATGTGGGCGTCAAAACCGTTGTAGCGCCCCAACCGATCAGCTGGACCGAGCATCGGGCAACCGCACAGCCAAAACCCGCACCAAAAGCAAAGCCACAGCCTCAAGCCGCTGGCGACGCACCGTTAGGAACGGCGGAGGCGGTTGGGGCGGCCCAACGCCTGGCAGCCGAGGCGCAGACCCTCGATGACCTGCGTAAGACGCTGGAACAGTTTGATGGCCTCAGCATTGTTAAGACTGCGCAAAACCTGGTCTTTGCTGATGGTACGCCGGGTGCGCCGCTAATGATTGTGGGGGAAGCGCCGGGCCGAGATGAGGATGCCCAGGGCAAACCCTTCGTTGGCGCCAGCGGTCAGCTGCTGGATCGCATCCTAAAGGCCATCGGCCGGGACCGCACGGATACCTATATTTCAAACATTGTTAATTGGCGCCCGCCCGGTAACCGCAAACCCACTACCGGGGAGATTGAGGTCTGCAAGCCCTTCATCATGCGCCATATCACCCTGGCCGGGCCTAAGGTTCTGGTGCTGATGGGTGATACGGCGGGCAAGGCGCTATTGCCCGTAACCCAAGGCATCACGCGCTATCGCGGCCAATGGCATGAGGTGCAGCCGGGCGCCGATGCGGCGAAGATTCAGGCAATAGCCACCTTCCACCCCGCTTTCCTGCTCCGCACCCCGGCGCGCAAGCGTGAGGTCTGGCATGACTTTTTAAAGATTGCTGCGGCTATTGGGACACCGTGACCAGTAAGCCGCTGATATCTAAAAGCCATTTCAAATACGCATAGCTGTTGCCAAAAATTTAATGAAAACCCGAACTTGTCGGTGTCTTGGGTTCGGGGTAAATCTACAGGCCATGAGACAGCTGGCGATCCGGGGGGGTCGCCTCGGCAAACGGCGGTCAGTGATCGCTAGCGGTGTTTTCGCGGTATTGGCCGCGAGTTTGATTGCCGAGGGACCGCACAGCGCAGTAGCCGACGAGTTATCGTCTGGCATGCCAATCCCCCAGCAAAAACCCATAAGCGCGAATGCGACCGCTGACAGCAGCAGTGCGCCCGCGCAGGTAGCCAATATTGAGCAGCGGCCATTCTTCACCATGGCCTCGCTAAACCTCCGCACGCTTGCCGAGCGGGTTAGCGATATCGACCTGTTTGATGGTGACCTGCCACTGTCCCGCGAAGCATTCGATGCAGCGCAGGCCGCCAGCGGCAATCGTCCCGCCTTCTCACTCGCGACCCTAAACCTCCGCACCTTTGCCCCGCCAGAGCGGGAGGTGGCGCCGATCCATGTGATCAGCGATGCCGACGCAAAGCGCTATCGCCTGATCTTTGATCTGCAGGCAGGTGGTGATTGGGATGCCGCCGATGCCCTGATCAGCCAGCTTGGCGATGATATCTTGATGGGCCATGTGCTGTACCAACGCTACATGCATCCAACCGCCTATCGCTCTAGCTATCCTGAGCTTCGTGATTGGCTGGCCGACTATGCCGACCATCCGGGTGCCACCAATGTTCGCACCCTGGCGATGAAACGCAAACCAGCAGGTGAGGCCGCACCGGCCCGTGCCCGCACCGGGCGCCTGGTCACTGGCGCAGTTGAGAGCTATGGCTTCGTGCCACGTCGCTATCGCTCCGATCGGGAGCGGACGCGGGAACAACGCCGCGCCGTCACCCGCCTGATGCGCACGATCAGTGATAAGGCCGAGCGCGGCTCACCAGCAGATGCCTGGGCGATTTTGAACCAGCCTGCCAATCGCAACCTGCTGGATAAAAACGAATTCAACCTGATGCGTGCTGAGGTGGCCCAGGGCTACTTCCACCGTCGGAAGTATGAGCGCGCTGTTGAGCTTGCCTCCGCCAGTGCGAAATCGAACCTGTCCTATCTGGACCACGCCGATTGGACCGTTGGCCTAGCCCATTGGAAGCTTGGCAACTATGAGCAGGCCGCCAACCACTTCGGTAAAGTTGCCAGTTCAAACAATGTCTCGCCCTGGAAACGCTCCGCTGGTGCCTTCTGGGCCGCGCGCAGCCACCGAGAGTTGGGCGAGAACCGTGAGGCCTCACAATGGCTAGAGCGGGCCGCGAAGTATCCAGGCACCTTCTATGGCCTGATCAGCACCCAAGTGCTGGATGAGCCCGCCCGCTTCCATTGGCGCACCCCTCGGCTTAACCGTGACCGGTTGGCTGTCCTCCAAGACCACTCCGTTGGCGCCCGTGGCCTGGCCCTTATTCAGGTTGGCCAGCGCGAGCTCGCCGTTGAAGAACTGCGCCGCATCAACCCACGCCGGGACCGCGACCTTGAAGAAGCGCTGGTGGCTATCGCTGAAGATGCCGGCCTGCCAGATCTCGCCGTTCGTGCCGGTAGCCGTTTCCGCCCTGAAGAGGGTGAGCGTTACGACACCGCGCTGTATCCAATTCCACCATGGTCACCAGACACTGGCTTCCAGGTTGATCGGGCCCTGGTCTTTGGCTTCATGCGCCAAGAGAGCCGGTTTGACCCTGGCGCACAAAGTGGTGTTGGTGCCTCTGGCCTGATGCAGCTGATGCCGCGCACCGCCAAATATATGGGCGACACCGCACTCTACGATGGCAGTGACCGCAAGCAGCTCTTTGACCCCCTGGTTAATATTGAGCTGGGCCAACGCTACCTCGCCTATCTGATGGAAAGCCGCCTGGTCGGTGAAGACCTGCTGCTTCTTGCCGCCGCCTACAATGCAGGCCCCGGTAATCTTCAGCATTGGCGCCGCCGCGTGGATTACCGCGAGGACCCACTGTTCTTTATCGAGAGCATTCCGATCAAAGAGACCCGTGATTTCGTCGAGCGTGTGCTGACCAACTTCTGGATCTACCGCATGCGCTTCAACCAACCTGTTCCATCGCTGGAAGCGATTGCACAGGGCGACCGGCCGCTCTATGTCAGACTGGATACGAAACATATCCAGGTGGCAGCCCATGGCCGGAATTGACGAAAACGCGACCTTTATCCCGCTTAACATCGCCGTACTAACTGTCTCGGACACCCGGACTGAGGCGGATGACACCTCCGGTGCGCTTCTGATCGAGAAACTGACGGCGGCTGGTCACAAGCTCGCCGAACGACGAATTGTTCCCGATGACCGCCGACGTCTGGGCCTTGCGTTCGAGCAATATGCCAGCGATGACCAGGTTGATATTGTGATCAGCACTGGCGGCACCGGCCTGACCGGTCGCGATGTGACGCCGGAGGCGCTGCGCGATGTGATGGATAAGGAGATTGAGGGGTTTGGCGAGCTGTTCCGACAGCTGAGCTATGACATCATTGGCACCTCAACCATCCAATCCCGCGCCATGGCCGCACTGGTCAAGACCACCTATGTGTTCTGCCTGCCAGGTTCCACCAGCGCTTGTAAGGATGCCTGGGATGGCATCCTCTCAACCCAACTCGACAGCCGCTATAAGCCCTGCAACTTCATTGAGTTGATCCCACGGCTGAACGAGCGCGAACCCGCTTAGGTATAAAGTCAAGCGCAATTGTTCGCTTTTTGTTCTTGATAGAACGAACCGTGATTCGATAGCCTCTCCGTCAAGCTAAAGATGGGAGATGATCAATCATGGACGAGGCGGCGGCACTCAACACGGAACCCCAAAATCCAAAGCCCCTGAATCTTAAACCACGGGGGCGCGGCGCGATCAGCAATCGCAGCGGTCGGTTTGAAGCCACCGCGCGCGAACTGGTGGATGATGGCTGGAACTCGCTTGCTGGCGATCAAAGCAGTGAGGTAGCCGCCGAGATTGGTACCCAGCTTGAGACGATCATCAGTGTCGACCAGAGCCGCAGCATTATCTCCAAGAACGATAGCCCGGACCTTGGCTTTGATCGCTCAATCAACCCCTATAAGGGCTGCGAACATGGCTGCATCTATTGCTATGCCCGGCCAACCCATACCTATCTTGGCTTCTCGGCCGGGGTAGATTTTGAACGCCGGATTTTTACCAAACCCCACGCGGCCGAGTTGCTTCGTGAGGCGTTAAACAAACCGCGTTATGAGCCCCAGACCATCGTCATTGGCGCCAACACCGATTGCTATCAACCGGTGGAGCGGCAACTGGCGATAACCCGCCAACTCCTCGAGGTCATGCTGGAGGCAAAGCACCCGGTCGGCCTACTAACCAAGTCAGATTTGATTACCCGGGACATCGACTTGCTAGCCGAACTGGCTAAGGACGATCTGGTCCATGTGGGCGTGTCGGTGACCAGCCTGGACCCCAAGCTTTCGCGACTGATGGAACCCCGGGCAAGCAGCCCCGCCAAGCGCCTCGCCGCGATTAAGGCATTGAGTGAGGCCGGCATCCCGGTGCGGATCATGACCGCCCCCATGATCCCTGCCCTGAATGACGACCAGTTGGAGAAACTGCTGCAGGCGGGGCATGAGATGGGCGCCCGCTATGCCTCCTACACCATGGTTCGGGTGCCGCTGGAGATTGAGGATCTGTTCCGTGAATGGCTGGAGGAGCATTTCCCTGACCGGGCTAAGCGGGTGTTTAGCCTGCTACGTGGGTGCCATAGCAGCGCCGACGACCCGAACCGTGCCTACAATGCCGAGTTTGGCACCCGCATGCGCGGCAGCGGCCCCTATGCCGATCTGCTTCGCCAGCGCTTCCGGGCCACAGTAATGCGCCTTGGCCTGAACAGTGACCGCCCACCACTGCCGGTCAATCTATTCCGACCACCGGCGGTTGAGACCGATCAATTCTCCATGGGGTTTTAATTCAATGATCAGGCGGCAACGCGCTCAACCCCATCGAAGCGGTAGGTATCCATGGCCAACACACCAAAGGTATAGCTGCGGTGGAGTGGCGTGCCGCGCCAGTCACCGCGCCCGGCAGCAACGCCTAAGGCGACAAAGAAGGGCAGGAAGTGCTCATCGGTCGGGTGGTTTTCACCAGCATTGGGCGCCTGCTGCGCAAAACTAACCAAGCGATCCAGATCACCGGCCTTACTCTCCACCTCAATCCAATCGGCGAAGCTGGAGACCCAGTCAGGCGGCGGGGCATCAATCTCATGCCCCCGAAACGCCGACAGGTTGTGGGTCATCGACCCCGTGGCGACGACCAGGACATCAGATGGCACGACCTTGGCCAGGGCTTGCCCAATCGCCAGGTGATGCGCTGCATCCGCGTCAGGCTGAATTGAAAATGGGATGACCGGGATATCGGCATCGGGATAGGCCAGGGCCAATGGCACCCAGATCCCATGATCCAGTCCGCGCCCCTCATCCCGTGCAACCTCAATGCCTTCAGCCGCCAAGTCGTCGGCGATTTGGGTGGCAAGCGCTGGCATGCCCTTCGCCGGGTAGTTGAATGCGTGGAGAGAGGGCGAGAAGCCGAAGAAGTCATGGATGGTTTCAGGCGCTGCGGCGAGACCAATGGTCGGTACAGCCGTCTCATAATGGGCGGACACCGCCAAGATGGCCCGCGGCTTTGGGAGATCGTTGCCCAACCGCTTAAGGAATGATCGTGCTGGCACATCACTCTCCAGCAGGTTTGGTGCGCCGTGAGATACGAATAGGCTGTTTGGCATGGCCATGATCATCACTCCCGAATGAAAAACGGGCTGTGAGCATTCGCGGTCCCACAGCCCGTGGATCTTTGAGGTTAGGCGGCGACCGCGTTGCGTGGGTCGTTCAGCCGGAACTTGGCAAGGATGCTGTCAACGGCACCAAACCGTAGGGCATAGGCACCAGGGCCAAGCAACGCCTGGACAACCAACAGCACGGTCCACAGAGCTGGGAATTCCCAACCGCCACCTTCGGCACTAAAGAGCCAGCCATTGGCCGCATGCTGCAGCGTGGCGCCGATTAGAATTGGGACGAGGCCCAACGAGACCAGGCGCGTTTGCAAACCCAGGATTAACAAAGCACCGCCGCCAAGCTCAGCGGCAATCACCAAATAGGCAAAGAAACCGGGATACCCAATGCTCTCAAAGAACCCGACTGTGCCGGGAATGGTGAAGACCAGGACCTTCAACAGGCCGTGAGCAATAAACAGGGAACCCATTGATAAGCGTAGGATAAGGGCAGCCACATCAGCGTTGGAAATTGCGCCTTTTGCAGCAATAGATTGACCAGTCATGTCGTTTCTCCTCATATGCGCACCGTCCCCTACAGGCTCTGTCCTGATTTGATCCGGGTTTGGCAGTGGCAACGGCGCTGTTCACGTCTTGGAGAAAAATCTAGAGCCAACCATCCGATTTGATAATCCGGCCAATTCAGAATAAATTGTTCACGATGAGGAAACTGTCGTGAGCCTTCGTTCATCTAGGGGCAGATGAGCGTTCAGCGCGTGATGCAAGGGAGAACACCACCATGGATCGCCTTATCAGCATGGAAGTCTTTGTCCAGGTGGTGGATCAAGGCAGCTTCGCTGGCGCCGCACGGCACATGAACCTGTCCCGCGCCATGGTCTCTAAACACATTCAAGCGTTGGAAGAGCGCCTGGGCGCCCGCTTGCTGAACCGCACCACCCGCCGGGTATCCCTTACCGAGATTGGCACCGCCTATTATGAGAAATGCCAAACCGTCTTAACCGATGTGGAAGAAGCTGAGCGGGTCGTCGGTGATTTGCACCAGGCGCCGAAAGGTGTCCTCCGCCTCAACGGGCCCATGTCCTTTGGCGCGCGCCACCTATCCACCGCACTAACCGGGTTTAAGGCTGCCTTCCCTGAGGTGTTTATCGACCTCTCTCTCAATGACCGGATCGTTGACCTGGTTGAAGAGGGTTACGACGTGGCAATCCGTATTGGTGAGCTGGCCGATAGTAGTTTGATTGCCCGTAAGCTGACCCCATGCCGCCGGGCCCTGGTCGCTGCGCCGTCTTATCTAGAGAAGCATGGCGAGCCCAAAACCCTTCGCGAGCTGCAGAAGCATAACTGCCTCGTCTACACCCTCTCACCGAAGCTGAATGATTGGCGCTTCATCGGCCCCGATGGCACTGGCCAATCGGCGAAGGTGACTGGCTCGCTGCAGGCCAATAACGGTGACGTGCTGCGCCAGGCCGCAATCGGTGGTCATGGCATCGTGCTGCAGCCAACCTTCCTAATCGGTGACGACATTAACGAAGGCCGATTGGTGCCACTGCTAACCGACCACATGCCGTCGGAGATCAATATCCACTTGGTCTACCCGCACAACCGCTACCTGACCGCCAAGGTCCGTAGCTTCATCGACTATATGGTCGAGCAGTTTAAGGGTGAGCCCTATTGGGATAAGTGGATGGCCAAGTACCCGAACCACGCGGTGCACAAACACACCTAATGGCCCCCGATTACGCGTTTGAAGAGCAGGCCCGTGCCGATGGCGCCCGGGTCATTTGCGGTGTTGATGAGGTCGGGCGCGGCCCCCTCGCCGGCCCGGTTGTCGCCGCCGCCGCTATCCTGCCGCCGGACCTACCCGAGGCACTGCTTAACCGCCTTAATGATAGCAAGAAGCTTACCGCCAAGGCCCGGGAAGATATCTTCGGGCAGCTGATCGATGTGGTGGATTACGGCGTTGGGCGCGCGGAGCCAGAAGAGATCGACCGCATCAATATCCTGCAGGCCAGCCTCACCGCCATGGTTAGGGCCATTGGTGAGTTAAGCGCAGCACCAGATTACGCCCTGGTTGATGGTAATCGTCTGCCCCGCGACCTGCCTTGTAAGGGACTACCCGTTGTGAAGGGCGATAGCCGCAGCCTTAGCATCGCCGCCGCCTCAATCATTGCCAAGGTGATCCGCGACCGTGAGATGGCGGCCCTGGCCGAGGCTCACCCCCATTATGGCTGGGAACGAAATGCCGGCTATGGAACAGCCGAGCATCGGGCGGCCATTGCGACCCACGGCCTAACGTCAGCCCATCGCCGTAGCTTTGCGGGCTGCCGCTAGCTGAGCCCCCCCCCCCGGTTGTGACTCAAAAGACTCAGCGCCGAATCGGAAACCGAATCGGCGCTTTAAGCTTTGACGCCGGAACCAGATTGACCGAAGATTCAGCCACTTACGGGGAAGATTTTAAAGGTTTTAAACCATGACTGGCGCATCGAAGGCAGCCAAGGCAAAGGCTGTGGGGAAACGGGCTAAAACCAAAACCGGGGCTAAAGCAGGCTCGGGCGACCTGCCACTGAACGAAATCATCTTGGGTGATTGCGTGGCTGCGATGAACGCCATGCCGGCCGGCTCGGTTGATATGGTCTTTGCCGACCCACCCTATAATCTGCAACTGCGCGGCGATCTTGAACGCCCGGATATGAGCCGGGTCGATGGTGTTGATGAAGCCTGGGACCGGTTTGAAGATCTGGCCGCCTATGATCGCTTCACCCATGAATGGCTAGCTGCCGCTAAGCGGGTGCTGAAGCCGGATGGCACCCTCTGGGTCATTGGCAGCTATCACAACATCTTCCGGGTTGGGGCAGCACTTCAGGATCGAGGCTTCTGGATCCTGAACGACGTGGTCTGGCGCAAAACCAACCCGATGCCAAACTTCCGTGGCCGCCGCTTCACCAATGCCCATGAGACAATGATCTGGGCATCCCAGGGACCCGAGGCGAAGTACACCTTCAATTATGAGGCGATGAAGCGCCTCAATGATGACCTGCAGATGCGCAGTGATTGGACCCTGCCAATCTGTTCTGGCGGGGAGCGGTTAAAGGGCGAGGATGGCAAGAAGGCCCATCCAACCCAGAAACCGGAGGCACTGCTGTTCCGCGCGATCATGGCAGCGACCGATCCTGGTGATGTGGTGCTGGACCCGTTCTTTGGCACCGGCACCACCGGCGCGGCGGCCAAGCGTTTGGGTCGGAACTATATCGGGATTGAGCGCGAGATCGGTTATCGCAAGGTCGCCGTTGAGCGATTGGATAAGATTGAGCCGATGGACGATCCGGATGTACTGAAGCTTGAAAGCAAGCGCCAGGCACCGCGGGTTCCGTTCGGCCTGTTGGTTGAGCATGGGTTGCTGGATCCGGGTGCAGTCATCTTTGACCAGCGGCGGCGTCACCACGCCCGCATTCGTCCCGATGGCACCTTAATCGCGGAAAACAGCCGCGGCCGCATTACCGGCTCCATCCACCAGGTGGGTGCTGCCGTGCAAGGGGCCGAGGCCTGTAATGGCTGGACCTTCTGGCATTATGAGCAGGCACGGAACCAGCTGGCGCCAATTGACGTGCTTCGCCAACGCATGCGGGATGAGTTGGGTCTACACTAAAAGACCCGAGCATTAAGGCAGGCACTGTTCGCCTGCCGCCATTTTGCCATTTGCGTTCCGCAGGGCGGCAGTGCTAGGCACGGCGCCATGATCTCACTTATCAGCAAAGCCACCCGGGCCACTGACCGCGCCACCGCATCTGCAAGCGCACCTGAATCAGAGGAAACCGGCACCAAACCGTCGATGACCTATCGGCGAATGTTCCTGCGCGACATGGATCTGGAAGCCGAAATCGGCGCCTATCCTGAGGAGCGTGGCCGCACCCAACGGGTCCGTTTGAACATTGAGGCTGTGGTCGCTGACCGGATCATCACTGAAGATGATCTGGATGCCGTGGTCTCTTACGAGTTGCTGCGCGATGCCGCCCACCGCGTTGTCTCTGAGGGGCACATCAACCTAGTTGAGACCATGGCCGAGCGTATTGCCGCCCTCTCACTCAGCCACCCATCGGTTGAGAAGATCACCATCCGGATTGAGAAGCTGGATGTGTTTGATGACTGCGCAGGCGCAGGCGTCGAGATCACCCGCGAACGGGCGTAATCTGCACAGAGCGCAGCACCAAGCTCTAATCAAAACACAATTTAGAACGTCGCCTTATAGATCTCGCGGGTCTTCATGACCGTGTTCCCTTTAGTGGTCGCGAAGGTCATGGGAAACGTCTTAAATCCCTCACCATTGATCAGTGGTGTTGAGACGTGAACATGAAGCATTGGCTCTTCTGTGTAGCCAGTGGCGCCAGATAAGGCGATTTCTTGCCCTGCAATAACACTGGCGCCAAACTCAACCTTATTGCTGTCCCGAAGCAGATGCCGGTAGGTGGCAACGGTGCCATCTAGATGTTGGATCCAGATGTAGTTCTCTTTTCCTCTAGCCCGATCCCGTGTGCCACCGAGGAATTGATCCATCCGCATGCCAACGACAAACCCGTCACGCATCGCCCGCACCGGGGTTCCTGCTGGCACCTGAAAATCTACGGCATGCTCTAGCATCCCCTCATGATCTTTCAGCCGGTCGGAAGCCTGCAGAACCCGGAACCCGCGCTCTGATGGTAAGGGCATGACATAAACAGAGTTATCTGGCGTTGATGGCAAGCCACCAAACTGCGGCATCACCGAAAGGCTGGCAGTGGTGTTGCCATCAGGGCCGTCGGGAAATTCAAAAGAATACAGACGAACCAAATCGTCATCTTTGAGCTCTAGATACATTTGATCACCAGAGCCGATCAAACCGTCCTCATGAGCCTCAACAAGAAGGCCGATGGAGGCGCCGCCTGACATCTTTTGCACCAGAAACTCGACACAAACATCTGATCTGATCTCTTGGATGCAAAACATGTCACCATGACAAACTTCATCATGGATTGTTCCCTGGTCCAAGGGCGGACAATCGGGTTCGCCCTCGCTGGTCGCAAACAGGTAAACCGAGACACTAATCCCAATTACACCAGCTAGCAGAATAGACAGGCGTTTAAAGGCTTCCGGATACTTCTCAAAGATTGAGAGGTTTTCGACTTCGCCTAATTCGTCTTCTTCGATACCCATCGGTACCCCCTATTGGCGCCTGACGGAGGCATCGGCCCCATCTAACGGGGCCAATTCTGCCAGATCAGTCGACTCATTTGGCCGATACGATAGCTCGCGGATCAGTTTGCGCAGCAATGCATCAGCGTAGTCACGCTCCTGATGGGCGACCATCACAAATGGGGCGTAACCGGTAATCACAGATTTGCTGAAATACTGCGCCAACCAATCATACTCGTCGAGAATGACGAGGCCATTCACCTCTATTTCAGCCTCTTGCAGTGACGGCTTCACCGCATCTGGGCGCGGGCCAATATTGCTGAAACCGTTGGACGAGATGTCGATGATCAGGCGGGGCGCCGTGTAAGGCGCATTCAACAAATGCCGCCGCCCAGCCGCCATGGCCGAGCCAAGACCGGTCGATCCCGCCCGCTCTGTTCCCGGGATGGTGGCTATGTCAGCCGCAAGGCGCCAAGCATCCTCTGGCGTGCGCACAATCCGCCAGGGCAAGGTCAACCGGGTATCCACCGGGCTGGACCACAGCATCACACCCACCGCAATCTCCCCCGCCGGGCCAGAGCGTAAAGCCGCCTGAACCCCCTCATCTCGGAAAGCGCTGGCATGCCCTTCAAGCTGGGTAGCTAAAACTGATTGGCTAACGCTGGCCGAGGCATCAATGGCCAGCAGCAACAAGGTATCAACGGGCCGCTTACGCTCCTGTGCCTCAGCTACAGCAAAGGGCAGAACGAAAAGCATCAGGATGGCGACGATTAGGTGCTTCATGAGGCAGCCTCAAACAAATCGGCGTCAGGCTCTGCCATCTTGGCCATGGCATGGCGAACCATCTTCGCCGTTACGGTGGGCAAAGCCACATCGCCAAGCTCATCGATTGAAACCCATCGCCAATCCTCCCCGTCAGGCTCGATGATCTCGCCATGTGGAACAGCGATCCGTGCCGTAAGGTGGAAATGGGTGAAGGTATGGCCGACGCTACCGGGCAGCATGCGCCAACGTCCTTTAAGTGGCAGCTGGTTCATCAAGGCGGGATAATCTGCATCGCGCGCGGCCACAACCGACTGCCAACCGCCGGTCGGTAACTCAAGCATCCCGCCGAGCAACCCCTTCTCCGGTCGGCGGCGCATCAGGATGCGGTCCTGCTGAACCAGCCAGAGGTGTAAGCCGACCCGTTGGGGCTTCGGTTGCTTCTTCGCTTTCCTGGGCAGGGTATGCGCAATGCATGCGGCACGCCCCTCACACTGGTCAAACCAAGGGCAACGATCACAACGGGGTTTAGCGGGAACGCAGACGGTGGCCCCTAAATCCATCATCGCCTGGGCATAATCCCCGGGGCGCTCGCGGTCATCGCCCTCGAACAAGGGAACCGATAGGGCTCTCAGCTTTGGTTTCACCGACGGCATGGGTTCGGTAATGGCATTTAGCCGCGCCACCACCCGCTCCACATTGCCATCGACAACAGTCGCTGGCCGGTCAAAGGCGATCGCCGAAACCGAGGCCGCCGTGTAGGCACCAATGCCCGGCAGGTCGCGCAGCTCTTTCTCCGTGTTTGGGAACTTGCCACCATGACGGTCAACCACCGCCACGGCGCAGGCATGTAAGTTGCGGGCGCGGGCGTAGTAGCCAAGACCAGACCATTCGGCCAACACATCATCCAAGGGCGATGCGGCCAGCATCTCAACCCGTGGCCAACGATCAAGGAAGGCATCGAAACGCGGCTTTACCGTCGCAACGGTGGTCTGCTGCAGCATGATCTCCGACAGCCAAACCCGGTAGGGGTCCGGCACCTCACCCGGCAAGGCACGCCAAGGCAGAACCCGTCGGTGCTTATCATACCAGTCGAGCAAGGCCCGGCGCGGTGGTACCACGGGGTTCAACTCAACAGTTTCGAGGTCTTTTGTCGTTTTTCGGGACATGGTCAGTGGTCATGAGGTGACGGGAACCTGATCACCCTTTAGGCTCTCAACCCTAATCCAGTTTTACGGCGAAACAAGGTTTAGTCAGGGCAATGGGCGATAAGCCTCAAGACGGTAAAGGGACAGACCGATCCGGCATTCGACGCCGGAAGGGCAGTACCCGACGTCTGGGCGCCATTATCCCACCTATAAGCCGCAAGCTGGTTGGTCGGAAGGCCATGCGCCTGGCCGACCTCCTGGATAACTGGACCGATGTGGTGGGCGCTGAATTTGCCAAACACACAGCCCCAATCCGCCTAATCCCCGGCAAGGATGGTAAGCCGGGCACCCTGCATGTGGCGATCAGCGCGGGCTTCGCGCCCATCTGGCAGCATGCGGAACCGCAGCTTCTCGCCCGCATAAATGACTATCTCGGACAGTCGGCCGCAATCGCCCGAGTCGCCCTGAAACACCAATCAAGACCGCCAGAATTTCGGCCAAAACGGCAAAAAGTGGGTGCGGCCGCGAAGAATGACCTCGCGGAAAAGTTATCCACTATCGAGGATGCGACCCTTCGCGACTCGTTGGAACGCCTTGGCTTGGCCATACTTTCCCGGCAAAAGTAACCTCTGCTGCACCTGCGAAACTTGCTTGGATGGCTCATTTGGGCCACTGGCAATCGTTGCGTGCCACTAGATCGCTTGCCACCCTTATTAACGACTGGCCTGGAGCCTGCTTAGCCATGACCCGCATGACCTGGAAACTTCTGACTCTTTCCGCGGCCCTAATGACCGCCGCCGCTATTTCTGTCGCTAGCCCGTCAACCGGCTGGGCGCAGAGTGCTGGCGATGCGATCACCGATACCGCCAACGTTAGCGTGCCCGGCGCCCCGGAAACTGCGGGTGAGCCGGTGGCAGAGCCTGGTCTCTTGGATGAGCGTGTGCTGGGCGATCCCGATGCGCCGGTGACCCTTTTTGAATATTCTTCAATGACCTGCCCGCACTGTGCCGCGTTCCACAGCGACACCCTGCCAAAGCTGAAGCGGGATTACATTGATACCGGCAAGGTAAAGATCGTTTATCGCGACTACCCTTTTGATGGTGTCGCCCTCCGCGCCTCCATGCTGGCGCGCTGCGTGCCACCGGCCCGGTATTTCGACTTTATTGATGTGCTGTTCAAAAACCAGCAGCGCTGGGCCCGTTCCCGCAACCCAGAGGCTGCTTTGCGCACCTTTGGCCAGCTGGTCGGCCTCGATGCAGCAGCGGTTGATGCCTGCCTCGCCAATGACGAGCTTCAGGAGATGATCCTGAAAACCCAACTCGAAGCGCAAGAGCGCTTCAATGTCCGCTCCACGCCCACCTTCATTATCAACAACAACGCTGATCGTGTGATCGGCGCTGAGGATTATGAGGTGTTCCAGCGGAAGATCGACCGGCTTCTGCCGGACGAGGCATCCTGATCCGGAACTGTAATTGAGCCCATATGAAGTTTGCCAAGCTACGCCTCCATGGATTCAAAAGTTTTGTCGAGCCAACCGAACTAACGATCGAGCCGGGTCTTACCGGCGTGGTCGGGCCCAATGGTTGTGGCAAATCGAATCTCGTGGAAGCGTTGCGTTGGGTAATGGGTGAAACCTCTGCCAAGCGTATGCGTGGCGGAGAGATGGAAGATGTGATCTTCGGCGGTACCGCAAACCGTCCGGCGCGCAACGTGGCCGAGGTTGTGCTGGGCCTGGAAAACGACGGCAAGACCGCGCCGCCCCCATTCAATGATCATGAGCATCTAGACATCGCGCGGAAGATTGAGCGGGGCAACGGCTCAGACTACCGCATTAATGGCAAGCCCGTGCGGGCCCGGGATGTGCAAATCCTGTTCGCCGATCACGGTACTGGTGCCACCTCCACCGCCCTGGTCAGCCAGGGTAAGGTCGGTGCGGTTATCAATGCAAAGCCAACCCAGCGTCGGGACATTCTAGAGGAGGCCGCCGGTATTAGTGGCCTCCACGCCCGCCGCCATGAGGCAGAGCTTCGCCTTCGCGCCGCTGAAAACAATCTGGAGCGGGTGGAAGATGTGCTGGGCACCATGGACACCCAGCTTGGCAGCTTGAAGCGCCAGGCCCGTCAGGCCGCCCGTTACCGCACTATCTCTGATCGGATCCGCCAGGCCGAGGCGCTACTGCTCCACAAGAAATGGGTGGATGCGACCGAAAGCCTAGAACGCGCGCAGAAGACGTTCGCGGCCGCTGAAACCCGTGTCCGCGAACTCCTTACCAATGTGGCGAGTGAGAGCACCGCACAGGCAGAGGCTGCAAACAAAATGCCCGGCCTGCGTGATGCTGCGGCTGAAGCAGCGGCAAAAGCCCAGCGCCTTAAGATTGAAGCAGAGCAGCTCGCCAATGAAGGTAAGCGCCTTGAGCAGCAACAGGCCGCCGCTGAACAGCGCCTGGCCCAGATCGAACAGGATCGTGGCCGTGCCGAGGCCATGCGCCGTGATGCCGATGAGGCGTTGAAACGCCTGTCATCCGAGCAAGCTGAGATTGAAAAGGCCCGGGTTGGTGAAACCGACCGTGAGGCGGAAGCCGTTAAAGCAGCGGAAGAGGCCCAAGCTAAAATCCGTGAGCTAGACGAAACCGTCGCCCGCCTAACCCGCGAGACGGCCAGCCAAGAAACCGCCCAACGGAACCTGGAGCGCCAGATTGAGCAGCTTCAGCAGCGCGCCTCTAATATAGAGAGTGAGCGCGACCGCCTGAAGGCGATGCTGGAGAAGACGGAAGCCGAGACCGTCGATAGCGGCAAACTCTCAGGCCTGGAAAAAGATGTATCGGGCGCTGAGCAGAAGCTAGCGACCGCTGAAGCCGATCATGGCACCAGTGAAAAGGCCGTGGCCGCAGCCGATGAAGCGCTAACCGCCGCCCGCGAGGCACAACAAGAAGCCAACAGCGTCGTTAGCCGCCTTCAGGCTGAGATCGATGCGTTACAGCACTTGCTTGCTGATGAGGTGGATGATGAGACGGGCGAGCCTGTGCTCAAGCACATCACCGTTGACAAGGGTTATGAGACAGCGCTCGCCGCTGCCCTTGGTGTTGCACTCGATGCCACATTGGATGAGGGCGCCGCCTTCTTCTGGCGCGGTGATGTTGGCCATAAGCTAGCCGTACCGAAGGGCGCCGAACCGTTATCAAAGCTAGTAAAGGCACCGGATGCCCTGACATCCGCCATTGCCGGTATCGGCATTGTTGATGATTGGGATGCCGGTGAGAAACTCGCTGCCGAGCTGAAGCCAGGCCAGATGCTGGTCAGCAAGGATGGCGCCGCCTGGCGTTGGGATGGCTACACCAGCCGTAAGCTTCATTCGCCCGATGCCGCCGCCAAGCTAGAACAACGCAACCGCCTCGATACCCTTCTTGCTGATCGGAAGAAGGCTGAGAAGACGGCTGATGATGCCATCTCCGCTGTCGCTGAGAAGCAAACCGTCTTGGCCCAAGCCAGAGCCACTGAACAAGCGGGACGCCAAGCGGTCCGTGACGCCTATAGCGCGGTGGGTACCGCACGTGAGGCCCTGACCCAAGCCACCCAACAGCAAGCCAAGGCCGCCGCTGAGATTGCGGGCCTGCGTGAGCGTGTGGCCAATCATGGCCGCGACCTTGATGAAGCCAAGGCGCAGCGCGAGACCGCCGCTAAAGAATTGAAGGCCATGCCCTCCCTGGATGAGGCCATCCAGGTTCTGGATGACCACCGGGAGCAGCTGGGCGATGCTCGCACCCATGGTAATGAGAAGAGCCAGAAGGTCGATCAGATCCGCCGCGAGGTGTTTGGCCGCAAGCGTCGCCTTGAGGCTATCGCCCAAGAGGTTCGAACCTGGACTGATCGGATCAACGGCGCCCAGGACCACCATAAGGACCTGGCTGAGCGTGCCACCGCCATTGGTGAGGAACTGACCCAACTTCGCAACCAGCCGCAGGACCTGGCCAGCAAAGAGCAGGCACTGCTGGATGCCCTGTCTGAGGCTGAACGCGAGGCCAAGAGCAAGGCCGATGTGTTGGTTGAGGCTGAGCGTGCCCTCGCCGATATCGATCGCCGCCTGCGTCAGGCTGAAGGTCACTCCGCTGACAGCCGTGAAGCCCGCGCCCGTGCCGAGGCTGCAGTCGAGGTTGCCCGTAACACCTGTGACAACCTCACAGCTGAAATCGCTGAGAAGTTGGAATGTAAGCCGGACGATACCCTGGCCCTCTCAGAACATAATCCTGAGAAGGACCTGCCGCCGCTCGACGACCTGATCCGTAAGGTTGAACGCCTGCGCCGGGAACGTGAGACCCTGGGTGCCGTCAACCTGCGCGCTGAGGAAGAATCAGAGACGCTGCAGATTGAAATGGATGCGCTGATTGCAGAGCGTGATGATCTGATCGCCGCGATTGGTCGCCTGCGCCAGGGTATTGGCAAACTGAAGAGTGAGGCACGTAACCGCCTGCTCGATGCCTTTGCCAAGGTTGATCAGGCGTTCCAAGAGTTGTTTGTCACCCTGTTTGGTGGTGGCCGGGCCCAGCTCTCATTGACCGAAGCGGAAGATCCATTGGATGCAGGCCTCGATATCTTTGCCTCCCCGCCAGGTAAGCGGCTGCAGAACCTGTCGCTCCTCTCCGGCGGTGAGCAGGCACTGACAGCGATTGCCCTGCTGT
This sequence comes from Alphaproteobacteria bacterium SS10, assembly GCA_019192455.1. Taxonomy (NCBI): domain Bacteria; kingdom Pseudomonadati; phylum Pseudomonadota; class Alphaproteobacteria; species Alphaproteobacteria bacterium SS10. Next base: position 293,082 of record JAHCML010000006.1, read on the forward strand.
TTGCTGTGTTCCAGACCAATCCATCACCGATTTGCGTGCTGGATGAGGTCGACGCCCCGCTTGATGAGGCGAATGTGGACCGGTTCTGCACCATGCTCGACCATATGGTGAAAACCGACACCACCCGCTTCCTTGTCATCACCCACCACCGGATGACCATGGCCAGGATGCATCGCCTCTATGGTGTAACCATGGGTGAGCGCGGGGTTTCACAGCTGGTTGCCGTTGATCTGGATGAGGGTGCGAAGCTGCGTGAGGCGAGTTAAATCGGCCCCGCGGACGTCAGCTTGTCGCAGGCAACGTAAATCCTTGTCATAAAACGACAATAATTCCCAATTTTCCGCCGTTTTGCGGTGCCATAAGCGCTTGACAGTTCTAGGGCCAATCCTTAGTTTGCGCGCCGACTGCGGTGCCGGTTTTCGGGGCATTTGAGTGGTTGGTATGCAAATCATTGCGGACCAGGTCATTCGGGGGCGGAGAGGTCGGTACTTAGTTCGATGTCGCTTGACGATCTGAAGCAACGGATTGCGGCCGCACAACAGCAGGCAGATGGCGAAGGCGCCAATGCCAGCAATAGCGGACCCGCCGCCGGTAATTTGGGCCACGGCTTGCGCATTGGTATCGAGTTCGTCTCGGCGATCGGTGTTGGCACCTTTATGGGGTGGCTGTTCGATCAGTGGATGGGAACCTTACCGCTGGGCATGATTGTCATGTTCTTCGTCGGGTCAGCCGCTGGTTTCATGAACGTCTTCCGAATGGTTCAACGCCAGGAGCAATTGGCCGCCCAAGCCGCGCAAGGGGATGGGGCATCAGCCGACGAGGCCGATCAAGATACGCCCAACCCTTAAGGATGCCGGGCTCAACCGGTGTCGCCCAACATTACCGCCTGCTTTTCCCGCCATGAACGGCACTTTCCGTTTACATCACCGACGCTCTGCCTAGACGAGGACGATTGTGGCTCTCGACCCGCTGACACAGTTTAAGGTGAAGCAGATCATGTCCATCGAAGTGGGTGGCATCGATCTAAGCTTTACGAATTCGGCCCTGTTCATGGTGATTGGCGCCGTCATCACCATTGGCTTTATGACCATCGGCATGAACCGCCGCGCCCTTGTTCCGGGCCGCTGGCAGGCCGCCGCTGAAATTCTCTACGAATTCATCGCCAATATGCTGCGTGAGCAGACCGGCGCCAAAGGCCGGGAGTATTTCCCATTCATCTTCACCATTTTCATGGTGGTTTTGATGGGCAACATCCTTGGCATGATCCCGTATAGCTTCACCTATACCAGCCAGATCATCGTCACCTTTACGCTCGCAATGGTCGTGTTCATTGCCGTGACCATCATCGGCTTCATGCGCCACGGCCTGCATTACCTATCGCTGTTCGCCCCATCGGGTGTGCCAGCGCCGCTGCTTATCCTGATCGTTCCGATTGAGGTGATCGCGTATCTCTCGCGTCCAGTCAGCCTCTCGGTTCGTCTGTTTGCCAACATGTTGGCCGGTCACATGATCCTTAAGATCTTTGCCGCCTTCACTGTGATCCTGGGGGTTTTCGGGGTTGGACCGCTCGCGCTTAACGTTGCGCTGACCGCGTTCGAGTTCCTGATCGCCTTCATCCAAGCTTACGTCTTTGCCGTTCTAACCTGCGTTTACCTAAAAGACGCGGTGGAGTTGCACTAACGCCTGCGGCCCCGGCCAACGGCATCTACGGGCATCCGCCCAAACAACCGTTAATGACACCTGTTTTGAGTTAAAGAGGAATTCACCATGGAAGTCGAAGCTGCACGTATGATCGGCGCTGGTATCGCCGTTCTGCCACTGCTGGGTGTTGGTCTTGGTCTTGGCCACATCTTCTCATCCATCCTGACGTCGATCGCTCGCAACCCATCAGTTGCTGGTGAGCTCAAGGCTTCTGGCCTGCTCTACTTCGCGCTGACTGAGGCTGTCGCCCTGTTCGCACTCGTGATCGCGATCCTGATCCTGTTCGTCTAACCGACCGGTATTTGTACCGGCCGGTCTATTGTTCGGCCGGTCTTTATCTCGGACTTAGGAACGCGATCATGATCCGCACTTTTAAACCCGTGTTTAGCCGCGCTACCGCGTTTGCCGTTATGGCGAGCGCTAGCTACGCTGTGATGACTGGCCTGGCCTGGGCGGCTGAGGCTGATCATGGCGAGGGTAGTGGCGGCCTACCGCAGCTTGATCCGACGAAATTCTCGTCCCAGATCTTCTGGCTGCTGTTGGTGTTCTTCACCCTGTTCCACATTCTGCGTAAGCGCATTCTGCCGCGTTACACGGAAGTGCTTGAGGAACGGGAAGAGAAGATCACCGGCGACCTGGCACGGGCTGAGGAATTGCGGGCTGAGGCTGAAAACGCCGAGGCATCATATCAAGATTCCCTGAGTGAAGCCCGGCAGGCAGCGCATGCTGCCATCGCCAAGGCACAGGAACAGGCCGCAAGCGATACGGCCCAACGGCTTGCTAAAGTTGAATCCAGCCTTAAGGGCCGGTTCACCAAAGCCGAGAACCGTATTGCCGAGGAAAAGGGTGCCGCGTTCGCTGACCTCAACGCCATCGTAAGCGAGGCGGTGAAAGGCAGCGTGTCTAAGATTGCCAACATCTCCGCGTCCGATACGGATGTGGAGGGTGTTGTCCAAACCGCCCTTGCTAACCGCACGGACGCTAAGGCAGAAGGGGCCACCTCCTGATGGAACTGTTCTCTGACAGCAAGTTCTGGGTTGCCGTTGCCTTCGTCATCTTTGTGGCGTTGGTCTACAAGAAGGTCACCCAGACCGTGACCAAGGCCCTCGATGACCGCGCGGATAATGTCCGGGCGCAAATCGATGAGGCACAGCGCCTGCGTGAAGAAGCGCAAGCCATGCTGGCCCAGTACCAACGCCAACAGCGCGATGCTGAAAAGACGGCTAAGGAACTGGTCGAAAATGCGAAGAAGCAGGCCGATGCCCTGATCAAACAGGCGCAGGTCGATGCCGAAGCGGCTGCCGAGCGGCAGAAGCAGCTGGCTGAAAGCCGTATCGCCCAGATGGAACAGCAGGCCGTTGCCGAGGTTCGTTCCGTCGCCGCTGAAGTTGCCGTCCAGGCAACCCGCGACCTGATTGAGAAATCGATGGACGCATCCAAGTCGTCATCGCTTCTGCAAGACAGCATCGATCAGCTGCCAAGCCGCATTAACTGATTGAGTAGTTAAGACAATTTAACGTCTGCGCTCAGCCCGCATGCCTATTCGGCGGCGGGCTGTTCTTGTTCCTGGAACTGGCGCTTGGCGTATTCACGCAGCTTGTAGCGCTGAACCACCCCAGCATCGGTGCGTGGCAGGCTCGGAACAAAATCCCAATGGGTTGGACATTTAAAGGCGTCTTCACGCTTACGGACGAAATCACGAAGCTCAGTAATCAGCTCGTCATCTGGCTTAACCCCACGGGCTGGCACGATATAAGCCTTGGCCACGGTGCCCAGGGCCTTATCTGGCGCCGCAACCACCGCGCAGTCAGCGACTGAGTGATGCTCAAGCAGCATTTCCTCAATCTCTGGCGCCATAATCTCATAGCCACCATTGTCGATCACATCATCCATACGGCCCTGGAACCAATAGAAGCCATCGGCATCGACGCTGTAGAGGTCGCCGGTCACGTTCCAGCCGCGCTGGACATATTCGGTTTGGCGTTCACCGCCCAGATAGCGGCAGCCGGTCGGCCCCTTAACCACGAGGCGCCCGCTCATGCCCGCTGGCAGGTCACGGAAGCCCTCATCTACGACACGGCAGGCATACCCCTCAATCGGCTTGCCTGTGGCACCAGGCCGGATCTCATCAAGCGGCGAAGCCACAACCCGGCTCAGCAGCTCAGTAGAGCCGAAAGCATCGATGATGTTGCTGCCGGTTTGGTTGCGCCATTGGGTGTAGACGGCACTGGATAGCGGCTCACCACTGGACACGCAGGTCGTCAGGGAGGTGACATCCACCTTACCGGTGTATTCCAGCATGGCGCGGTAACTGCTGGGTGATGAGCAGCAAACGGTTGCCTTTAGCCGGCCAATCGCCTGGATCAGGACCTTTGGCTCAAACTGCTGGAGCAGGATTGATGACGCACCGATCCGCATCGGGAACAACAGCAAGCTACACAGACCGAACGTCTCACTCAGCGGCATGTTACAGACAAAGATGTCTTCCGGTATGCTGGGCAAGGCCGATCGCGGCATACAATCCGCGGTCACGATCAGATCACGATGGTGATGCATCGTGCCTTTCACCTCGCCGGACGTACCGCTGGTGAAGGCAATTAGGCAGATATCCTCGGCCGCCGTATCGAAGTTATCGAACTGCGGCTCTTTCGGCGCCATGAGTGGCTCAGCATACCGCCAATCATTCGGGCCAGTTTCCGGACCCTCAAAGCCTGCGGCGCCGTCGGGGCGCTGGCCATTGCCGGCGAAGACCAAGACTTCATAAAGATCGGGCCGTTTTTCCTGAACCTTGGCGAGTTCGGCGGTCAGGCGATCATCACAGATAGCGAAGTTGATCTGCGCCTTATCGACAATCCGCGCCAGGTCACGGGCCCGCATGGATGGCGGTGTTGGCACAGCGACGGCACCAACCTTCAACACGGCGAGGAAGGCCGCCATCATAATCGGCGTGTTAAAGCCGCGGATTAAAACCCTGGCACCCGGGATAACCCCCAGCTCATCCATCAGAACGTGGGCGAGTTGGTTTGAGTCCCGGTAAACATCAGTGTAGCTCCACACCCCCTTAGAGGTATGGAAGCATGGGCTGTCCGCGTGACCGGCGAAGACCATACGGTCGAGCAGATCCGTGACCGCATTCAACCGATCCGGGTGGCGTAGCCAGATTTTGGGGAACTTGAATTCAGGCAGCTGATCTTCAGGCGGCAGATTATCAGCGCAGAAATTGTCCCAGTGGGAGGTGTATTTCTGCCCGGCCTCAAGTGCTGCGATCTCCTCATCCATCTGGGAGGCCGCTTCCGGTGTCACACCGGAATCACCCATGATGGCGTCAATATCAGCCTGGTTTGAATTGCCGTCAGAGGCCCCCATCCAGGCGGCCATATCCTCAAGATCGGCATACTCACCGTCAGGGTCGTAACCCATCAGTGTTGGTTCAGGGGCATTTGGGTCGGCAGCGGGTTCTGGCTCGGCGGCCTCTTCCTCAACCGGCGCAGCCTCAGGCAACGGCGCAACCTCGCCGTCCTGATCATCGAACTGTGCTTGCGACAGCTTTAGAGGTGCCATGGCGGGGGCATCCTGCTCCGCCTCGGTCCATTCATCAGCATCACTACCGGCATCATTCGCCATGGTGGTCAAAAAATCCCCAAAGGCTGGCGTTTCCTTCGATTATCACCGCCGCCCTGCACAACATATTACCCGATTTGCCGCGATGGAGCATTGCAATTCGCGACACCACCATCGAAGACAATATCATAGCGATCAACCGAGTTCACCGCCATCAATCACCATTGCCTGGCCGCATAATCCCTTTGCCTCGTCCTGTGCCAGCCACACTAGCGTGGCACCAATCTCACTCGGCTGGATAAGGCGGCGCTGGGCGTTGCCATTGGCGAGGTCGGATTTAACCGCCGAGCGGTCGCGACGCGTATGGGCAACAATCTGATCGATCTCAACCGATAGGCGGTCAGTATCAACCAGCCCCGCTACCACAGCGTTTACCGCGACGCCGCTTTCCGCGACCTCACGCGCCAATCCCCGCATTAAGCCTAATAAACCATGCTGGAGTGCACAGGTGCCGAGGCCAAGCGGACGGCCCCGAATGGCATCCTGGCCAATCACAAACATCACCCGGCCATCCCCTGCCTCTTGCATAGGCGGGACGACAGCCGCAACCAGATTGGCGGCGCCAATAAGAAGGGTCTGGGCCGCCATCTGCAGGCGCGCCACATCCAGCTGATCGTAATAGCCGTTTACATCCTCACGCACCGCATGGACCAAGATATCGATCGGCCCTAAGGACTCCTCGGCATGATCCACCGCCCGCTCAATCGACAAACGGTTATTCAGATCAGCGGTGACGGTCAGAACATCGCCATCCACCTCATTAATCAGGCGCGTGGCGGCGGTGGTTAGCCCCTCAGAGCCACGGGCCATCAAGGTTATGTTGCACCCGGCCGCCGCGAGGGCGCGGGCGGCGTGATAGCCCATCTCCCCACTGCCACCGGCGATCAGTGCGTGCTTGCCTTCAAGCGATAGAGACATAATTTGCTAATATAAGAGAAAGCTTTAGTAAGCTGCTTTGTGGAACAAGCACCGTTGAAGCTACACCCAATTGACCTCAGGCCCTAGCCCTGAGAATGCAAAAACCCATTTCTGTTCAACATCATCCACCAACTAATCCAGATGACCCCGCTGCGCTTATGCTGATCCAACGTCAAAACCCCACCGCCGAAAAGCTTCCCAGCTTTGGCGATCGCCCGCTCACCTTTGTGATTGCCATGTGGAATTGGAAGGAACAGTCCTTCGCGCGCTTTATTGAGGATGAACCAGGATCATCCGACATCATCTATTTCGATGAAACCTGCGGTTATGAACAGATTGTGAAGGCCGTCTCACTACAACGGCCGGACCGCATGATCCTCTGGGGTATGATGGAACCGGAAGGGGTTGCCGAGCTTGCCCAGCGTGAGGGAATTGATCTGCTGCGGGTGGAGGATGGTTTCCTCCGCTCTGCTGGCCTTACTGGAACCCGGCCCGCACCAATGTCCCTCTGCCTCGATAAGCGGGGCATCTACTTCAACCCGAACGTGCCATCGGATCTGGAGCACCTGCTACTGACCTATGATTTCGACAGTGATAGCGCGCTGGTTGACCGGGCAAAGGCCGGTATCACCCGCCTCCGCAAGCTGGGGTTGAGCAAGTACAACCATGCCAAGCCAGT